>NC_011761.1:1855625-2158750 GCF_000021485.1 Acidithiobacillus ferrooxidans ATCC 23270
ACGCCGTGCGCATTTATGTGAATCCTTTTGCCCTTTCTGCCCGGGGCCTGAGTCTGCAGGCCGTACAAAGCGCCCTGGGTAATGCCAACGTCAACCTGCCCGGTGGCACCCTGGATGGGGGTGATCAGGCTTTCGCCACCCAGGTACACGGTCAGTTACATACCGCAGAAGCCTACAACCATCTGGTTCTGGCCTATGAGGGCGGACAGGCGGTTCCCCTCAGTGCGGTTGGCAAGGCCGTCAACAGTACCCAGGATAACCAACAGGAAACCTGGATCAACAAAACTCCCGGTATTGTTCTCGCTGTAACACGACAGCCAGGCAGCAATACCGTCGCCATTTCCAACAAAATCCGCGCCATGTTGCCGCAATTGCAGGCTGCCATGCCCGGCGGGGTGCATCTGACCAATGTTTTCGATTTGGCCGATTACATTCGCGCGGCGGTACACGAAGTACTGATGACCCTCATCCTCGCCAGCATTCTGGTAGCAGGCGTCATGTGGCTGTTTCTGCGCCGCCCCTCGGCCACCCTCATCGGCGCAGTCGCCATACCCCTTTCCTTGCTGGGTACCTTTCTGGTCATGATGCTGCTCGGCTTCAGTATCAATACCCTGACCTTGCTGGCGCTGACTCTTTCGGTGGGCTTTGTGGTGGATGATGCCGTGGTGATGCTGGAAAACATCAACCGACACATCGACCGGGGAGAAACCGGCATGACTGCCGCCCTCAATGGCAGCCGGGAAATCAGTTTTACGGTCCTGTCCATGACCTTGTCCCTGTCCATCATTTTTCTTCCTCTGATTTTTCTGGGTGGCTTTGTCGGCCATTTGTTCTCGGACTTTGGGGTCAGTATTGCCGTGGTCATCCTGATTTCCGGGATGGTCGCCCTGAGCGTCACGCCCATGCTTTGCAGTCGTTATCTCAAACCCAATCACGCCCATACCCCGACCGACCTGCACGATACCGGTCACTTGCCTGAAGACGGGATTTTTCAGCGATTTTTCAAGGGCAGTCGCGATTTTTATATTCGCACCCTGAAAGTTGCCTTGCAGCACAAATACTGGATGCTGGCCCTGGCTGGACTTTCACTGGCGGGTAGTGTCTGGCTGGTAATGATTGTTCCCAAGGCTTTTTTACCTAGCCAGAACTCGGGAATGATCAATGCCAATATTGAATACCCTACCGGGATGACCTTTGCAGAAGTCAGCCATGAGCAGTCAGAAATCGCCCGGGTGGTGAAATCCAATCCACGTATTCAATCGGTGGTGTCTTCTGCTGGACAAGGGCCCGGCGGTTTCGGTAGCAGCACTTCGGGACACATGTTTATTCACATTCGCAATGGGTACGCGCCAGAAACGGAAGAAATCATCGAGGATCTCAACCGTGCCACACAGGGCTTCCACAATGCCCAGGTTGTATTCCAAGGACCACAGAGCGCCCACTCAGGTACCGCGAGTGATAATGGCAGCTACGTTTATGAACTCATTGGCAACAACTGGACCGACCTCAACGCCGCCACCCTGAGAATGACCGCAGCGCTACGCCGTTTGCCGCAACTCAGCTCCGTCAGCAACAGCCTGCAAAACAATAACCCCCAGGTGGCCATCAAAATCAACCGGCCCTGGGCCACGGCCCTCGGCGTTACTCCGGCCGCCATTGAAAACACCCTCGGTCTCGCCTTCGGTGGCCATGAGGTAGGAACGATTTATGGTGCCAATGACCAATATGAAGTCATTATGGAACTCGAACCCCGCTATCAACACAACATCAATGCCCTCTCGACCCTCAGCGTAGCAGGGGCTGGGGGCACGCTGGTACCGCTCTCGGCGGTGGCAGAATTTCATTACGATGCCGCTCCCCTCACCCTGATGCAACACAACGGTCAGCCCTCAACCACGATCTCCTTCAATCTCGCGCCGGGGGCCAACCTCGGCCGCGCCATTTCCGCACTGCAGAGTAAAGCCAAGGACATATTGCCCGCCGGGATCGCCGGCCATCTGGGCGGCACTGCGGCGCAATTCCAGTCCGCTTTCAAATCGTTGCCATTTTTGTTGTTGGCCACCGTACTGCTCATTTATGTAGTGCTGGCCATTCTCTACGAGCATTTTCTGCATCCTCTGACCATTCTGACCGCCTTGCCCCTGGCGGCTTTCGGAGCCTTGCTGTCATTGGTTATTTTTAACGAGCCCCTCGAGTTGTACAGCTTCATCGGCATCATCATGCTGCTCGGGCTGGTCAAGAAAAACGGCATCATTCTCGTCGATTTTGCGGTCAGTCGCCGTCGCGAAGGCGCCAGTGCCTATGAGGCCATCGTCGATGCCTGCACAATCCGCTATCGCCCCATCATGATGACCACTTTTGCCGCCATCCTTGGTGTACTTCCCATTGCCATCGGCTTTGGCGCCGGCGCAGATAGCCGGGTACCCTTGGGCATCGCCGTAGTCGGTGGCCTGATATTTTCCCAGTTTTTGACACTTTACATTACACCCGCTTTTTATTTATTTTTTGATGAATTACAAGCGGCTCCCAAGTATTTCAACTGGTTATTTGGGCGTTAAATAAGTTGACGACAGGAGGGGATTGATGTTTCCTTTAATGGTAGATAGATTGAGTTTTAAATACAATGAAAGGGATCCATGGGTATTGAACGACTTGTCTTTTTCCCTGTCATTTGATTCCGGAATTACAGGACTTATAGGACAAAATGGATCTGGGAAAAGTACATTAATTAACTGTTTATCCGGTGTCCTTCATTCTCGTGTTGGCAGCATTACCTATTTTGGCAAGTCGGCAGGGACTATAATGGCCAAACGACAAATCGGAGTCAGCTTTCAGAATATCGAATTTCCAGCAAATCTAAAAGTTCGAGAAATCATTGGAGCAATCTTTACCATTCGAGGATTGCAAGTAAGCTCCCTGGATATCGCCCGGTGGGCGGACGACTTTCTGCTCAGCGATGTTCTGAAAAAGAATGCTCGGAATCTGAGTGGTGGACGCCAAAAAATGCTAGCCAATTTGCTTGCTTTGGCTTGGGAACCAGCGATATTACTGTTGGACGAGCCTAGTGCCGGATTAGACTTCGATGCGCGGGAATGTGTTTGGCGACATTTGCAAGCGGCACGCCAACGACGTGCAATAGTATTAATAGCATCACATACCTATGAAGAACTTACATGTCTCTGCGATGGGATTATCCTGCTGGATAAGGGGCACATTGCTGCTCAAGAACAGTTGAATGGTGTCGATAACTCCGTCATTTTGCAAGAATTCAAAACAACCTTGAAGCGAGGTATTTATGTTTAAAAGAAATCTGGCATTACTAGCTATTATTATCTTACCTAGATGGAGACGTAGGCAATATTTTATTTATGTTTTTATTATCCCTCTTATAGTTTTTCTTGTTTCTATGTTCGAAAGGCATGTGTCACCTAATGGAGTACTCTACATCAGTTTGCTCATGGCATTAATAGGTGTTATTGTTGGCGCTCTGTTTAATGGTATACGGGTTTTTGGCCTTGTTCCAGATTATCACGGGCTATTACAGACGCTCCCAATTTCACAATTGCGTATATTTTTTACGCGGTTAATTACAGTGCTTATCGATGTCCAGTTATCCATAATAATTATTTTATTTGCTGCATTTGTTGGATGGCACATAGCACTCAACTTGCCTCTATTGTGGCTTTATGAATCATTAGTCTTGAGCATGGCCATCATCATGATTGCCGTTGGCGTTATAATTGCTCGACTGGCAGGTACTTCATCGGCAGCGATGGCTTGGGCACGAATTGTCCTGTTTTCTATTTTTTTTCTTGGGGGTGGGGGCTATGTTTTCTCTTCAGCGTTTCCTCCCTTCATCGCCACGCTACAACGCTATTTGCCAACGGGAATCATGCATGCAGAGATTGCCAGCATAGTCCATGGTAGCGGAATTGAAGCGATTGACATAGTCATGATGGGGTTATGGCAAGTCGTCCTTGTCGGTACTGCTTTATTGCTTCCTACAAAATGTAGGATCTAACGTGTATTCTTCCTTTTCTATTTCTTATAGAGTCTTTCTATAATGCTACCTTTTATTTCATTACTGATTTTGGAAATACTCGGTACCCTGCGATCCAAATCAATGCTCCTCCCGATACTACTTTATCCTAGTATACTGTATTTCTCTTTACAAAGCGCTAATGTAGTGGCAATAAAAGATGAAGGCTATCTGTTTGCGGCGATACTGGGTTTGACTGTCGCCTCTGGTTGCTTTATGACTAGTTTCAGTGACCAGCAAAATGGGGGTTGGAATCGATATTTGTATAGCTTGCCCTGCCACCCTATAACTATTATTTTGGCCGAGCGTAGCGCGCAATGGCTGTTAACTGAATTGTCTATTATTATACTTGTTGTCTCGGCCTACATCGGCTTCTCTCCAATTTTAAATCTGATGACATTAGTGCTGCTCAATGTTGTGTTGCTTATAGCCTCCTCCCCTTTTTTCTTTCTAGCTGTTGTTCTGCGCGCACGATTTGGTGCGGGGGCTTTCCGCGTGATTGCACGTATTCTTCCTATGCTGTTTCTGCTAAATCTTGTGCTGGCGCATGTTAAAGGCGGCAGTTCCCTCCCGAGCGAGATAACCCGCTGGTCACCATTCAATAGCATCTTGCAACTAGGGTGGAGTGTGGTTGGTGGCTTTCCACCATCGGCGCAGAGCATATTTCCTTTGTTGTATCTATGGTTTTTGGTCGCTCTTTTGTCGGGGGAGGGAGTTTGGCGGCACACTAAGGCTAATTGACTGATAGTTCCTAGGTATGGACGGTTATCACCACAACCTAAGTTCCCCCCAATTATGACAATCTCGTCATTTCAAGTGGGTAGTCTGAGATCCAGCTTACCAGCATTAACGTTTTTATAAAATTACTGTTTAATATCATTATGTTACTTCGTTTATATGGCGGAGGCGGTGAGATTCGAACTCACGAGGGGCGTTAACCCCTGCCGGTTTTCCTTACCCACCATGGCTTTCGCCACAGGACCATGAGGGCCCTTTTGGAGTCTGGATCATGCCTTCACCCTGGCCATGAGGCTGTAGGTGGGAACCGTCTGATCTCTACACCTTCCGGAACCTTTCCGGCTTGGCTCGGCGTTACCTCGGACAAACCAGGGGATTCGCCGAATTTGATTCCTGTCACCCTGCCCGTTTCCCGGCAGGGGCTCGATTGGGGACAAGACCGGTGCAATCAACCGCTCTGCCACACCTCCGTGGCCCGCTAGTGTAGCGAAAGCGCCGCCTCATGGGAATGGACGCCACGCCAATCCACATTAAAATATTATATGCTTATTTTCTGGTTATTTATCGTGCAATTAAAAATACCTTGGTGTCAACCATAAGGTTCCGGGACTATACTGCCCTCACGCTCGCTATGGAGCGCAAACAGCGAATATGGAGGAGGGGTCGATGTTCAGAAAAATGACAATGGCGGCCATTTTAGGGCTTAGCCTGGCGGGGCCAACGATGGCTATGGCGGCGGAGGCCCCCTCTGGGGCTACGGGAAGTACAGCCGGAGCGCCGGTTGCGCCCCCAGCTTTCATGTCCCCGGCCTGGGCGCAGGATCTATGCACCGCGTGGAACAACAGCCCGACATTGACCGAAAAACTGGCCGGTTCCTGGGTCAAAAACAACGGCGGTAAAGGCTACAAAGTGATGGAAGTCTCCGACTCCGACATGAAAACCACCCCACCCGTGCAACTAGAAATCGCCCTCAAAGGGGGCAAAGCGGTATGCAGCTATGGCGGCGCCATCAAAGTCAGTAAGCTTAATTATAATTATGACTATAAAATGTGGGCGACCACCCATGATTGGCATCACATGGGGTCCCCGCTGACCGCCATGATGTTCGGGCGCCTGAACTTTAAGGGGCCGAAGATGGAGGCCATGGAAAAACATGGGTCCCTTCGCTGCTTTCCTGAAACTCGTCAAGGACGTGCCCGCAACGGTTCCCGCTTCCTGAGCAGTTGACCAGGGCACAACACGAAGGGGCATCCGGCATTCCTGGTGCCCCTTCGGCACGGGTGGAACTCCGCCCGCTAACCTTTCTGCAAACGCTCCAGCAAAATAGCGTTTACCTGATCAGGATTGGCTTTTCCCTGACTAGCCTTCATCACCTGACCCACGAAGAAGCCCAGTAGCTTGTCCTTCCCGGCGCGAAAGTCAGCCGCCTGCTGCGGATTGGCCGTGACAATGGCGTCCACCATTGCGGCAATAGCCGCCACATCGGTGATCTGCCGCAAACCGCGATCCTCAATGATGGCGTCCACCTCGCCACCGCGATAGAAAATCTCTTCAAAGATTTCTTTGGCGATCTTGCCAGAGATCGTCTGGTCCTCGATACGTTGAACCAGCAGACGCAATTTTTCTGCAGAAACCGGGCAGTCCTCAATCTCAATACTCGCCTTGTTGAGGGCCCCGAGCAGGTCGCCCATGACCCAGTTCGCCGCCAGTTTACCATCCACATCGACGGCTACCTGCTCGTAGTAATCCGCCAGGGTACGGCCGGCGGTGAGCACGCCGGCGTCATAGACCGGAAGGGCATACTGCCTCATAAACCGGATACGCCTGGCATCGGGCAACTCCGGGAGGGTCTCCCGCACCCGCTCGATACGCGACTCGTCCAGCACCAATGGCAGCAGGTCAGGGTCAGGAAAATAACGGTAGTCGTTGGCCTCTTCTTTACCGCGCATGGAGCGGGTTTCGTCGCGGTTGGCGTCATAGAGACGTGTTTCCTGCACAATCTGCCCGCCGCTCTCCAGGATATCGCGCTGGCGACCGATCTCATATTCGATCGCCTTTTCCAGAAACCGAAAAGAGTTGAGATTCTTGATCTCGGCACGGGTTCCATAGGGGGCGCCCGGCCGCCGCAGGGAGACGTTGGCATCACAACGAAAGGAACCTTCCTGCATATTGCCGTCACAAATATCCAGATAACGCACCAGGGTATGCAGTTTTTTGAGATAGGCCACAGCCTCCGCCGACGAGCGCATATCCGGCTCCGACACGATTTCCAGCAGCGGCGTGCCCGCACGGTTCAGGTCGATACCGGACTGCCCGATAAAGGCTTCGTGAAGTGATTTACCGGCGTCTTCTTCCAGGTGCGCGCGGGTCACACCCACCACTTTTTCCCCACCGTCAGGCAGTTGCACCGTCAGTGTCCCCTTGCCGACGACGGGCAGTTCGTACTGGCTGATCTGATAGCCCTTGGGCAAATCGGGGTAAAAGTAGTTCTTGCGGGCAAAAATACTGTGCCGATTCAGCTCCGCGCCAATCGCCAGCCCTAGAGCGATAGCCTTATCCACCGCTGCCGCATTGAGAACCGGCAGGGCACCGGGCATGGCTAGGCAGACCGGGCAGGTGTGACTGTTAGGCTCCGCCCCGAAAGCGGTCGGACAGCCGCAAAATATTTTGGTGGCGGTATTGAGCTGGGCGTGAACTTCCAAGCCGATGACGACTTCCCAGTCCATATTCATGCCTCCCTCCCATGCACGGACGGATGTGCGCGGTGCCACTGGGTTTCCTGCTGATAGCGATGGGCTACGTTAAGCAACAGATCATCGGCGAAATAATCCCCCATCAACTGCATGCCCACCGGCAACCCCGCGGCAGTGAAGCCACACGGAACGCTGAGCGCGGGGATGCCCGCGAGATTCACCGCGATGGTATAAATATCCGCCAGATACATGGCCACCGGATCGGCATTTTTGGCACCCAGCGGAAAGGCCGGAGTCGGGGTGGTCGGCCCGACGATCACGTCCACTTCCGCAAAAGCCCGCCGGAAATCCTCGCGAATCAGGCTACGCACCTGTTGGGCCTTGCGATAATAGGCATCATAGTAACCCGCAGAGAGCACGTAGGTCCCCACCAGAATCCGCCGCCGCACCTCCGCGCCAAAGCCCTCATAACGGCTCTGCTGATACAACTCGGTCAAATCCGCAGGATTCGCCGCTCGGTGGGTATAGCGCACACCGTCAAAACGGGCCAGGTTGCTGGAGGCTTCCGCCGGCGCCAGGACATAGTACGTGCTCACCGCATGGGGATTATTGGGCAGCCGAATCGACTGCACTGCGGCGCCCTGGCGGGCGAGTTCCGCGATACCCGCCTGCACGGCGGCCGCCACCTCGGGGTCGAGACCTGCGCCGAAAAACTCCTCCGGGACCCCCACCCGCAAACCCTGCAAGGGTCGCTCCAGGCCGCGTAAGAAATCGCTGGCAGCGGCCGGGTGACTGGTGGAATCGCGTGGGTCATGCGCGGCCATCACGTTCAGCAACAGCGCGCAGTCCTCGGCGTTACGCGCCATGGTCCCGCCCTGATCCAGACTGGAGGCAAAAGCGATCATTCCGTAACGGGAGACCCGGCCATACGTCGGCTTGATACCCGTGACGCCACAAAGGGCGGCGGGCTGGCGGATAGAACCTCCGGTATCGGTGCCGGTCGCCACGGGCACCAGCCCAGCAGCCACCGCTGCGGCCGACCCCCCCGAAGAGCCACCCGGTACCATGCCGGTATGCCAGGGATTGCGCACCGGACCAAAATAACTGGTCTCGTTGGAAGAACCCATGGCGAATTCATCCATATTCAGCTTGCCCAGCATGACCATGCCCTCTGCCGCCAAGCGCTCGACCACGGTGGCATTATAGGGCGCGACAAAGTGCTCCAGCATCCTGGACCCGCACGTGGTGCGCACCCCCGTAGTGCAGAAGATGTCCTTATGGGCCATGGGAATGCCGAGCAAGGGGCCGTCCTCACCGGCCGCACGCCGTGCATCCGCCGTCGCGGCGGCGGCAAGGGCTTTGCTCTCGGTAACCGTGACGAAGGCGTTCAATGCCGGATTGAGCGCGGAGATCCGTTTCAGCAGCACCGTGGTCAATTCCACGGAAGAAAAATCCCGATTGCGCAAGCCCTGGCGGAGTTCCCGCAGGGAGAATTCATGGAGTTCCAAAGGTGGCTCCTACTCGATAACTTTGGGGACGAGAAAAAGCCCGTGCTCAGCCGCCGGGGCACTTGCCATGAGCACCTCACGCTGATCCTGATGGACAACCATATCCGGACGCAGGGGCTGATCCAGGTCAAGGGGATGGGCCATGATCGGGACATCCGTCGTCTCGATCGCGCGCAACTCTTCCACCAGCCCCATGATGCGCTCCAACTGATCGGCCACTGCGGGTATCTCCGCCTGGGGCAGCGCAATGCGGGCCAGATGTGCCGTGCGCCGCACCGTATCCTGATCGAATGCCATAATTATGGTTTTCCTTTCCTGTTCTCGTGGCTCGGGGAAGCTTCACCGGGTGTGGGTGTGGGTGTGGGTGTGGGTGTGGGTGTGGGTGTGGCGGCGGCCGGCGGCGGCAGTTGCAGGCCCTCCAGCAACTGGTTTTTACTGACCGCCCCACCGGATATCAGATATTGCTCATGCTGTTCCCAGGCGTTGCGCATAAATACATAAGGATTAACAGCCTCCTGAACCATCCGGATGTTAGGTCCTTCGACATAGGCCTTGTTGATGATTCCTACACCCGTCAGGGCGTACTGAGCCGAACTGACAGTCAGATAATATGCCGGCCCGGTAAAAATCGTCATCGCCAGGCCCGGCAAGCTGCGCAGAGAACTGGGTCCATAAAACGGCAGCACCAGATAAGGTCCCTGCGGCACCCCCCAGACACCCAGCGTTACCCCCAGGCTGTTCTCGTGGTTAGGCAGATCCAGACGGTTGGCCACGTCGAAGAGTCCACCCAGACCGAACACGGAATTGACAAGGAACCGGCTCAGATCCTCCATTCCCTGTCGACCCCGCCCCTGCAGAAAATCGTTGATAAAAATATAGGGCATGTCCACATTGGAGAATACATTGCTGACACCCTCGCGGACAAAATCGGGGGTCACGGTCTTGTACCCGGTGGCTACGGGCTTCAGCACATAATCATAAAGGCCCATATTCAGATGGAACATTGGCTTGTTGACGGCCTCCAGCGGGTCTACGGGTTTCCCCGTAGCGCCCTGAGGCCCGTTTACCGTAGCGCATCCCGACAGGGTCAACACGCCGACGGTCAGCACGACCCTGGTTAAATGTATACTCGATCGCATCATCAGGACCCTTTGGCGTACCCGGCAATCTGCGCTTTCAGGTGCGCAATCAGTGCGGCAAAACCCTTTTTCTGCATGGTTTCGGTGTATTCCGCCCGCCGCAGGGAAAGATCACTGACCCCGTCGGCGACGACATTGACGATACGCCAGAAATCTCCATCTTTCTGCAGGATATAATCAAAACGGTGCACCTTACCGTTATGCTCCGTAAAGGTACTGAATACCCCCTCCGCGCCGGGCTGCAAGGCCTGACTGCCCACAATGGCAAAATGCTCACCGTTGTAGCTGTCGAAACGCGCGGCGTAGGTGGCCGCGGTAAGGTCTGCGAGCACCCCGACAAACTCGTTTTGTTGTTCCGGGCTTAGCTTTTGCCAATAGTCACCCAGCGTCAAGGCGGCGATTCGCCGGTAATCAAAAACCTTCTGTACCACCGGGGCCACAATCCGGTAACGGCCGCTGTAACCCAGGCGACGACCGCCCTGCATGGATTTCAGCAGCACCCCATCCAGGGTATTGATCGTCGCCTCCGGGGTACTGCCGACCGCTGGCGCTCCGTCGGACGACGTGGTAGGTGCAGCCACCGTCACCGCAGCGGCAGACAGGACCGGAGCGATCCCACCGACTGTGCAGGCCAGCAGTACCACCAGACTTTTCCTGAGCATGAAATCCCCCTTCACCATGAACCTGACATTTTCCGGAACCGCCTTCAGCGCTCTACATGCAAAGGAAAAACCGGGTGTTCGGTACCCTGAGCCGGGGGTGATACCGGCATATCCGGTGCCATGGGACCCGCCGTGCGTGGCCCCAGCAAGGCCACTTTAAGGGCTTTCAGCGGGTGGGCGAAGGTGTCGTTGACGGCCGTCGGCTCGAAACCGGAATGCACCTGGCACTGGTCGCATTTACCATTCACGCCCACTCCGTATTTATCCCATGGCGTCGTTTCCATGAGTTCATTGAAGGTCTGCGCGTAGCCTTCGCTGACCAGGAGGTAGCAAGGCTTCTGCCAGCCAAAAATGTTGCGTGTCGGATTGCCCCAGGGCGTGCACTGATAATTCTGGTTACCCGCCAGGAAATCCAGAAAAAGGCTGGACTGGTTGAATTTCCAGCGCGACTTCCGCTCTTTGCCGATGCGGAAGATGTCGCGGAAAAGCTGACGTGAGGCCCGACGCTGGATAAAAACCTCCTGCTGCGGTGCGCGCTCATAATTGAATCCGGGCGAAATGGTCACCCCCTCCACCCCCAGTGCCTTGCAGTCATCCAGGAAGGCGGCCACCTCGTCGGCGCCCTCCCCCTGAAACAGGGTGCAGTTTACCGTAACCCGGAAGCCTCTCCCCACCGCTTCGCGAATGGCTTCCGTAGCGCGTTGATAGGTACCCGGCTGACACACGGAATCATCATGACGATGCGCATTGCCGTCCAGATGCACCGAGAAAGTCAGGTAAGGCGAAGGCCGGTAATCGTCCATACGCTTCTTGAGGAGCAACGCATTGGTGCAGAGGTAGACGAAGCGCTTACGCTCGACGAGGCCCTCCACAACTACGGGCATATCCTTGTGAATGAGTGGTTCGCCTCCAGCGATGGAGACGATAGGAGCCCCGCACTCCTCGGCAGCGCCGATACATTCCTCGACAGACAGCCGCCTGTCGAGTGTTTCATCGGGATAGTCGATCTTACCGCAGCCCGAACAGGCCAAGTTGCAGCGAAACAATGGCTCCAGCATCAGCACCAAAGGATAGCGCTTACGCCCCTGCAGCTTCTGCGCCAGGATGTAGCGTCCTACCCGATAGCTCTGAATCAAAGGAACACCCATGACAAAACACCCCTCTCGGCCGCAACGCAGCGTATATGGACAATGAACGACAAGCTTTGATTAGTATAACATACCAAACCGTATGTGGGACAAGGCGACGAATCCTCAGGCGGCCCTGCTCCGAGACAAAAAGAAAAACAGCATGTTGGCAATCCGCGGCGCCAGCTTCGGGCGCAACAGACGATCATCATAGGGCGCAAAACGCCGGTCATTCTCCTGGCGGCAGAGCGCAAGAAGCTGCTTCAGGCTGACGTCTTTACTCACCTGATCATGCCCCGTCAGGGTGAAATTTTCTTCCTCATGCGCATGTAGTCCGCGGGCGGTTTGTATGCGCGCCCAGGCCTGCAGGGCAATCACCTGAATGCGCTGGAGCTCGAGCGCCACTTTTTTCCGCCAGGGCAGACGCCGGCGGTGCCAACTCAGCCAGTTGACAAAAAATATGATATGACGCGCCTCTTCCTGCATGACCGGCTCGAAGATCTTCACCAGGTCGGGCGGGAAGAACCCCGAGTCTTTGGCGGCAGCGAACAACCCGAAAGCAAAGTAGGAATCCAGGCATTCGCCATAACCCGTATAGAGAAACTCCCAGTACGGATCGCGCACCTGTGGCGGAGCAGGTAATGGCGGAATTTCGATACCATAATGCTGTACCAGGGCACGTAGCAGATCGGAATGGCGCTGTTCCTCCTGCCCATCAAGGGCCACCGCCGCCCGCACCACCGGGTCCGGCTCCCGCTCACCCATGCTTTGCACCATACGCGCCGTCACGCTTTCGGTGGCGACGGCTTCGCCCCAGAACGGCAGAGACTTCACCCGCTGCGCAGTCTCCGCGTCCAGTTCCGGCCAATCCATATGCTGCGGATCATAATGAATGTGCGTATCGTGAAAGAACTTGCAGAACAGGTCGCGATGGGCGTCGGACCCTGGATCCAAAGATATCGCCGTCATGAAATGCCCTCCCTGTTGGAACGTATTTGCCGCCACTGGCGGTGCATATGATGGCCTTCCAATGCTTGCCATGACAAGAGTACCGGAATGCCCGTCAGGGTTTCGCGGAAGCGGCGTGTCAGAGAAAAGGCCAGTGCCAGATCAGGCCCGACACCGATCGCGCTGCCGAACAGAATGAAGCCGCCCTCCTGCACACCCAGTCCGCCCGGCACCAGAAACGCCATACTGCGCAGGGCCTGCCCGAGGCTTTCCAGGAGTAGCGCTGCCCAGAAAGGGAGAGGATGGCCCAGCAGCCAGAAGGTAAACCAGACTTCCGCCGTGCCCGCCAACAGACCGCTCAGTTGCCAGACATTCGCCGGGAGCAGACCCCAGCGACGTGCATAGAGCCGACGGATTTCGGCATCCAGACGCTGGGGTTCTCCTATGAGCGCAAGCAGGTCCTTACCGCCCAGAAGTTTCTTCATCAGCATCTGCAGAACCGTGAACAGTCCCCAACGATATTGCAACCAGATAAAGGCCATGAGCAACGGCAGGATCAATGCCAGAAAAAATACCACCTGGAATTGCAGATGGTGGTCACTGACCGCGAAAATCAGCACCACGAACCCCGCCAGCGTGAAGATGAACTGGCTCAATAGGGTCAGGGTGACTTCCACCATGACACTGGCCCCGGCGACATAGCCGGGCACGCCGTAGTATGTCAGGAGGCGTACACCGAGCACTTCTCCACCCACCCGCGCCACCGGCAGGAGGCCGTTGGCCGCTTCGCGGACCAGCGCCACCCATAGCAAAAACCAGAAACGGACGCGCGCCTCACCGCGCAGCAGCCACTTCCAGCCCAACACGTCCAGGGACAGCGGCAACAGGTGAAGGGGGAGCAGCCACAGCAGACCCCAGCCAGCCACCGCCAGCAATTTCAGGATGTCGGAAACCCCGGCATGCACGACCAGGAAGACGGCCAAACCCAGACCGAGCAGACCGGCTGCCAGCATCATCACTTTCTGTTTCAGCAAATTAACTGCCTTCATCCTGGGCAATGCCCTCTTCACGGGGTGACGGGGTAAATAGCAGGAGCAAAGCCGGGAGCACGATCAGAATGCACAGCAGCACGATGGCCAGGGCGAGGCTCAGCGCCTCGCCCAGGCTGGCCATACCCGGATCGCGGGAAACCGCCATGCTGCCAAAGGCGCTGAGGGTCGTAAGCCCGCTGAAAAAAACGGCCATGGGGGTGGATGTCCCGAGCAGATGCGCCACATCCACACCGTTGCGCCAGCGCACTACGATGTAGATGGCAAAGGCCACACCGAGACCGATGAGCAGAGGCAGAACGATGATGTTGCCGAGATTGAAGCTCAACCCCAACAGAGTCATGGCCGCCACCGTGAACAGCGCCGCCAGCAGCAACGGAATCATGATCAGCAACACATCCCGGTAGCGGCGCAAGGCCAGGAGGAGCAGCAGACTGATGGCTATCAGCGCAATAAACGTAGCCTCCTGAAAGGCACCGAGTACCGCATCTCCGCCTTGGACCAGCATCACCGGTGTACCCACGGCATTGGGCTCCACCTTCAGCACACTTCGCACAAAGGTCGCCATCGCCTGATTACTGCTGAGATTGGCCTTGGGAAAAATCTCCACGCGTGCCTGGCCAGAGGCCGCCACATATCGGTCGCGCAGGGACTTCGGCAGGGTCTGCAGGGTTACCGGCGTGGCGGACAACGCCATGCCGAGGCGTTGCAATTCGCCGGGCAAGGTACCCATCACCCGCGTTTGCAGATCGGCGATCGCCTGGGCATTCGTGCCACGGGTCGCCAAAAACTGCGCGAGATGGCCAGCCAGCGCCGCCGCCGCCTGTCCGTCGGGTGTATTCTCGCCGTCCTTTTGCGCGAGGGCCCGCAATTTGGTTACCAATTCCCCAAGACTTTTCGCGGTATCGGGCGTCGGCGGCTGCAAACCGGCAGGCATCAGCAGCGAAAAGGGTGGCACAAGGATCTGCAAGTTCTGCAATATGGCCAGCTTCTCGGTTTGATGCTCCGGAATATAGCTGGAAATCGTCAGGGCCTGCGCCACGGTGGGCAGCCGCGCCACCCGCGCGGCAACGGCCTGCGCCGCCGGAATATCCGGAGTGAGCACCTCCATACGATAGGGCGCCGTCTGTGGATCCGCGAGGAGCTTCTCGAAAACGCGCACCCCCTCCGCATGGCGGTCGATCATATGCAGCGGATTGAAGTCAAAAGAGGTACGCAGCACCAGCGGCACGGATGCCAGTGCCAGCAGGGCCACCACGCCCAGTACATAGTAGGCATAACGGTGGATGGGGTGACGCACCAAGGCAGGAATTTGGCGCAGATGCGGATAGTACGTCGGTTTTGTACGTGTGACCATCATAGGCCAGAGGGTCAAAAAAGCGGGCAGGAAGGTGAGGGTGATGAACAAGGCCACCAGCATGCTGGTGCCGGAAATCAGTCCGAGATCGACGATGCCGGCGTAGCTGGTAGGCACGAAAGCAAAAAAACTGAAAGCTGCCGCAACGGCGGCAAGGCTCAAGGCGCCGCCCATACCTTGTGTCACTCGCTGCATGGCCTGCCGGTGAACTGCGCCGTTAAACACTTCTTCCCGATAACGCAGGCAGAACTGAATACCAAAATCAACGCCCAGACCGATAAAAAGAATGGCAAAGGCCACGGAAATAAGATTGAAGGGACCGATAAAAAACAGTGCCCAGGCGGTGGTCAGGATCATTCCGGCGATCAGCCCCATCAGCACGCCGAAAACCAGTTGCAGCGAGCGCAATGCTATGATCAGCAAAATGATTTCGAGCGTGAACGTCAGCGCCAGAGAAACAGCGGCACCCTGACTCACGGTTTTTAATTGTTCCGCATCCAGTACCGCACCGCCGGTCACCCCAACGTCCACCCCGTGGGCAGCATTCAGGTTGAGCGAGGTAAGGCCAGCGCGCAAAGTATGTATGGCCGCAGCAGCAGGCTCCAGAGACTTGTAATTCAGGGCAGGCTGAATAATGACGAAGCGTTGCGACGGCCCCATTCGGGCCAGATCGCCGCCCATGAGTGTACCCCACGAAATGGTATAGGATTTGCCCTGCATCTGCGCCGTGAGCGCCTGATCCAGAGCAGAAAAAATAGCCGTCAATCCGGGCAGTTGCACACCATTGGTCAGGCGTTGCCCAATCGCCATGCTCAACAGGCTGCTGAGGCCGTTCAGGCTCGGTTCGGCAGAGAGCCTCGCGATGAGCGGCTGCGCATCGGTTATGCGGTTGGCAAAATCCTGTACTTGTTTGGGGGAGAGATACAAGAGGCCGTTACGCTGGAAAAAAGGCCCGCCGCCCGGCACATACACGTCGTGAAAAGATTGTGGCCGGGCGCGCAGCCAAGTACTGAGGCGATCGACGGCTGTATCCGTAAGATTTCGGTCAGCGCCCTGGAGGACCACCACAATCGTGTTTTTATCCTGCGGAAACGCTTTCTGGTAAGCCACTTCACGCTTCTGAAAAGGCAGATCACGGGACAAGGCATGGCTGGTATCGGTATCCACAGAGAAATGACCGACCGAGTAGCCCAGGGCGAGCAGTGTGGCCAGCACGATGGCCGCCAGCATCCAGGCGGCGCGCTGCACCGAGAGGTCCACCAAGGCCACCAGACCCTGAGAGATACGCGCACCGGAGCGCTGAAGAAAACGGTCAACGAGCGACAAAATCACGGAAAGTACCCTTCGCGATGTCCTGATCGCGCAAATAATCTTTTACCCGGGGGCTCGTCAGCGCCGCCCACTCGGCGTGCGGTTCATAGTTCGGCATGAGGGCGTGCAGTGCCGCCGTCTGCACCATGGCCGGATGCAGATAAATCTCCGTAACCCCGGTTGCCGGCAGGCAGCGGAGCATCCGGAGCAGTCGCTCCTCGTCCATGTGGCCAGTGGCGTCCAGACCGTAGAGCTGGTCGTTATGCATGATCCGGCGACGATCCAGTTGGCGGCGCATGCGCGCCAGCCACGGCGCCAGAAAGATGGACCAGAATGTCGGCGCGACCCCCTTGGCACCGCTGCAGCGTGCCGCCCGCAAAGGCTCCCAGGGCAAACGCACCGCCCGCAGGCCGAACTCCTTCCCGACTTCCAGCATCTGCGTCAGCACCGTAGGATGCAGATGCAGATGTTTATGAGCATTGGCGTGGTCCAGTTCCAGGCCGGTGGCCGCAAAGGCGGCGAACTGGGCACGGATCTCCGCCGCCAGTTGCTTTCTGACCTGTGGCAAAAAGAAATAGCGCACCCCGCGCCGCCAGAGATCCGCAGCAAAACGCCCTTGTTCATCGACCAGATCCGGCACCTGCTCCGCGGGCAGCAGAGGCGTGCCGTCCACCAAGGTAAGATGCAGCCCTACGCCCAGGCCGGGCAGCGCTCTGGCACGGGCGACGGCATCCGCGGCGGCCGGCGCCGCGACCATGAGACTGGCGGTGGTCAGCACACCATCACGGTGTGCGGACTCCACCGCCTCGTTCACCGCCATATCCAAGCCAAAGTCGTCGGCGTTGAAGATGACCCGCCGGCCGCCGCCCTGCCCCACTTCAGCCGTGGCGCTGTCGGAGGAAGCGGACGAACTCCACGCCTTCGCGCAAACGACGTTTCATCATTTGCGTGCTCTTGAGCATCTCACCCGTGATTTCGGCAATCTTGCCGGCGCGGAAGTAGAAGCGCTTGTACATCACCTCCACCGAGTCGAAGATTTCCGTATGGTTGAGGTGCGGGTAACTCATGGGGCTGATCTGCACGCCGCGGTCATTGACCAGGTGGGCCTCATCTTCGTCCGTCAGCCACCCCTCCTGTTTGGCCTGGTTGTACAGGAAGGTGCCGGGATACGGCGCCGCCAGCGACACCTGTATGGTATGGGGATTGATTTCCTTGGCGAAGTCGATGGTCTTCTGAATGGTCTCCTTCGTCTCGCCCGGCAGGCCAAGAATAAAGGTGCCGTGAATCACGATCCCCAGCTTGTGACAGTCGGCCGTGAATTTGCGCGCCGCCTCGACCTTGAGCCCCTTCTTGATGTTGTTGAGGATCTGCTGATCGCCCGATTCATAGCCCACCAGCAACAGGCGCAGGCCGTTCTCGTGGAGCACCTTGAGGGTATCGTAGGGCACGTTGGCCTTGGCGTTGCAGGACCAGGTCACCCCCAGCTTGCCCAGACCTCGGGCGATTTCTTCGGCACGGGGACGGTCATCGGTAAACGTATCGTCGTCAAAGAAGATTTCCTTGACCTGCGGGAAGTTCTTCTGGATGTAGCGCACCTCTTCGATGACGCTGGCGGCACTGCGGGTGCGATAGCGATGGCCACCCACCGTCTGCGGCCAGAGGCAGAAGGTGCACTGTGAACGGCAGCCGCGTCCGGTGTAGAAGGAAATATAGGGATGCTTGAGGTAACCGATGAAGTAGTCCTCGATGTGCAGATCGCGTTTGTACACTTCGGAGACGAAGGGCAAGGCATCCATGTCTTCGATCATGGCGCGATCGGGGTTGTGGATGATCTGACCATTGCTGGAGCGGTAGGTGATGCCGTCCACCTCACTCAGGGGCCGACCTTCGGCGATCTCTTTGAGGGTGTAATCAAACTCCTCGCGGGCCACGAAGTCGACCGCCGCCGCGGCCTGCTGCAGAGACTCCTCGGGCTCCACCGCCACCTTGGCGCCGACCATGCCGATGAGCAATTTCGGGTAGTGCTCCTTGAGCACTTCAGCCATACGCACATCGGAAGGAAAAGACGGGGTGCTGGTATGAATGATGCAGAGATCATACCCTGCGGCAACCTGCAGGGTTTCTTCGACACTGACATCTGCGGGAGGGGCGTCGAGCAAGCGGCTGCCAGGGATCATGGCGGCGGGCTGAGCCAGCCAGGTGGGGAACCAGAAAGAGCGAATTTCCCGCTTGGCCTGATAGCGCGAACCGGCACCACCATCGAATCCCTCAAAGGAAGGGGCTTGCAAGAACAGGGTTTTCATCGTCATCGTTTTGCTCCGTCATGGCCATCCATCCGCCCGTCGGCGCCGATGGCAAATTGCGACCCCCGCCAGGCAACGTGCCGTGCGAAAAGGGCGTGAAACCAGATCCACAGGCCCAGAAACTCTCCCAGCAGGGCCACACCAAACGAACCGTCTGCACTAAGTTTGTGCATAATTTGCCTATGGTACACGAGGCGCAAGAGGAGAACCACACCCAGCGGCACCCCGCCCCAGAGACCCATCCAGGGCGCGAGCAGCAGCACCAGGGGCAGCGGATAAGTCAAAAAGGAAAAGGTGTGGCCCAGCGGCTGTACCGATCGCGTGGTACGCGACCAGCGCAGCGCATGCTGGTAAAAGGCGCGGAAATTCGCCTCCCGGACCTCGGTGTCCACCACATAATCCGCGAGCAGGGTGGCTTGCCCCAACTGGCGGCTGTAGGCGCCGAGCCAGTAATCGTCAGCCAGTTGGTTTGCCAGGCGTGGCAGGCCGCCGATGGCCGCCAGCGTCGGGCGACGCAGGGCCATGGTCGCCCCGCCGCAGAAAATGTTCGGACCCAGGCGCGCCGCCAGCAGCACCGAGGGCAGAAAGAGACCGTTCACCTGACCGGCCAGCACCCGCGACCAGAAGGTGGCTACGGGCCTGGCCCGATAGAGGCAGGTCACCACCCCCACATCCCTGTTTTGCAGGGAAGCACAGATCTGGCGCAAGTAATGGGGGCCGACGGAAATATCCGCGTCGCTGATCACCAGGGTGTCGTAACGACAGAGCGCGAGGATACCCGCCAGATTATTGACCTTGGGATTACTGCCGATACGCGCTTCCGTACACACCCAGCGCAACGCCAGGGCCGGGAACTCGGCCTGCAGCCGCTGCACCACGGTGACGGCAGGATCGTCGGGGCGCTGCACGCCAAAAACGATTTCAAATGCCGGGTAGTCCTGCACGCAGAAACTGCGCAAGGCGGCGTAGAGATCCCCCTCGTCCCCATGCAGGGGCTTGAGCACACTGACCCCGGGCCCGTCGCACAGGATATCTCCGCTGACGGCGGCATCGCGCTCCGGCAATACCGGATGCCAGCGCGCGATTGCTCGAAGCGCCAACAGCAGATAGACCACGGCCGCCAGGGAAAGCAGGGCCGCAGGGCCGCCTATCCACCAGCACATAGGACCCCCACGGCGGCAACCGCCAGACGGCGGGCCGGCAGACTACAGATAGTGGTGCTCCGC
The DNA here is from genome assembly GCF_000021485.1 of Acidithiobacillus ferrooxidans ATCC 23270. Classification (NCBI taxonomy): domain Bacteria; kingdom Pseudomonadati; phylum Pseudomonadota; class Acidithiobacillia; order Acidithiobacillales; family Acidithiobacillaceae; genus Acidithiobacillus; species Acidithiobacillus ferrooxidans. Next base: position 1,875,726 of record NC_011761.1, read on the forward strand.
AAACCATCGTACCGCGTCCCGCAAGGCCTCCTCCGCAGGACGATGGGTATAATGCAGGACCCGCTCCGCCTTGGCAGACGAAAAATACATCTTGTGGGCGGCCATGCGCAGCTCGTCCACCGTTACCAGCGGTGTCCCCCTCCCCCGCAGGCGCACCACCCGCTCCGCCCCCCAGGCCAGGGGATAAAGCAGGCGGCGGGGGATACGCAGCCACGGCGAACGATGCCCGGTCAGACCGGCAATACGGGTGAGGATCGCCGCCAAGGGGAGGTTGTCGCCACCGAGAATATAGCGTTCCCCGACCTCGCCGTCCGTAAATGCCTGCCAATGGCCCATGGCCACATCATCCACATGCACCACGTTCAGACCGGTATCGACATACGCCGGCATGCGGCCCGCCGCAGCATCGCGCACCATCCGCCCGGTGGGGGTGGGCTTGCGATCCGCCGGACCTATGGGCGTCGACGGATTGACGATGACGATGGGCGCACCTTCCTCCCGGCAAAGGGCCCGCAGAGCCTCCTCGGCGAGATATTTGGAGCGCTTGTAGTGCCCGATCATGTCTTCCAGTTGCGCGGTGGTGTCCTCATCGGCTTCCCGGCCATCAGCGTAGTGACCGAGCACGGCAACGCTGCTGGTATAGACGATGCGCTCCACCCCGGCATCGAGCGCCGCGCGCACCAGACGTTCGCTGCCGCCCACATTGGCGGCATACATGGCGCGCGGATCGGGCACCCAGAGCCGGTAGTCCGCAGCCACATGAAAAACCGCCTGACAGCCAGCCACCGCGCTGTCCAGAGCCGGGCCGTCTGTGAGATCCCCGACCACCAGCTCCACGTCCAGCCCTTCCCAGTTGGCCGGATCAGCGCCGGTGCGGTGGAGCACTCGTATCTCCAGACCTTCGGCGAGCAGGCGGCGCAGCACCGCGCCACCGACGAAACCAGATGCCCCGGTCAACAGGGCCTTCATGCCGCCTTTCCCGCGTAACGAAGGGCCGGCGCCACCGTGCGGAGCGTTCTCAGCGCCTTCTGCATCTGCCCACCCAAACCCAGCAAAGTGGATAACTCGGCAGGATGGCGCAACAACCCGCGCGCCAGGCGGAGGGCCTGCGGCCGCCCGTAGGCGTCGACACTCGTCGTGGCCACCGCCGGCAACGACTGATCCGCAGGGTCCACGACACTGCGGATGACGATGAAGGGAGTATCCGCGTCATGCGCTGCGGCGGCAATGGCACCACTTTCCATATCCACCCCCTGTGCCGACGGGTAATCCATCAGAAAGGCCGCCTTTGCAGCCCTGGAGCCGCAGGGCTCATCCACCGAAAGCACTCCCCCGGCATGGAATGGGATGGATAGGGATTTCGCCAGGCTCCCGCGCCATGCCACATCCACCGCCCAGCACTGCCCCGCCCAGAACACGGTTTCCGGCAGGAGCAGATCCCCCGGCTTCCGTTCCGACCGCAAGGCGCCCGCAGTGCCCCAGGAAACCAGCCCGTCAACACCCGCAGCAATCAGCCTATCCGTTGCGGCCGTCGCCCGCTCCGGCCCCATGCCGGAAATACACAGCAAGATCTGCTCACCCACCTCTATCAGCGCATCGTGCGACAGCGCGCCTGCGAGGGAAAAAACACGCGCCTCCGCGTCCAGCGCCGCCACCACTCCTATTCGTGCGCCATGCATCCCAAGTTCCGGTAGCGGGCCAGTGCCCAAAGCGGGAAATAAAACGCATACCCATGATAAATCAGGTAGAAAACCTTCGGGAATCCTGGTGCGTTAAAAAATGGCGCCTGCCAGCATCCATCCCCTTCCTGATGCGCCTGCAGCCAGGCTATGCCACGATGCAGGGCGACACTATCCCGGTCTCCCGCCGCCATCAGACCCAGGCAGGCCCAAGCCGTCTGCGCTGCGGTAGAGGTCTGGCCCATCCCGGCAAGACCGGGGTCACTGTAGGAATCGTTGCTTTCACCCCAACCGCCGTCGCCCTGCTGTACCGCGCGCAACCAGTACGCCGCGCGTTCCATGGTGGGCTTCAGGGAAGGATCATTCAGTTCGGCCAGTGCCATGAGCACGGACCAGGTTCCGTAGATGTAGTTGGTTCCCCAACGCCCGAACCAGGCGCCCGATGACTCCTGTTCACGCAGCAGATAAGCCACGGCACGCCGCAGCACATCGCGGTCCCGTGGCCGCGCCAGATGCGCCAGAAAGGCCACCACTCGCCCGGTGACATCGGCCGTCGGCGGGTCCAGCAGGGCCTTGTGGTCAGCAAAGGGAATTTCGTTCAGGTAGTAGTGGGTGTTATCCACATCATAGGCGCCGAAACCGCCGTTTCTGGATTGCATGCCCGCCAGCCAGTTCGCCGCCTTCTCGATACTGTCTCGATCCTCCGCGCGCCCGGCCCGCGCCAGGGCCCAGCCCACTGCCGCCGTGTCATCCAGATCCGGATAATACGGATTGGCATATTGAAACGCCCAGCCACCGCCCGCCAAATGGGGGCGTGACTCCCGCCAGTCGCCGGGTTCGGCGCCGATCTGCCGGTTCTTGAGCCAGCGAATACCGTTTTGCACCGCCGGAGAGACCTCGCCATCCTCCTCCAGCAGGGCGTGGAGCGCGAGACAGGTATCCCAGACGGGTGATACACAGGGCTGACAATAGGCATCGTTCGCCCGCTCCACCACCAGTTTGCGCAGCGCCGCCCCGGTTTGCCGACGATAATCATGATCCGGCGGATAGCCGAGCAGCTCCAGGGCCTCGTGGGCGTTCACCATGGCCGGGAAAATGCCGTTCAGACCATCTTCCCCATTGATCCGCGCGGTAAACCATGCCTCCGCCTTCTTCAGGGCACGGCGCCGGATACCGTGCGGTATCCAGCCCTCCATCAACCGCCAGAATCGATCCAGAGACAGAAAGATGTATGCCACAATCCCTCGCCGGGCGTGGCTGAAATAATCCGTGATCTGATCCGGCGGTCGACGGAACAACTCCCGAATATGCACCTGTAGGGGATTTTTGGCGCGCGCCTTGAGGCTGCACAGAATAAACAGGGGCACCATCACCGTGCGCGACCAGGAAGCGACCTTGTAGATATGAAAGGGAAACCAGCGCGGCAGCAGCATGATTTCCACCGGAATGAAGGGCACCGCCCGCCACGGCACCTGGGCAAAAAGCGCCAGGGTAATGCGCGTGAACACATTGCTGCGTTCCGCTCCGCCATGGGCGAGAATCGCCTCCCGGGCGCGCCGCATGTGGGGCAGTTCGGGGTCATCGCCCGCAAGTTTCAGCGCGTAATAGACCTTTACCGATGCACTCAGGTCAAAATGGCCGCCGTAATAGAGGGGCCAGCCCCCGTGATCCGCCTGCTTGCCGCGCAGATAGACGGCGATCCTGGCCTCCAGAGCCTCGTCCCGCTCATCCATGTAATGCTGCATCAGAATATATTCGGCAGGAATGGTGCAATCGGCCTCAAACTCGAAACACCAGTGACCATCCTCCGCCTGCCGACCGCCCAACGCCTGACGCGCCTGCGCGATCACCCGATCCAGTGACGAACGAAAAATGCCCGCGCCAGAGTGCAACGGTTGCAGCATACGATTCATGGTTGCGCGACAGCGGAAGGCAAAGGCAGTGGTTTGACGCCCACCCGGAAACTCCACTGCAGGAGCGCATCGGAGCGATGCAGGAGACGCGACAGAAATACCACCCGATGTACGCTGCGGCGGCTGATTTTCACCTCGCTTCCGGAGGCAAAGGCCGGATTTTCGGCAATCCGCCGCAGGGTCAGCACCGCCATAGCGATGGCCCAGAGGCAAAAATCCCGCATCCCCGTCTGCCCGGCCGGTATCAGCAGCGTATAGCGCAGCGCATTTTGCAGATGGTTCGCGGCAATACCCAGCAGCTCGGTGAGGCCCGCCTGGAACGCGGGGTCCCGACTGCCGGGCCGCACCCCCGCGATATCGCAGCCATGACGCTGAAACAGCGCGCGTGGCATCCAGCTCACACCGCGCTGCCAGTCATCCCAGATGTCCTTGAGAATATTGGTCATCTGCAGGCCCTGCCCGAAGGACACCGCCAAACGCTGCATCTCCGCATCATGCTCCGCCAGCAGCGGCTCGAACTCGACAAATAGGCTGGTGAGCATTTCACCGACGACACCCGCAACCACATAGCAGTAGCGATCCAGGGCCGCCATGTCCGCCAACCCCTGCAACGAAGCATGCTGCTGAAACTCCGCCATCCCCATTCCCATGATCCGCACGCAGCGGGACAATGCCGCCTGCTGGGTGGGGTTGAGGCTGTGGGTGATGGCGACGACTTCCGGAGTGTGGCGAATCAGATCGTGCTCGGCTTCGGGCATCTCCGGCGACAGGTCTGCGCCCAATGCGGCAGCAAAGGCGGCGGGATCGTCCGCACCCTCCACGACCTGAAGAAATTTGGCCTGCCAACAGGCTTTTTTTTCCCAGGGCATATCCGGATCGTCTTCAATGGTGTCGGCAATGCGGCACAACAGATAACCGTTACCGACTGCGTCCCGGAGCGCTTCCGGCAACTGGGGGATGGTCAGGGCAAAAGTTCTGGAAACAACCTGAAGGCTTTGTGCCTGGTACGCCAAAGCCCGCTCCAACGCCGCCATCAACATGCGGTCCTGTCTGGTGACATCCAAACTCCTTGTTGTGTTTGTCCGGGTGTGCACAAACACCCTGTCATCTGGCGGCAATGTAACGATCCCCGGCCCATTCTGCAAGTCTTGCAGCCCTATGCCGCCCACCCGGATCTGCGCACCGCGACCCGTCGCCGTCACTCGGTCCTGGCGGCGCCCCCAGGGGTGCCATCGTCTGAAACATGCAACTCGGAACGCAGGGCGCGGCGCATCAGTTCATCGCTCGCGGCGCGCGGCGCGGCACCCTCGAACAGCACGCGATAGACCTGTTCGGTAATCGGCATGTCCACCCCCAGGCTCTGCGCAAGCTGAAACAAAGCCTGCGCCGTGCGTACCCCCTCGGCCTCCTCGCCAATTCCGCGCAGCACCGCTTCCAGGCTCAGGCCGCTGCCCAGGCCCAGCCCCACCCGCCGGTTCCGCGAGAGATCGCTGCAGGACGTGAGGATCAGGTCCCCGGCACCGGCCAGACCCATGAAGGTCTCGGTTCGCCCCCCCAGCGCCGTTCCCAGGCGATGCAACTCCGCCATCCCACGAGTGATGAGCGCGGCACGGGCACTGTCGCCATTGCCCAGACCATCGGAAATACCAGCGGCAATGGCCAGCACATTCTTGATCGCCCCGCCCAGACAGACGCCCGCTACATCATCACTGGTGTAGACCCGCATCTGCGCACTACCAAAGGCCTCGGCCACCCGCTGGGCATAGGTCGGATCGGTAGACGCCGCCGTCATCGCCAGTGGTTTGCCGAGCATCAGGTCATGGGCGAAACTCGGGCCGGAAAGCACCACCAGAGGCGCCTCCGGCAAGATTTCCCGCAATACCTGGTCGAGGCGCAGGGCGCTCGGCACTTCCAGCCCTTTACTGGCGAGGACGAACAGCGCGGTGGACGGCAGGCAGGGGAGCAGATGCGTCAGCAGGCCACGCAACGCATGACTGGGCACCGCGAGGACGATGCCCTCCCCGCCCTGTACCGCAGCGGCGAGGTCCACCGTGCAGTGCAGTCCTTCCGGCCGGGCGCACTCTGGAAATACGGGGAAAAGGTCCGTCCGTCCGGGCTGACAGGGCAGGCGCTCGGCGCGCCGTCCCCAAAGCTGCACCATATGCCTCTGGCGCAGCAGATATACGGCCAGCGCCGTCCCCCAGTGACCGCCGCCCAGCACTGCCCAACGCATGGATTATTGCGTCGTATAGTTCTGCTGCTGGGTCTGCGCCTGCTGATACAGGGCCTCGAAATTCACCGGGTGCAGGTGCAATGGCTGGAAACCACCGCGACCGACGAGATCCGCAACCACTTCCCGCGCATACGGGAACAGGATGGTCGGGCAATGCACGGCCAACAGAGCGGGCATATGCTCTTCCGGGATGTTCTGAACCCGGAACAGACCAGACTGCTGAACTTCCACCGCAAAGTAGGTGCTCTCACCCGCCTTGGCCTTGACGGTCACCGTCAGCGTCACTTCGGTAAGTCCTTCCATCCCTTCCACTACGGTGCTCGCGGTGTTCAGCCCCACATCTACGGTCGGCGCCTCGGTCTGCACAAAACTGAGGGGCGCGTTGGGCGACTCAAAAGAGATGTCTTTCACGTAGATGCGCTCGATCATGAAAACTGCTTCCTGTTCGTCCATAAGTCCTTCTTCTTGGGTTGTGGGTAGCGGTAGTCTAACTGAATTTCCCCCCGCCGGGCTACGTCCCCCATGCCCCGACGGGGATTTGTGCCGTCCGTCCGTTACGCCCCACTCTGGAGCGACACCACTTTGCCTTTGCGGCGCTGCGCCGGGCGTGAACCGGCCTGAAATCGACTTGCCAAACGCTGGTCTAAACCCGTGTCGGGAGCAGGCCTGGAAAATGCCTGGCGCAAAATACCGGGCGCCTCTGAACCCCACATCGAGCGCGCCGAGCGGGATACTTGCCCAGAACAAGACCTTCCACCAGGGGCACTTGCTCTGTGTCGCGGTTCTGTGTAGGATCTCAGCGCTGTCCACGTCCCCATCGTCTAGTGGCCTAGGACACCGCCCTTTCACGGCGGTAACGGGGGTTCGAACCCCCCTGGGGACGCCAAATAAAACTATCAGTTAGCAAATTCTGCACGATCAAGGGGCGGGTGCTGCTGGTTCCTGAAACAAAAACAGACGATCCACGCAAGGTACTGCTATCCAGCCGTGCGCTGTCTGTGTTGAAGCGCTGGCTCAACAATCGGATGCGAGGACGTTCACAACAGCGGTCAACCAAGCCCTCCGTCAATACATTGCCGCTATACACTCTTGCAATGAGTTGCGGTGCGGGGCGAAATTGCACCTGCGCCTGTTCTTCCTGGATTGCCCGCTGATAACGCTCCATGGATACCTTCCTTTATCCTCACAGGCGTGAGCTCTGCCAATCCATGACCCGCAATCCCGGAACGCGCTCGAATTCCCGCAAGTTGTTGGTCACGACAAACAATCCCAGGCTTCTGGCGTGGCCTGCGATCATCTGGTCATAAGGCCCGATGGGTTTGCCGATCTTGGCCAGTTCTGCGCGGAGCTGCCCAGTATGCTTGGCGGCTTCGCTCCCGAATTCGAGCACTTCCAGCCTGGCGGCGAACCCTTCAACTTCGGCCAGGTTGCGTTCCGGTACCTGTGATTTCTCCGCGCCATAGATCAACTCCATCAAGGTGACGGTGCTGATAGCCATTTGCCCATGGTGCTGACGGAACTGTTCGCGGATCTCCGGTGGCTTGTTCTTGATAGTAAAGATGCAGATATTGGTATCCAGCAGGTATTTGATCACAACGGTTCCCGGAACTGGCCGGCGGGTTGCTCACGGCTTTCCATGAAGTCGGCGCTGACCCCTTCTCCATCGAACCAGCTCTCCCAGGACTCTCCGGCAGGAACCAGAATGCGCATGCGGCCTATGGCGACCACCTCTACGCGCTTCACATCTGCCGGAAAGGCTATCGACTTGGGCAGACGTATCGCCTGGCTACGGTTGATCTGAAAAACAGTGGCATGCTCCATGGGGCACCTCCATAGGTATATGGCAACAGGATATCCATGAGATTCCCCGCAGTCAATCATGACCGAGCTTGTTACGGCCCGCAATACATTAGGTGCCATGCTCCGAGCTATTTGAGCTTGAAACGGCGGGGTCATCCCACGGTCTTTCGGCATGAACACACACCCGGAGAAGCGCAGGACAGCGAGGACTGCCACGCGCTGGGTGGTTACGTCAGAAGGGCTCAACCATCTGCCCGATGATCTGCTGCAGACCGCCATCGAGGCCTTGCGATGAAGGCCCATGAACCAGTGGATAACGAAACCTAGAAAAAGCCCAACGGATTGATGTCGTAGCTGACCAGCAGGTTTTTCGTTTGCTGATAATGGTCGAGCATCATTTTGTGGGTTTCACGGCCTACGCCGGATTTTTTGTAACCACCGAAGGCAGCATGTGCTGGGTACATGTGGTAGCAGTTGGTCCACACACGACCTGCCTGAATGCCACGGCCCATGCGGTAGGCACGGTTCATGTCGCGAGTCCACACGCCTGCGCCCAGACCAAACTCGATGTCGTTGGCAATCGCCAATGCTTCCGCTTCGTCCTTGAAGGTTGTCACAGACACGACCGGCCCGAAGATTTCTTCTTGGAACACACGCATGTTGTTGGTGCCTTTCAGCAGGGTAGGTTGGATGTAGTAACCTTCGCAGTAATCCGCAGACATGGTTTCCACCGCGCCACCGGTAATGACTTCAGCGCCTTCGTCCTTGCCGATCTGGATGTAGCTGAGGATTTTGTCGTACTGTTCCTGGGAAGCTTGCGCACCGACCATGACTTCAGTATCCAACGGATTGCCGCGTTTGATTTGCGCTGAACGCTCAACCACCATGCCGATGAATTTTTCGTAGATGGATTCTTGAATCAACAGGCGTGAAGGGCAAGTGCAGACTTCGCCTTGGTTGAAGAATGCCAGTACCGCGCCCTCCACCGCCTTGCTCACAAACGCATCTTCCTGATCCAGCACGTCGGCAAAGAAGATGTTGGGGGATTTGCCACCCAGTTCCACGGTAGACGGGATAATGTTTTCCGCCGCGTATTTCATGATCAGGGAACCGACCGGGGTAGAGCCGGTAAAGGCGATTTTGGCAATGCGTTTGCTGGTTGCCAGCGCTTTGCCTGCTTCCACACCGTAGCCGTTGACCACGTTCAGCACGCCTGCCGGCAACAGGTCGGCGATCAGTTCCATCATCACCAGAATGGAGGCGGGGGTCTGTTCTGCCGGTTTCAGTACCACACAGTTACCTGCCGCCAGTGCGGGCGCCAGCTTCCAGCACGCCATCAGCAGCGGGAAGTTCCACGGAATGATTTGACCAACGACGCCCAGCGGCTCATGGAAGTGGTAAGCGACGGTATTTTCGTCGATTTCACCTATAGTGCCTTCCTGAGCGCGTAAGCAGCCTGCGAAGTAGCGGAAGTGGTCGGAGGAAAGCGGCACGTCCGCATTCAGAGTTTCGCGCACGGCTTTGCCGTTATCCCAGGTTTCAGCCACAGCCAGCATTTCCAGATTGGCGTCAATGCGGTCAGCGATTTTCAGCAGGATATTGGAACGGGCAGTAACGGAAGTTCTGCCCCAGGCATCTTTGGCAGCGTGGGCGGCATCCAATGCCAGTTCAATATCTTCCGCGCTGGAACGGGGGATTTGGCAGAACGGCTTGCCGTTGATCGGGGAAATATTGTCGAAGTATTCACCGCGGACTGGGGCAACCCACCGGCCGCCGATGAAGTTGTCATAGCGTTCTTTGAAGTTGACGACTGCGCCTTCGGTATTTGGATTTGCATATTGCATGTTATGGCCTCACTCAATGCGGATACGGGGTCATGATCAGTCAGCGTTCGATACCCAATGGCCAGCCAGCGGCTTATCCGCCCCGGCTTTTATGAACAGCGCGGTATCAGCTACGCCAGTTTTTGCCGCCCGGCGGGGCCAGTGCATTCAAAGCTAGCACATCGTGCCAAACCTCGGCAACGGCATGGAACGAATCGGCCACGGGTGGAGAAAAAATGCGCCCAGATCCAGGCCACGTTTTACCCCTTCCTTTGTCTGCCGCCCTTTCTTACACTGTGCGCTTCAGCTAAACAGGGATTTTTATGCGCGCCAGTCAGATTTTTATCCCCACCCTCAAGGAGACGCCCGCCGAGGCCGAACTCGTCAGTCACCAGTTGCTGCTGCGCGGCGGCTTTATCCGCCGCCTGGCTTCCGGCTTATATACCTGGATGCCCCTCGGGTTGCGGGTGTTGCGCAAGGTGGAGCGGGTGGTGCGTGAAGAGATGGATCGCAGCGGCGCGCAGGAATTGCTGATGCCGGTGGTGCAGCCTGCCGAACTGTGGCAGGAGTCGGGCCGCTGGGAACAATACGGCCCGGAGTTGCTGCGCCTGCGCGACCGCCATGACCGCGAGTTTTGCCTGGGACCTACCCATGAGGAAGTCATCAGCGATCTCGCGCGGCGGGAGATTCACTCCTACCGGCAGCTTCCTGTCAATTTCTATCAGATCCAGACCAAGTTCCGCGATGAAATCCGGCCCCGCTTCGGGCTGATGCGCGGCCGTGAGTTCATCATGAAGGACGCGTATTCCTTCCACATGGATCATAGCTCCCTGGAAATCACCTATCAGGCAATGTACGAGGCCTACCAGCGGGTATTTACCCGCCTGGGGCTAAGCTTTCGTGCGGTGGAAGCCGACAACGGGGCCATCGGGGGTAAGCGCTCCCATGAGTTTCATGTGCTGGCGGATTCGGGGGAGGACGCCATCGTCTCCTGTCACCACTGCGACTATGCAGCCAACATGGAAAAAGCGGCGAGTCGCCCCGATCTGGCGGAAACGGAGATACCCCTGGCCGCCGAGCGGGTGCGGACGCCGGGCATCCGTACCGTCGCGGAGCAGGCGGAGCACCTGGGTATCCCTACCGCAAAAATCGTCAAAACCGTATTGGTAGTGGCCGACGGCAAGACCGTGATGCTGCTGCTGCGCGGTGACGACGAACTGAATCTGGTCAAGGCGGGGCACGCCCTGAATGCCCAGGACGTGCAAATGGCCAGACCGGAGGAAGCCATATCGGCCACGGGTGCGCCTTTGGGCTTCATCGGCCCCAAGGAGCCGCTGCTGTCCATCCCCATCCTGGCGGATCACCGCGCCCTTGGCGTGGCCAATTTCAGCACTGGCGCCAATGCGGCGGATCTGCACTGGATCAACCTCAACTGGGACCGCGATCTGCCGCGCCCGGCGGCGGCCGATCTGCGCAATGTCCGCGCCGGGGATGCCTGTCCCCATTGTGCGGAAGGCACCCTGAGCATCCGCCGCGGCATCGAGGTGGGGCACGTCTTTCAGCTTGGCGAGCGCTACAGCGAGAGCATGGGGATCACCGTGCTCGACGAAACCGGTCGCGACGCGACGGTCACCATGGGTTGCTACGGTATCGGGGTGTCGCGGGTGGTGGCGGCGGCGGTGGAGCAGCATTTCGACGACCGGGGCATCATCTGGCCGGTGGCCCTCGCGCCCTTTGAGGTGGGCATCGTCGCCATCAACGCGCGCAAGTCACCGGATGTGGCCGCCGCCGCCCAGGCCTTGCACGACCGCTTGGAGGCGGAGGGTTACAGCGTGTTGCTCGACGACCGCGATGAACGTCCCGGAGTACAGTTTGCCACTATGGACCTGGTCGGCCTTCCCCATCGCATCGTGGTCAGTGACACGGTGCTGGCGCAGGGTGTATGGGAATATCGCGCCCGGCGGACTACGGAAAACGTGCTGCTTGACGAAACACAACTCATGGAACGCCTGCGCAAGGAGCATGCCCGTGGATGAATCGCCCGTAAAACCGCTCATAAAGCATATTCTGGTGGCCGTGGATTTTTCGCCCATGGCGCTGGTCACCGCACAGATGGCCGCACAGGAGGCACAACTGCGCGGCGCCCGCCTCACCCTGCTGCATATATTCAATCCGCAGATGCTCAATCTGCAGATGCCGGAAGAAATCCTGCCCCCCACCCTGGATCTGCGCGAAAAACTGCTCCATATGGCCCATGCCGAAATGGAAAAGCTGCGTCAGTCGGTAACCGAAGGCGGAATCACGCCGCAGGTGGAGATGGTGGAAAGTGGGGAGAATATCGGCAAGGCAGTGATCGCCTTCAGCAAGGCCCATGAAGTGGACATGCTGGTGGTGGGCAGTCATGGCCACGGCGCCATTGGCCGGTTGCTGCTGGGTTCCGTCGCCAACGATATCGTCCATTACGCCCGCTGCCCGGTGCTGGTAGTCAAGCAGCCGGAGGAGTGAGCCCGGGAATCGTCAGGGCTGGCGCGCGGAGAGCTCCGTAGCCGCCGTCTGCGCCGCCCAACTGCTTATCGCCCTCACGAAGCGTGAGCTGGCCGTGGCCATCGCCTTCGCGCCGCCCTGCGCACTCGCACTGGGAAGCATCTCGGTGAAACTGAAATGCCGCTGCGCGATCACCTGATAATCGGCAGTTTTCACCAGTGTCGCCGTACCGGCAACCAGCGCCGCGCCCGCATCCGGACCGCTGAAATTCACCACGAAGTCCGTCAGCCTGACCTGTAGCAACCAGACGGAACGACCTCTCGACAGTGGTGTCAACACGGCCCGCCACTGGCCGGATTCTTCCAGTTGCCGTTGCAGACGACTGGCAATCATCTGCGGCGGGGTCCCGATCCAGCGGGCATCCCGGTAGGCCAGCAGTCGCTGCTGGTCCTGGTAGAGCAGGTGGTACTGATAATTGTCCGTTTCCAGCCACTGCACGGCGCTGACCGGCCCCAGCCGCAGCACGGGCAGCGTCGCCGTTGATCTCGTGGTGCTGGCCAGAGGGGCAGGATGCGGGGGCGTAATATCGTAGGGCGCCTGCCAGGAAACGCTGGTGGCACAACCTGTGGCGAGCAGGAGCAGACCCGCCAGTGCCATGCGCTTCCCGACTGGTGAACATTCGGAGTAAAGGTGTCGCATGCGCTCAATTTCCTCCTGCGGAAAATCCCGGCTCACCCGGACCCGGCGGCGGGCCACGATCGCCGTAGAGCAGCGATTGCGGGGAGCGTTGCAGCGAGCGGCTGAGACTCTGCACCGCCGTACTGCTGGTGATCAGACTTTGTGTCAGGCGATTCACCTGCGGCAACGTGTCGTAATTGAGGGTATTCACCGTCCGCTCCCCGGCCACAGCAAGTCCACGCAAGGATTTGGCGGCCGCCGCCGTGTCCGCCAGTGGTGCCTGGGCGGCGACCGTCAGCGCATCCAGATGTTTGAGCATTCGCTGGCTTGCCACCATGGTGGACCGGGTAGCGGCGACCATCCCGGGCAGAGTCTTGATGGTCGGCAATAATGCCATCTCCATCTGCACCAAATGGTCCGTGGCCTGGTCAAGGTGGATGAGGGTCTGCCCAAAACGGGCGCGATTCTGGCTATTGAGCAGCATGTTCATACGACTGGCCAACACGTTGCCACGATTCACCAGGGATTCGCCGTTGCGGGACAGCACCTCCCAAAAGCTGGGATGCATGGGAATTTCGGCCGGTCGGCTGTCCACCCTCGGCAAAGGCGCGAAGTTGGTACCGTGATCCGTCAGGGACAAATAACTCAGTCCGGTCACCCCTTGCGGCGCCAGTTCGGCGAAGGTCGCTCGGGTAACGGGCGTCGCCTCATCCACTTTGATCCGCACCCTGATCATGCGCGGATTCGCCGGATCCAGACCAATCGCAGTCACCTCTCCGACCCGCACGCCTTTGAAACGTACCGGCGCCTGCAGAGTCAGGCCCGCGACGCTGTACCGAGATATGACATCGAAGGTCACGCCCGGCCTCTGCCGGTGATGCATCCACAATCCGACCACCACCATCCCAATGCCGAGAACGGCCAGAAAGATGAGTGCTACCAGCGCGTGTGCACGGCTCTCCAAGGGGAACTCCTCTGCGGTATCCTAGGCTATTGGAGCACAGGACGGGCGCCAAGCCAATGACCACCCGGCGCGTCCATGGCTCGGCGCACGGATTGACTTGCCACAAGACCCATGCCTAAATGTCGGAAATTCACAGGAACGCTGATGCTCTATGGACTTTGACATCCTCCGCCGTACCATGATCGACACCCAGATCCGCACCTGGGATGTGCTCGACCCCCGTGTGCTGAACGCCGTGGCGCAGGTGAAGCGCGAGGACTTCGTAGCCGCTCCCTACCGGCACCTGGCTTTCGCTGATTTTACCCTGCCTCTGGCGCACGGTGAAACCATGTGGTCGCCGAAAATGGAGGCTCGAGTCGTGCAGGAGCTGGATTTGCGGGAACAGGACCGGGTACTGGAGATCGGCACCGGAAGCGGCTATCTGACCGCCCTGATGGCACAACTTGCGGGAATGGTACACAGCGTCGAAGACCGCGCCGATCTCTCCCGGACAGCGGCAGATCATCTGCGCACACAAGGTGTTCAGAATGCCTGTCTGCACATTGGCGACGGCTCCGAGGGCTGGGCGGACAATGCCCCATATGATGCCATCTGCATCACCGGCTCCCTGCCGGTACTGCCGGATATCTTCAAACAGCAACTGACGGTCGGTGGACGGCTGGTCGCCATTCTCGGTACCGGTCCGGCCATGGGGGTGCGGCGCATCCTGCACTCCCGGCCGGGTGTTTTTGAGAGCTCGGAGCTTTTTGAGACAGAGATCCCGCCTTTGCGTCATCAGCCGCTACCGGCCCACTTTGTGTTCTGAGCAGTCATGCGTATCGAGGCCGCGCAGAGCATCGTCATTGCCATCGATCTGCAGGATCGCCTGCTCGGTACACTGGCGCCGGCGCGGCGGGCGCCGCTCCTGGACAATGTCTCCCGGCTGCTGAAATCGGCCACCGCCTTGGGGCTGCCTGTCCTCGCCACCGCCCAATATCCGCAGGGACTGGGGCCGGCCCGAGAGGATATCTGCGTCCATGCTGCGGAGGTTCTGGAAAAGACCGCCTTTTCCTGCTGGCGCGGCGAGAAAATCCGCCAGTGGCTGACGGCACGGGATGATCGGCGTCAGGTCATTCTGACCGGCATGGAGTTGCATATCTGCGTGCTGCAAACGGCGCTGGACCTGCAGGCGGCGGGCTGGCAACCGGTGGTAGTGGCCGACGCCTGCGCCAGTCGTGACGCCGGGCATCAGCAACCTGCCCTGGAGCGGCTGCGACAAGCCGGGGTTACGGTCGCCGTCGCGGAGTCCGTATTTTATGAATGGCTGGGGGACGCGATCCACCCGGCCTTTCGCGGTCTTGCCGCCGCGTGGCGCTAGGAATGCCGCTTTGATCATTCCCCCACTGAGTTACCGGATCAGCGCCGAGCCGCGGGCCCATCTTTTTCGGGTAACCCTCAGTATTTCCGAGGCGGACCCGGAAGGACAGATCCTTGCCCTGCCCGCCTGGGTGCCCGGCAGCTACACCATCCGCGATCTTGCCCGCCATGTGACCCAAATCCGCGCAGAACGCAACGGACAGGATATCGCCCTGCACAAAATCGCCAAAGACCGCTGGCGGCTTGCGCCAGGGCATGGCCCGGTGGTCGTCCATTACGCCGTCTACGCCTTCGACCGCTCGGTACGGACCACATATCTGGATGATCAGGGAGGCTTTTTCAACGGCCCGGCCATCTACCTGCGGGTGTCCGGACAGGAGGCACAAACGCACGCGGTCCTCCTCGAAGGCCCCGAAGACTGGCAGGTAGGCACCGCCCTCCCCCGCCAGAGCGGTGCGGTATGGAGCTGGGGCGGTTTTGAAGCCTCCGGCTTTGATGCCCTCATCGATCATCCAGTGCTCATGGGGCCCCTTACCCTGCTGGATTTCGAGGTGGGAGAACGACCTCATCACCTGCTTATCCAGGGCACTCACCAGGCGGATCTGCAACGTCTCGGTGCCGACCTGACCCGCATCTGCGACTGGCAGCAGCGCTTCTGGGGGGATGCCGCCTTCACAGGGTATCACTTTCTGTGCATGACCAGCACCGACGGCTACGGCGGGCTGGAGCACCGTGCGTCCAGTGCCCTCCTCTGCGCCCGGGATGACCTGAGCGGTCGCAACGAGGACCATTACCGGCGTTTTCTGGGGCTGGCCAGCCACGAGTATTTTCATGGCTGGCTGGTGCAGGCCATCCGTCCCGCCGTGCTCGGCGCCAGCGCACTGGACCGGGAGGTACTCACCCGCGATCTCTGGGTCTTCGAGGGTATCACCTCCTATTATGACGATCTCTGCCTGCGCCGCGCCGGTCTGACGACCCCCGCGCAATATCTGTGCGGCGTCGGGAAGGAGCTTACCCGCCTGCTGCGCCGCCCGGGACGTTTCCTGCAAAGCGTGGCGGAATCCAGTGAAGATGCCTGGATCAGGCTCTATCATCCCCATGTCAACAGCGCCAACTTTGAGATCAGCTATTACAACAAGGGCGCCCTGCTCGCCCTCTGCCTGGACCTCAGTCTGCGCCTAGAGAGTGCCGGGGCCCTGAGTCTGGACACGGTACTTGGGCGCCTGTGGCAGGATTACGGACGCACCGGCATCCCCCTGCCCGAAGGCCAGTGTGTCGGGATCGTCGAAGACCTTGCCGGGCCTGCGCTCGCCGGGCGTCTACAGGACTGGATCACCGCGAGGACCGACTTACCGTTGCCGGCGCTGCTCGCGGAAATGGGCATTGCGCTGCGCCTGCGCGCGGCCAGCGGCCCGCAGGATGAGGGTGGAGAGCCCGCAGAGAAAACCCTGCGTGCATGGCTTGGCGCGCAGTGGTTACCCCATGCGCTGGGTGTCCAGTTGCGCCATGTGCAGACGGACAGCCCTGCGGAGCAGGCGGGTCTGTCCCCGGACGACATTCTCGTCGCCCTGGATGGCGTCCGGACTACGGCGGAACAATTGCCGGAGCAACTGGATGCGGTTCCGGAGGGCGCGGCGCTGCGCATTCAGTTCTTCCGTGACAACATCCTCCGGGAAACCCGCGTGACCCCTACCGCACCGCCACGGGATACGGCCTGGCTGGAATTGCTGGAGGACGTCGATGATGTGGTCCTCGCGCGTCGCCGCGCCTGGCTGGAGGGAACGGGCGCGGTCAGTGAAACGTCCCGGTGCGCGTCCCTGCCGGACGGGGGATAGGCTCAGGATATTTCCTGCGGAAAGTCGTAACGTACACGACGCACGGCGCTGCATCGGCCGGTGCCCGTATCCACCGTCATCAGCAGGCCACAAAAGGTG
The DNA here is from genome assembly GCF_000021485.1 of Acidithiobacillus ferrooxidans ATCC 23270. Taxonomy (NCBI): domain Bacteria; kingdom Pseudomonadati; phylum Pseudomonadota; class Acidithiobacillia; order Acidithiobacillales; family Acidithiobacillaceae; genus Acidithiobacillus; species Acidithiobacillus ferrooxidans. The sequence goes on from NC_011761.1 coordinate 1,892,590, forward strand.
GCCACGCCGTCCACCGCTTCTCCGTGTCCGGGCAGGGCGGTAATGAAGCGGCGAATGGCGGCGTCCTTGTCCACGCCGATCACCGAGTCGTAGCAACCGCACATGCCCGCATCGCTCTGGTAGGCGGTGCCGCCGGGGAGCACACGCTCATCCGCCGTGGGCACATGAGTGTGGCTGCCCATGACGCCGGCCACACGGCCCGCCAGGTGCCAGCCCATAGCCGTCTTCTCACTGGTGGCTTCGGCATGCATATCGACGAGGATGACATCGCAATCCATCGCCTCTTGCGCCAGCACGGCGTCCGCAGTGCGGAACGGGCAGTCATACACCGGATGCATGAACAGCCGTCCCATGAGATTGAGCACCCCCAGACGCCAGCCGCCCTGCGCCTCCACCACCACCCAGCCCGCTCCCGGTGTGCCCGGCGGCGCATTGCAGGGCCGCAGCAGGCGCGGCTCCTCCCGGATGAAGGTCAGCGCCTCCCGCTGATCCCAGACATGGTTCCCAGCGGTAATCACATCCACACCCCAACTGCGGAATTCCCGGACGATGGCCGCCGTGATCCCCATACCGCCGGCGGCGTTCTCCCCATTCACCACCACCGCGTCCAGCGGCCCCTCCTGCCGCAGCCGCGCCAGCGCCAGCCGCAAGGCACGCCGCCCTGCAGACCCCATTACATCACCGGCAAACAATATTTGTGCCATCATGATCCGATCCGGTAACAGCCTTTTTCTGTACAGACGATGCCCAGTGGGATATCCCAGGGCTCTCTGGGCAGCCGGGGCACCTCCTGAAAGGCATGCCCGACACCAATCAAACGCGGGCGCCGCCAACTGCGGCGATGGGGCAAATGCGCCAGGCTGCGATCATAGAAACCGCCGCCCATCCCCAGACGGTACCCCTCCGCGTCAAAGGCAACCAGCGGCAGGATCAGCAGATCCAACTCGCGTACCGACCGCTGACAGCCGGGGGGCACCTGCGGTTCGGGGATGTGAAAGCGATTACTGCGCAGCTCCGTATGCGGATGAAAAGGCGCAAAGCGGAGGCTGCGCGCAAAGTGCCCGGCCAGCACCGGCAGATAAAAATGCTTGTTGACGGCGATGGGATGCTGCATGACCGGCAAGGGGCTGATTTCGCCCTGCATGGGCCAGTAGAGTCCGATATGCCGGGCCCGCCGAAAGTGGTTGAGGCGCACGAGATGACTGGCGAGAGCCGTGGCGGCATAGTCCATCGCCTCTGACGATAGTGCACGTCGCTGCTGACGTATCCGTCGGCGCAACTGACTTTTGGTCGGCAGATCATCCTGCCCTGGAAATAAGGAACCTCCCGCCTGGGTCGTGCAGCCCGCTACCCCATGAACCTGATGTACAGGTGGGCATCCACACACCGCTTCAGGCTACTCCGCAAGGGAGCGGCACACCACGGCGATGACTGGGGACACCCTGGATAGACAATGTTGGTTCAGGAATCATCTCGGCCACTCGAGCCCCGCAGGAGGCAATAACCAAGCTACTCTGCCCCCCTACCCATGTCAACCAGCCGGCGCAGGCGATTCTCCAGCCGATCGAGCTGTTCATCACGCGCCTGCATTTCCTGGCGGGCGCGCTGCAGGTCTGCGGCCAGATTGACCGCCACCATCAGGGCAGTGCGCTCCTTGCTGATCGTCCGCCCCTGCGCGCGGGCGGCATCGAGCTGTTGATTGAGCAGAGCCACCGCCTCCAGGAGTAGCGCCTGCTCTTCGGGCAGACAGGGTACCTGATAACTTTGTCCCATCAGGTTGATGTTGACGCGGTTGGTGGCGGAATTGCGGGTTGCTTCAGGCACGGTCTTCTCCATCTGTCTGGGTGTTCTTTATTCGTTTTCCCAACGGCTGACCTGCGTGAGCAGTTCGCTGAGCCGCAGACATATTGCCTCCTGACGCTCCCGCAGCAGGGTATTTTCTGCATCCAGCATCTGGATCTGCTTCTGCAGCGCCTGCAGGGAACGCCTGTCGCGGCCGTCGCCCTCGAGATGACGACGCAGGCCACGATAATCCGTTATAATGCTCTCCAGCTCTGTGAACAGGGATTCAAAACGGGACTCCACCACTGCGCCACCCCATCTCTCCAAGGATTTTGCTTTCGAGTGTACGAAGCGTCCCAGCCATTTGCAAACTGAATCAGGTCATTCCCGGTTATGTCCCCTTCTGATCACGAAAAACGTATTCGCAGCTTCCGCTTCCGGCTAGGGGTGGCAGCCGGTCTGATGTGCCTGGCGATACTGGTCGTCGTGCTGCGCGTCGTGGACCTGCAGGTGCTGCATTATTCCAAATTTCGCACCCTGGCCTACGATAATCATGTGGCTCTCGTGCCCGTCGCCCCGCCCCGCGGCCTGGTGCTGGCCGATCACGGCGCGGTGCTGGCCGAAAATGAGCCCACCTATGCCCTGGAAATCACCCCCGACCAGGTGCCCAAACTGCAGGACACATTGCAGCGACTGCAGCAATTGCTCGGGCTGGACGCGAACGATATGCGCCGCTTTCAGGAACGGCGCATGGGCAAGCCGGATTTCGATCCGGTGGTGCTCAAGGCCGGTCTGACACCGGCACAGATCGCCGCGGTAGCCGTACGCGCATTGAATCTGCCCGGGGTGCAGGTGGTCGCCATGCTTCATCGCCATTATCCCTACGACGCGCTCTTCTCCCACGTCGTCGGCTATGTCGGCCCGATTACCGCCACCGACCTCAAGGATTTTCGCGCCAGCAACTATGTCGGACGCAACTACATCGGCAAGAATGGCCTGGAACGCTATTACGAACGCCAGCTCCGCGGCACCATGGGCTATCAGATCAAGGATATCAATGCGCGCGGCCTGCAGGTGGGCACCCTGCGCGAGATCCCGGCGCGCCCTGGTGAAAATTTGCTCACCCACCTGCGGGTGCGGGTTCAGGAGGCGGGGGCACTGGCCCTGCAGGGTAAGGGGTATCGCGGCGCAGTCGTCGCCATGAACCCGAACGATGGCGCCGTACTGGCCATGGTGACCAGCCCCAGCTTCAATGCCAACTGGTTCGTGGATGGTATCAGCACGGCCCACTGGCAGAGCCTCCTGAACAATCCGGGCCGCCCATTGATGAATCGCGCCGACAATGGCCTCTATCCGCCAGGCTCCTGCGCCAAGCCCTTTTATTCTGTAGAGGCGATACAGGAAGGCGTCATTGCGCCCGATTACCATACTTTCTGCGCGGGTAATTATCAGCTTGGCGGCCATACCTACTGGGACTGGAACCGGGGAGGATTCGGCAACACCGGCCTGACCAAGGCGCTGACCTGGTCGGTGGATGTTTTCTACTACAAACTTGCGGTGAAGATGGGCATCGCCCTGCAGGACAAGACCCTGTGGCGATTTGGCTTCGGCAGCAAACCACCCATCGATCTGCCAGGGGGCGCCAGCGGCCTGGTGCCCACCCCCGCCTGGAAGCTGGCGCATCTGCATGCCCCGTGGTATACCGGGGACTCCGTCATTCTCGGAATCGGCCAGGGGTATCTTCTGGAGACCCCCCTGCAATTGGCGCGGGCGGTCTCCGCGCTCGCCAACGGCGGCCATCTGGTCCAGCCTCAGGTGGCCAAAGCCTTCATCGATCCGGACAATGGCAGGGTGGAGCCCATCCCCGATGCGCCGCCCATCGATCTCCACATTTCGGCGGAGGCCATGCAGGCGGTGCGTAAAGGCATGGAAGCCTGTGTCACCAGCGGAACCTGCCATACGGTCAGCATCCCCGGCATCACCATTGCCGGAAAGACAGGCACCGCGCAAGTCCCGGTGGGGTACAAAAATGGCCGCACCGTCTATAACAATGACTCTCTTTTTATCGGCTGGGCACCGGTACATCACCCCAAAATCGCCGTCGCCGTCGTGGTGGAATATGGTGGGCATAATGCCTGGCAAGCCCTGCCGGTAGCCCGCGCAGTGATCAATGCCTATTTACGGCCCGATGGAAAAATGCCGGAAACGGTTGCCGAAAAAACCGCGGCGCATTATGATGCGCCCCTTGCCATTGGGGAGAAAGGTTCTGTCAACCCTCGCCCCGCTCAACCCGCGATACCATAAGGAGTCCAGAAAATGACAGATTTTGCGATTGCGGCCCAGCCGCGCGAAGATATCGGCCGTCGTGCCAGCCGCCGCCTGCGCCGCACCGGCATGGTGCCCGCCGTGCTCTACGGGGACGGCAAGGCCGCAATGGGCATCTGCATCGAAGCCCGCCTGCTGCGCAAGCTGTTGCCCGACGAGCGCGCCTATACCCACGTCATCACGCTGCAGCTCCCCGGCAGCAAAGAAACGGCCCTGATCCGCGATATTCAGATGCACCCTTATAAGGAGGAGGTCCTGCACATGGATTTCCTGCGCGTTCACGCTGGCGAACAGGTACGCTTGCATGTGCCCGTCCACTTCCTGAACGAAAGCACCTGCGCCGGCATCAAGGCAGGCGGGGTATTGCATCGCGCCCTGGTGGAAGTAGAAGTGGAAGCGCCGGTGGATCGCCTGCCGGAAGCCCTCCAGGTGGATATCGCCGGGCTGCACATTGGTGATAGCCTGCATCTGTCCCAGATCAGTGTGCCCGCCGGCGTGACACTGGTACCTTTGCTGCATGAGGACGACAAGGAAGTCGTCTCCATCCACAATCCGCGTACCGGTGCCGAGGCGGAAGAGGCCCCGGAGACCGCCGCCTGAGGCCTTATGGACTGGTTGTTGGCGGGCCTGGGTAACCCCGGCGCGGAATACGCCCGTACCCGCCACAATGCCGGCTTCTGGACGCTCCAGACCCTTGCGGATCGGGTCGGGGCGTCTTTGCGTATGGAGAAGCGCTGGCATTGTCTGGCTGCTACGGCGCGAGCTTCCGGACTGGAACTGGGGCTGTGTATGCCCCAGGATTTCATGAACCGCAGTGGCGGCCCGGTGCAGGCCATGGCGGCCTTTTATAAAGTAGCCGCGGAACGGATTCTGGTGATGCATGACGAACTGGACCTTCCGCCGGGCGCAGCGCGGCTGAAACGCGGTGGAGGTCATGGCGGCCACAACGGCCTCCGCGATCTCGACCGTGCCCTGGGCACACGGGATTACTGGCGACTGCGTATCGGCATCGGCCATCCGGGGCACAAGGACGCGGTCATCCCTTATGTGCTGAGCGCCCCACCGCCAGCGGATAAGACCCTGATTGACGAGGCGATTGAACGCAGCCTCGGCGTACTTCCCGACTTTCTCTGCGGCCGCACGGATGCGGCGCAAAAATCCCTGCACAGCGATTAGGAGTTTCTTATGGCTTTGGCCTGCGGCATCGTCGGCTTACCCAACGTCGGCAAATCCACCCTTTTCAACGCCATCACCAAGGCGGGCATCGCGGCGGAGAACTATCCCTTCTGTACGATCGAGCCCAATGTCGGGCTGGTTGCCGTGCCGGATCCCCGTCTTGAGGCCCTGTCAGAGATCGTCAAGCCACAGAAGGTACAGCACGCCACCATGGAGTTCGTGGACATCGCCGGGCTGGTGGCCGGCGCAGCGCAGGGCGAGGGTCTGGGCAACCAGTTTCTCGCCCATATCCGCGAGACAGACGCCATTGCCTTGGTCACCCGCTGCTTTGAGGACCCCAACGTGGTTCATGTGAGCGGTCACGTGGATCCCGTGGCAGATCTCGAGGTGGTGCTGACGGAACTGATTCTGGCCGATCTCGGCACCGTGGAGAAAGCCCAGGCACGGGTGGCGCGACAGGCCAAGGGCGGCAACAAGGATGCGGTGGCCGAAGCCGCCGCCATGGCCCGCCTCCTGCCCCATCTGAATGAAGGAAAGCCAGCCGCCAGTCTGAACCTGAACAGTGAGGAGCAAGAGCATCTGCGCAGCCTCTGTCTGCTGACCATGAAACCCCTCATGGTTATTGCCAATGTCGCTGAGGACGAGCTGCAGGGGGGCCCCTGGCGTGCACCACTGGAAGCCTGGGCGACCGAACGGCATGCGAGTGTGGTGCCTGTCTGCGCCGCCATAGAATCAGAGCTGGCAGAACTGGAACCGGAGGAGCAAAACGCTTTCTTGCAGGACTTGGGGCTGGAGGAGCCCGGCCTCAACCGCATCATCCGTGCGGCTTACCGTTTACTGGGTCTGCAGACCTACTTCACTGCCGGCGTCAAGGAGGTCCGCGCCTGGACCATCCCGGTGGGCGCCACAGCGCCACAGGCGGCGGGCGTGATCCACAGCGATTTCGAACGCGGTTTCATCCGCGCCCAGACCATCGCCTATGACGATTTTATCCGGTACAAAGGCGAACAGGGGGCGAAGGAGGCGGGCAAGATGCGCGCGGAAGGAAAGGAATATGTGGTGCAGGACGGAGATGTGCTGAACTTTTTGTTCAACGTGTAGGGGAATACCGTCCAAAATAGATTACATGCCGCGTGTTTTAACGTACACTCCCCGTCCATGGAACAGGTCTGCAAAAAAATTCGGCAACTTCGCGAGGATAGGGGATGGTCCGTGCGCGGACTGGCGGCGCGTGCCGAAATTTCACCCAGTGCCCTCTCGCAGATCGAGGCGGGGCAGAACTCCCCCTCCATCGCCACTCTGGAAAAAATCTGCGCGGCGCTGCAGATTCCCATCGCCGCGATTTTCGATGACGGTGAAACGGCGGGTTTGCCATGGATCATGCGCAGCGGTGACCGACGCAAGTTTTACAGTGCCGGTTCCCACGCTTCACTGGAACCGCTGGCTCGCGGCCTGCCGCAAAAGAAAATGCAACCGCTGCTGATGGTACTTGAACCGGGCGGAGAGTGTGGTGAACACCCCTATACCAGTGCCGAAGGAGAAGAATTCACCATCGTCATCCGCGGGACGGCCGCTTTTGAGCAATCCGGGGTGACCACGGAACTGGGGGAGGGCGACGCCATTTACTATGATCCGCGTCTGCCCCACAACTGGCACAACCGCGGCCACTCCGCAACGACCCTGTTGGTGGTGGTAGCCCAGTGATCTCCTGCCTGCCTCTGGATCTCGCCACGGGGGCATTGCTGCTCTGGCTGGGTCTGGGGCTACTGGGCTTTCTGCTGGGCGGCTGGCCAACCACCGCCTGCCGGTTGATCTTCCCCCTCAGCAGCGCGGTTGCCCTGCTGCTGGCTGTTACCGGGTTCAGCGCGCTGACGGCCCCTCCAGATCAACTGCAGTTGCGCGGACCCCTGCCCGCCTTGCCCTGGTCTTTCCAGATCGATCCCCTCTCGGGATTTTTCCTGATTCTGCTGGGGTTGCTGGCCTTCGCGGTAACCCTGTTTGCCACCGGCTATTTCCGCGCCCTCTCGGGACCGGCACTGCGTCGGCTCATGCTTCAATACCACACCTTTCTGCTGGGGATGGGACTGGTTCTGCTGGCGGCCAATGCCTTCACTTTCCTGGTCGCCTGGGAAATCATGGCGCTAGCCTCGTATTTCCTGGTGGTGACGGAGCATGAAGAGCCGGGCAGCCGTCATGCCGGCTTCCTCTATCTGCTCATCGCCCATCTTGGGGCGCTGGCCATTTTGCTGGGCTTCGTCCTCCTCGCCGGAGCGGCCATAGCCCAGGGCGGGCCGTTCAGCGCCATGCTGCATGCCCCCCTCGATCCGTTCTGGGCATCGGCCGCCTTTCTCCTGACCTTTTTCGGATTCAGTGCCAAGGCGGGCTTGCTTCCCCTCCACATCTGGCTGCCGGATGCCCATCCTGCCGCTCCCGCCCCGGTCTCCGCGCTGATGAGCGGGGCAATGCTGCAGATGGCCTTCTATGGCATGTTGCGGGTGGACTTTCTCTTTCTCGGCAATCTGGCCTCGTGGTGGGGTCCCTTTGTACTAGGGGTGGGTCTGGCGACGGCCCTCTTCGGTGTGCTTTTCGCCGCCGCCCAGACGGACATGAAACGTCTGCTGGCCTATTCCTCCATAGAAAACATGGGGCTGATCATGGTGGCCTTCGGCCTCGCCCTGATCTTTCGCACCCATGGACTCGGTGCCCTGGCGGCCCTGGCTCTGGCCGCCGCCCTGTATCATGCGCTGAACCACGCCTTCTTCAAGGGCCTGCTTTTTCTCGGCAGCGGCAGCGTACTGCATGGAGCGGGCAGCGTGGCCATGGATCGACTGGGCGGCCTGATCCGGCAGATGCCTCAAACCGCATTTTTCATGCTCCTCGGCACCCTCGCCATCGCCGGGCTCCCCCCCCTCAACGGCTTCGTCTCTGAATGGTTGCTCCTGCAGGCGTTCCTGCTGTCGCCCGCCCTGCCCCAAAGCACCCTCAGCGCGGTATTGCCCCTGGCGGCCTCCGGCGTCGTGCTGGCGGTAGCGCTGGCGGCCTACGCCATGGTCAAGTTTTACGGCATCGCCTTTCTCGGTCAGGCGCGCGGCGCAGGGCATGCCCATGAGGGCGGACGCTGGGAACGCTCCGCCATGGCCCTGCTGAGTGTCGCCTGTATTTTCCTCGGGCTCTTTCCTGGTGTCCTGTTGAATCTGCTGCACCCCGTGCTGCAGGAGATGCTCGGCCAAAGCTTCACCGTCCAGCGGGGGCTGTGGCTGACGCCGGTCTCCGCGCAACGCGCCAGTTACAGTCCGATCATTTTCTTCCTCGGCATGGCCACCGCCCTGGGGCTGGGTTTTCTCTTGATCTGGAGCTTCTTTGGCCGGCCCCTGCGGCGTGTGCCGGCCTGGGCCTGCGGTTTTCCCGTCCGGACGCCGGCCATGCAGGATAGTTCACTGGGGTTTGCGCAACCCCTGCTGCGCATCTTCGCGCCGCTGTATCAGGCGGAACGGGAGGTAGACGGCGCCGGCCGCTGGCGAATGCGGATCGGAGAACCTTTATACCGTGGCTTCTATCAACCCCTGAGCCTTCTGGCCTTCTGGCTCTCGGCACAGGTGCTGCGCCTGCAGCAGGGCCGCATCACCCTGTATCTGCTCTACAGCTTCCTGACCCTGCTGATCCTGCTGGCGGTCTGGCGATGACCGGCATACTGCTGGAACTGGCACAGGTACTGCTGGTGGCATTTCTGGCGCCGCTCTTTGCGGGGATGCTGCGGGCCCTGCGGGCAATCCTGCAAAACCGGCGACCGGCAGGCTGCTGGCAGAACTACCGTGATCTGTATCGCCTGTTCCATAAAGAATCTCTGCAGGCGGAGGGCACATCCTGGCTCTTCCGCTTTGCCCCTTACGGGATTTTCGGGGCGTTCTGTCTGGCGGCGGCGATCATCCCCATCCTTGCCACCGGCCTGCCTCTGGCGCCGGCCGCCGACGTCATCGCCCTGGTGGGTTTGTTCGCCCTGGCCCGGGTTTTTCAGGTGCTGGCGGCCATGGACACGGGGACACCCTTCGCCACCCTGGGCGCCCATCGGGAAATGCTGATCGCCGGGCTCGCGGAGCCCGCCCTGCTGGCCACACTCTTTACGGCGTCCCTGCTCTCCCGGTCCACTTCGCTGAGCGTGATCGTGGCCCACCTGGAGCAACTGCGCTTCGCCCTGCACCCCAGCATGGCTTTCGCGGCCACCGCCTTTTTCATCGTGCTGCTGGCGGAAAACGCGCGGATTCCCGTGGACAATCCCGCCACCCACCTGGAACTGACCATGATTCACGAAGCCATGCTCCTGGAATACTCGGGACGGCATCTCGCACTCATGGAGTGGGGGGCGCAGATCAAGCTGACGCTCTATGTGGCCATCGGTATTGCGCTGTTCCTGCCCTGGGGTATCGTGCCCACCGCAGAAGTCGCGATGCTGCCCATGACCCTGCCAGTCCTGCTGCTGAAATTCGCGAGCGCCGCCGTGATCCTGGCACTGATCGAAACCCTGCTCGCCAAGCTCCGACTTTTCCGCGCCCCGGAGTTCATGGCCACCGCCTTTCTGCTCGGGGTCATCGGGCTTCTGACCTTTTTCATGCTGGGGGCATGACATGACCATCACCGCACAGGGACTCGCCTGGGGCATCCCCCTGCTGAGGCTCCTCGCCGCCCTCCTCCTGCTGCTCGCTTTCGCCATGCTGGCGCAACGGCGTCTCCTCACCCTGATCCATCTCCTGGCTTGGCAGGGAGTAGTCCTCGCGACCGGCACGGCGCTGGTGGCGCTGCTGACCGGGCAGACGGAGTTGTGGTTTTCCGCAGCTCTGACCCTGGGGCTGAAGGCCATTCTGATCCCAACGGTGCTGCACCGTCTGTTACGACGCCTGCAGGTGCGTGGCGACGTGGAGGCCGTGCTCAACATCCCCCTGACACTGCTCGCCGGCATCGCGCTGGTCATCTTTGCTTTCTCCCTTGCCGCCCCCATCACCGCCCTGACCGGCCCCGTGACCCGCGGCATGGTCGGCATTGCCCTCGCCGCCGTGCTGCTCGCTTTCCTGATGATGATCACGCGGCGCAAGGCCATTTCTCAGGTGGTGGGTTTTCTGGCCGTCGATAACGGTCTCTTCTTCGCCGCGACCAGCGCCACCCTGGGCATGCCGATGATCGTGGAACTGGGCGTAGCCCTGGATGCCCTGATCGGCTTCGTCATTCTCGGCGTGTTCTTTTTTCAGATACGGGAGACCTTCGACAGCATGGATCTCCAGAATCTGGAACATATCCGGGAGGAATGATGCTGATTCTGCTGGTTCTGGCTTGTGCGGCGATGGGCATCCCCCTGCTTGCCCTCTGGGGCGACGGACGCCGGGGGGCAGCGCTGTTCATCGGCTTCAATACGCTGACGCTGCTGGCCATCCTGGCCCTGGCCATACAGGTGGTGAAAGACGGCGCATTTACCGCGGGCGGCGGACAATTCATGGTGGATGATCTCAGTATCGTGCTGGTACTGGTGGATGGCGTGGTGGGGCTCAGTACGGCGTGGTTCTCCCGCAACTATATGCTGCACGAAACGGTGCACTGGTCGCTCTCCCGCCAGCGTGTCCGCCTGTATCACGCCATGTTCCAGACCTTTCTCGCCACCATGTTGCTGGCCCTGCTGACCAACAATATGGGCATCCTCTGGGTGGCCATGGAAGGCGCCACCCTGTCCACGGTACTGCTGGTGAGCCTCTTCCGCACCGCTGAGGGCCTGGAGGCGGCCTGGAAGTATTTCATTCTCTGCGGTGTCGGACTGGCGATGGCGCTATTCGGTACCATCCTGCTGTATTTCGCCGCCCAGAAAATCATGGGGCATGGTGCGGACGCATTGTTGTGGACGCATCTGGCGGCCGTGCGCCATGAGTTGGAACCGCAGGTCATGGCCATCGCCTTCATCTTCATGCTGGTGGGCTACGGAACCAAAATCGGCTTGACCCCACTCAACAACTGGCTGCCGGATGCTCACGCCAGCGGCCCCAGTTCGGTTTCGGCGGTGCTCTCCGGCCTGTTGCTCAATGTCGCCCTCTACGCCATCCTGCGCGCCAAGGTACTGGTGGATGGCGCTCTGGGTCGGGACTTCGCCAGCCACCTGCTGATGGGTTTCGGTTTGCTCTCCCTGCTGGTGGCAGGCTTTTCCATGCTACGGCAACGGGATGTAAAGCGGCTTTTCGCCTATTCCTCCATCGAGCATATGGGGCTGGCCACCTTCGCCTTCGGGATCGGCGGACCACTAGCGAGCTTTGCCGGCTTGCTGCACATGGTCAGCCACAGCCTGACCAAGTCCTCGGTGTTTTTCTCGATCGGGCAAGCGGTACAGGACATCGGCAGCCGCGAAATCCAGCGCATCCGCGGTATGCTGGAATTCAGCCCCTTGCTGGGCTGGGCGTTCATGCTGGCGGTACTGTCCATCCTGGGAATGCCCCCCAGCGGGCTCTTCTTGAGCGAATTCCTGATCATCACCAGTACCCTGCAGGCCCAACCCTGGCTCACGCCCCTGCTCCTGCTGGGGTTGGGTGTGGCGTTCGCCGGGATTTTCCCGCGCATGCAGGGCATGGTCTTCGGGGCGCATCAGGAAGGCGTTGCGCGCCAGTCCGTCGTCGGCATCATTCCGGTCTTCGTCCAATTGACCCTCGTCGCCATGCTCGGGGTGTTCATCCCCTTGACGCTGGTCCAGTGGATGCAGCACGCCGCCCAGATTCTCCACGGATAGGGACGCCATCATGCCCAACCCCGCACTGCGCGTACTGGCCGATTTCCGGCAATGGGGCACGACCTTGCCGGTGTGGTCCGGTCGCCTCTGCAAGGAGTATTGGCTCCTTGCCGCCGAAAACATCCATGCGCAGGGGGGTCGTCTGCTGGCCCTCTGGGGCGAGGACCGCCGCACCGAAGAACCCGGTTATCTCGTCCATGCGGCCTTTTTGTCGGAGACGGGCATCGTGCTTACGGAGATGATCGTAGACCCGGCTGCGGCGTCCTGCCCGAGTCTGGCCGCCATTTTTCCGGGCGCGCTGCGCATGGAACGCGCCCTATACGACCTGCTGGGCATTCGCGCGGGGAACGGCGACACCCGTCCCTGGCTGCGGCATGCCGCATGGCCTGCGGATCAGTTTCCCCTACGCACGGATTTTTGCGCTGACAACCTCGCTACTGCCGGAGACGGAGACTACGCCTTCGTGTCTGCAGCCAGCCCGGATGCCCATGAGATTCCGGTGGGCCCCATACATGCCGGCATCATCGAGCCGGGGCACTTCCGCTTCCAGGTCCTGGGCGAAGAGATTCTGCACCTGGAGGAACGTTTCGGCTATACACACAAAGGGGTGGAACGCCTGCTTCAGGGCCTGGATGTGGACGCAGGCGCACGTCTGGCCGGACGGATCAGCGGCGACAGCACAGTGGCGTATGCGTGGAGTTATGCCCAGGCGGTGGAGCAGATCGCCGCGATGCAGGTCCCGGAACGCGCCCAATGGCTGCGCGCCCTCTGCCTGGAACGGGAGCGCCTCGCCAATCACCTCGGTGACATCGGCGCCCTCGGCAATGACGCCGGACTGGCCTTCGCCCTGACCCAGTTTCAGGCGCTCAAGGAGGATCTGCTGCGGGAGAATCAGTGCTATATCGGGCATCGCTACCTTATGGACCGGGTCTTGCCCGGTGGGGTGGGCTTTGACCTTACGGCGGTGGCCGTCGCGGCCCTCCGCAGTGCGGGGCAAGCGCTTGGAACCGCCGTCGCGCGCCTGCAGGAAATTCTTGCCGAACATGGCGGTCTGCGCGACCGTGTGGTGCGGCTGGGCGTGATTTCCCCGGAACGGGCAGCGCATCTGGGACTCATGGGGGTCGCCGGCCGCGCCAGCGGTCAACCCTGGGACCAGCGCATACAATTTCCCCAACCTCCTTACGATCAGATCCAGGTACGCATGACCACAGCCACAGAGGGCGACGTCGCGGCGCGCATGGCGGTGCGCTTTCTCGAGATTTTCGAGTCGCTGCGCCTGCAGGAGGAAATCCTCCGCAAACTGCCCGGCGGGAACGTGCGCCAACCGCCGGATCTCCGGGATGCTACGGGAGAGGGTGTTGGTTGGGTGGAGGGCTGGCGGGGTGAGGTATTTTTCTGGCTGCGCCTGGAGCAGGGACATATTCGCCGCTGTCATCCCCAGGACCCGTCGTGGACCCTCTGGCCGGCACTGGAAGAGGCGGTCCTGCGCGATATCGTCGCGGATTTTCCGCTCATCAACAAATCTTTCAACCTGAGTTACAGCGGTCATGATCTGTGAGCACGGTGCCGGGACGGTTCCCGGAAGGAGGTGGTGATGTACCGGATGTTGCGTGAGTTGCTGCGGCTGGGAAGGGTGGGAGAGACACCACCGCGGACGGAGCGGGACCCGTCCTCCGCCAGCCCCCTCGTTTTTCGCCATAGCCTCGGCATCCGCCATGTGGATGCGGGCTCCTGTAATGGTTGCGAGCTGGAACTGAACGCCCTGGGCGGCCCCCATTATGGCCTGGAGCAGGCAGGCTTCCACTTTACCGCCTCGCCGCGTCATGCGGATGTGCTGACCGTGACGGGACCAGTGACCCGGCACATGGTCGCGGCTTTGCAGGACTGCCACAATGCCACGCCCGAACCGCGGCGGGTCATCGCCGTTGGCGACTGCGCCTGTGGTGGCGGTGCGTTCCGCGGCAGTTATGCGGTCATGGGCAGCGCCGCGGAGGTCTTGCCGGTGGATCTGCAGATACCGGGCTGTCCGCCGGATCCAGACGCGCTGCTGCGGGGACTGTTGCAGGTGTCCGGGGAACGAATAAACGGTTGACGGACGGACTCCGGCACCGAAGGTCTGACGCAGTCCCGCAAAAACGAGGCGAAATGATCCATAAGCTGATGCTTACCGATCCAATAAGATTCTTCTGGTATATGGGTCGGTTTGACGATGCTATAATAACTGGGGTTCTTTGTTTTGTCGCGGGAAACGCGCTACTCGCACAGTCCATCGGCCGGATCCGGCGGGATGTCAACCGCAACATCGGACTTTTCATTATCAATATGCAATATGCACAAGAGGAATACCCATGGATCAATCTAATCGCTATGCCGATCTTTCCCTAAAAGAGGAAGACCTTATCTCTGGCGGCAAACACATTCTGGTGGCCTACAAAATGAAACCCAAGGCTGGCCACGGTTATCTGGAGGCCGCCGCCCACTTTGCCGCGGAATCGTCCACCGGCACCAACGTCGAAGTGTCGACTACCGACGACTTCACCAAGGGCGTGGACGCGCTGGTCTATCATATCGACGAAGCCACCGAGGATATGCGCATCGCCTTTCCGCTGGAGCTGTTCGACCGCAACGTCACCGATGGCCGCATGATGATCGTCTCCTTCCTGACGCTGGTCATCGGCAACAACCAGGGCATGGGCGACATCGAGCATGGCCAGATGATCGACTTTTTCATGCCCCCGCGCGCCATTCAGTTGTTCGACGGCCCGGCCAAGGATATCTCCGATCTGTGGCGCATCCTCGGTCGTCCGATCAAGGACGGCGGCTATATTGCCGGTACCATCATCAAACCCAAGCTGGGTCTGCGCCCCGAACCTTTTGCGGCAGCGGCCTATCAGTTCTGGCTCGGGGGCGACTTCATCAAGAATGACGAGCCCCAGGGCAACCAGGTCTTCGCCCCGGTGAAAAAGACCATCCCGCTGGTGTATGACGCCATGAAACGCGCCATGGACGAAACCGGTGAGGCCAAACTGTTCTCCATGAACATCACCGCCGACGACCATTACGAAATGTGCGCCCGCGCCGACTTCGCCCTGGAAACCTTTGGTCCCGACGCCGATAAGTTGGCCTTTCTGGTAGATGGCTTCGTCGGTGGGCCGGGTATGATCACCACCGCCCGCCGCCAGTATGCCGGCCAGTACCTGCACTATCACCGCGCCGGCCACGGCATGATCACCTCGCCCAGTGCCAAGCGCGGCTACACCGCCTTTGTGCTGGCCAAGATGTCCCGCCTGCAGGGTGCGTCCGGTATTCATGTGGGTACCATGGGCTACGGCAAGATGGAAGGCGGTGCTGACGACCGCAACATCGCCTACATGATCGAGCGCGACAGTTGTGACGGCCCCGTCTATCATCAGGAATGGTATGGCATGAAACCCACCACGCCCATCATCTCCGGCGGCATGAATGCCCTGCGTCTGCCCGGCTTCTTCGAGAACCTGGGGCACGGCAACGTGATCAACACCGCCGGCGGCGGCTCCTATGGCCACATCGACAGCCCGGCGGCCGGCGCGGTCTCCCTGCGTCAGGCTTACGAGTGCTGGAAGGCGGGTGCTGATCCGATCGAGTACGCCAGAGAGCACAAGGAATTCGCACGGGCCTTCGAATCCTTCCCGGGCGATGCCGACAAGCTTTACCCGGGCTGGCGCGAAAAGCTGGGCGTACACCGGTAAGCCGCTGACTCAAACCGGTTCCGGTCAACCGGGTAAAAGCGCCCCCGAACGGGGGCGCTTTTATTGAAAACGGCCCCCAACAGCCTGTTTCGGACCGACTCATTCCCTGTTTCGCCGCCTCTGGCGGCAAACCGCACACGGAGCACCGCATGACTGCAACAGATTCCTCCATCCTGAACCAGTATCTGGTAGGCAAGGAGCCATTTTACCAGCCTCAGCACGACGAAGTGGCCCTGTTTGAAGCCGCCTACCGCAAGCGGCTGCCGGTGATGGTCAAGGGACCGACCGGTTGCGGCAAGTCCCGCTTTGTCGAATTCATGGCCTGGCGCCTCGGCAAGCCGCTGGTCACCGTAGCCTGTAACGAGGACATGACCGCCGCCGATCTGGTCGGCCGCTGGCTGCTCGACAAGGACGGTACCCGTTGGCAGGATGGCCCACTCACGGTGGCGGCGCGCTACGGCGCGATCTGCTATCTGGACGAAATTGTCGAGGCCCGTCAGGACACCACCGTGGTGATCCACCCGCTCACCGACCATCGCCGCACCCTGCCGCTGGACAAGAAGGGCGAACTGATCCGGGCGCATCCCGACTTTCAACTGGTGATTTCCTATAACCCCGGCTATCAGTCGCTGATGAAGGATCTCAAGCAATCCACCAAGCAGCGCTTTACCGGCTTCGAGTTCGACTATCCCAACGCCGAACTGGAAGCCGGGATTCTGGTGCAGGAAACCGGTGTGGCGCCGTCCATAGCCGCCCAGTTGGTCACCGTGGCCGCTACCGCCCGGCGTCTCAAGGGTCACGGTCTGGATGAGGGCATCTCCACCCGGCTACTGGTCTATGCCGCCATGCTGATGGACGATGGGGTGGCACCGCGCGCGGCCTGCCGCATGGCTTTAGTGCAGCCGATCACCGATGATGCCGACATCCGCGCGACGCTGGAACACGCCATCGACATGACCTTCGCCTGAAGCGCGGCACTGAGCTCCATGACGGATCATCCGCGCGACGCATCTCTGCCATCCCGCCTGGCGGCCTACCGGAAGCAACTCGACTGTCGCTTCCCCCGGGTCGGCGAGGTGTTTTCCGACTGTATCGCCAAGGCCAGCGCCCGCCTCGGCCCGGCGGGCGTGAGCGCCTATGTTGACGCGGCGCGGGCCCTCTGCAAACTCGGGCGGGGTGAAGAACCGGTCCTGATTTTCCTCGAAGAATGGCCGGACGTCGGCGCCGCACTGGGCGACGGCACGCTGGAAATGGTCATGCAGATGGTACAGTTCATGCAGCGCACCCCCAACGGCAACGCCATCGGCGGATTCCTGCAAAGCCTGGCGCCGGTCAGCCGCGCCCTGCTGAGCCGCGAGCAGTTGGGGCATTATCTGAACACGCTACGCGACATGATGGAGCGTACCACCGGCTCCATCCACGGCCATCACCAGACCCACCCCAGCCCCGGTCTGCCGGAGCTCCTGCGCCAAGCACCCACCCTGTTGCAGAGTCTGACCGTGGATGGCCTGCGCAATTGGGTCGACTATGGCGTGCGCAATTATCTCCACCACCCCGAACGTCAGAAAGATTTCTTCTCGCTACAGTCGGCCGACAGCCGGGCGGTGTTGCAGCGCGAACGACACGGCACCCTGCTGGCGGACGTCGAACGCAAACTCGACCTGTACCTGCGCGGGCTCTGGCAAGACAGCGAAGTATTGGTCCCCTACTCCACAGCCTTTGCCACGCTGCGCACGCCGCAGCCCTACTACGACGCGCTTGGCATGCGGCTGCCGGATGTGCTCGATGATCTGCCGGGTATCGGCGCGCTGGACCACTACCGCGCGATCCTGGCGCATATGGTCGGCCACCGGCGCTGGTCAACACCGCAGATAGCCGATAACTGGAGCCCGTTCCAGCGCCTGGCGGTGGAGTTTTTCGAGGACGCCCGCATCGACACCCTGCTCATCCGGACCTATCCCGGCCTGCGCACGCTATTCCTCGCGCTGCACCCCAAGCCCGGTGAAGATGCCTGCGATCCGGAGACGACCTCCTGCCTGCGCCATCGCCTGGCGATGCTGTCGCGGGCGCTACTCGACCCGGAACATGGTTACCGCAATCCCGTGCTCCATGACTTTGTCGACCGTTTTCACGGGGAACTCGCGGGTGGCAATGCCGATACGGCGACCATGGCCAGGCTGGCGCTGGATTATGTCACCACCACACGCCGCCAGAGCGACCAGTTCGCCAAAGTGCATTTCGCCGATACCGAGATCAGCTACCGCGACGACAACCGCGGTTTATGGCGCTTCATCGAATCCGGCGATGAGGAAGAGGCCTTTGACGCAGAACAGCGCAAGGCGCCCGATCTGGAAACCCAAGGCCTGCCGCCGCGCCACTATCCCGAATGGGATTATCAGAGTCAGAGTTACCGGCCCGACTGGGTCAGCCTCTATGAAGGGCTGCACGCTTCGGCGCCCGCAGCGACCATCGATCAACTGCTCCTCAAGCATGCGGCGCTGGCCAAACATCTCAAACGCCTGCTCGATCTGCTCAAACCGCAGGACAAGGTGCGCATCCGCTATCAGGAAGAAGGCAGCGAGCTGGATCTGGACGTCGCCCTGCGTTCCTGGATCGATTTCAAGAGTGGCAGCACCCCCGACCCGCGCATCAACATGAGCCATCGCACGGCCGGCCGCGATATCGCCGTGACCCTGCTGCTGGACTTGTCCGAATCACTGAACGAATCTGTCAAAACCGGCGGCGGCGACGGCCAAACCGTATTGCAACTGTCGCAGGAAGCGGTATCGCTGCTCGCCTGGTCCATCGAACAACTCGGCGATCCGCTGGCCATTGCCGGTTTTAATTCCAACACCCGCCATGAAGTGCGCTACCAGCACATCAAGGGTTTCTCCGAACCCTGGGGAGACGTCGTCAAAGGCCGCCTGGCGGCACTCCAGGCCGGTTACTCGACCCGGATGGGCGCCGCCATGCGCCACGCGGGACACTATCTGGCGACACGCAAGGCCGACAAGAAACTGATGCTGGTACTCACCGACGGCCGGCCCTCTGATGTCGATGTGCAGGATGATCGTCTCCTGATCGAAGATGCCCGCCAGGCGGTCAATGAACTGGATCGCGACGGCATCTTCACCTACTGTATCAGCCTCGATCCCCATGCCGACGCCTATGTCGCCGACATCTTCGGCCGTCAGTACACCGTCATCGACCACATTGCCAGACTGCCGGAAAAGCTGCCGGAACTGTTCATCGCCCTGACCCGGTAGGGCCCCCTATGCAGGCAGCAACCGTGCCGCATCCTGGTTCAGCAGAAAATCCCGGAAGGCCTGAGCGGCCGCCGAGAGGCGCTTACCCTGACGATGCACCAGATACCAATGGCGTTCGATAGGCATGCCCTGCACATCCAGCACCGCCAGGTGTCCTGCCAGCAATTCTTCCCGCACCGTATGCAGAGACGCGATGCCCAGGCCCATACCGGCGCGCACCGCGTGCTTGATCGCCTCGTGGCTGCTGACTTCGATGCTCGCGTGCAGCGCAACCCCGGCCTTTTCAAAAAATTGTTCCACCGCGATTCGCGTCCCCGAACCCGGCTCCCGCATAATGAAGGGGTAAGTTGCCACCATGTCCAGAGTAATCGCCTTGATCCGGGCCAGGGGATGATCCGGTGCAGCAATGATCACCAGCGGATTTTCCAGAAAGGCCGTAGCCTCCAGCGCCAGCCCTGCAGGCGGCCGCCCCATGATGGCAATATCCACTTCGTTCTCCGCCAGTTGATGCAGCAGGGTCTCCCGGTTGGTGACATCCATGCTGACCGTGACCTGCGGATGTAATTTGCTGAACGCCGCGAGCAGATAGGGCGCAATATAAGCCCCGGTGGTGGCCACACTGATATGAATATGCCCCCCCGCCAACCCCTTGAGGTCGTTGATCACCTGTACCGCCTCTTCGAGTTGCTGGGTAATGGCGGCACTGTAGCGCGCCATTTCCCGCCCCGCTTCGGTGAGATAGATCCGGCGCCCCAGTTGTTCAAAGAGCGGCAGTCCGACCTGTTCTTCCATCTGCCGGACCTGCATGGATACGGCGGGCTGGCTGAGATAGAGCGCCTGCGCGGCGCGGGTAAAGCTCTGATGTTTCGCCACAGCGGTAAACACCTGTAGCTGGCGAAAGGTGAGATGCATACTCATGGCACTTTTCGCAGAAACTCGGACTTCAACTGTATCGCACCAATGCCATCCACCTTGCAATCAATGTTATGATCACCGTCAACAATGCGGACGTTCTTTATTTTTGTTCCAACTTTTATTATTGATGATGACCCTTTTATCTTGAGATCTTTCACCACGACCACGGTATCGCCATCATTGATGGCACTGCCATTTGCATCAGAAACACGAAGGGAGTCAATTTTTTCCAGATTATTTTCTTTTGGCCATTCCTGTGCGCATTCTGGACATATATAAATATTGCCGTCTTCATAGACGTAATTTGAACTGCATTTCGGACAACTCGGAATACTGCCCATAGATAAGCCTTCCTTAGTGGTTATTGATAAAAACAGCATCTTGTGGACCAGAATATGAATGTCCCGTATACGCAAAGACTACCCTGTTCCCAAACAATTCCGCCTCGATAGCAATGACATGGTCGTCAAATCTCTCGCGGATTCCGGTGATATAGGTTGCGCACCTTCTGTCACTATTTAGCATATCGACCACCAATACGCCACCCTTCCGGAGTTTGGCGTAGCAATGCGCGTAGAACTCCGCGCTGCATAACTGTCTGGCCTGACCATCGTGGTTGAATCCGTCAATGAGCAGCACATCGACAAGTTTGGAGCGGTATCGGACATATACCGCGCCCTCAGCACAAATCACTTTGAATTTTGGACCATCCGGAGGGATTCTGAATTTGTCGCGCAGGGCAATAACCCTGGGGTTGATCTCTATTGCCATGAAGTGCACATCCGGGATATGGCGCAGGCAATATTTCGCCAGCGAGCCACCGCCCAAGCCGATCATCGCGATCCGCTCGGGTTTTGGCTGGAAGATCAGGAACCCCATCATTGTCCGGGTATATCCTAGAACGAGATTATCGGGATCGGCTTTGTGCATGGCGCTTTGTGTGGCCGAAAGGTCGAAGCGCAGCGTTATCTCGCGATCCCCTTCATGTGCAAAAGGGTTCCCTGTCAGGGTCTGTGCCGGCGCGTCCCTATCTCCGAGTAAATTATCGACAAATTCATCCATGTTTTCGATTCATCCTCAGAAGCTTCCGCCGCTACGAAAAAGTCGTGCCAAAGTCAGGTTGACCTGGGGCGCATCCAATCCCGGATGATCCGAGTGAATGGATGCACAGTGTCATGTTTCCGTCACCTGAGGTTCATAAAAGTGCAACATTATCCTGATATAGTCCTCTGCGGTAGGGGGATTTTAAGCAGCCTACCGGCAATGGTTGACCATACAGAAAGTAGGAACCGCAATGCAACGCACTAACGCAATCGCCCTGCAAGCAGCCTTGGCGCTATTTTTCTGTACCCCATTGGCCCAGGCTGCCAGCGAAGGGTTGCCGATTAAAATCCTCGCTTACGACGCCGTATACGACCTCCACCACAACGGGACTTATACCGGCACCATTCATGAGGTCGTCGTCCCACTCAGTCACTATGGGGTACAGAAGTACGGACAGGCGCAAAAACGGTTCTCCGCCAAGATGGAGCATGTGAGCGTCGCCGACGCCTACACCCTGAGCCCATTGGGGAAGCGATATCCGGTGTCTGAGAAGAAGATATTCACGCGTACATTGCCGGTCGCGCAAAACGCTCCGAAGTTCAGCGACGCCAAGACCACCACGGTGGTCTTTCCCCATGTGGCCGTGGGCGATGAACTGGTGGCGGACTGGAAAATCGATTTTCTGAAACCTTATTTTCCGGATGCCATTTCTCTTTCCCATGCCGTGCCGTATTTTTTGCAGGCCGACAACGTGCATATCATCGTCCATGCGCCGACCGCGATGGCCCTGCACTGGGCGGGGAGCGATGGTTATGTGGTCACCCACACGGTCGCCAACGGGGTGCAAACCATCACCGCGACCTTGCATCAACCCATCGCGCAACCCATTCAAATCAATGCGGTGGACTTTCATCAGGTTAGCCCGACCTTCATCCTGAGCACCTTCCCGAACTGGCAGGCAGTCGGCGATGCCTACTGGAAATATGCCGAGCCTGCTGAAGCGGTGACCCCGGAGATCAAAGCGCTGGCAGATAAGATCACCGAAGGAAAGACCGGTGAGGCCACCGTGCAGGCCCTCTATGACTGGACCGTGCATCACATCCGTTGGGTGGGTATTGAAACTGGGCTGAGCGGATACAAGCCTTATCCAGCCGCCACGACGCTCAGCCAGCGCTACGGCGACTGCAAAGCCGCCGCCGCACTCCTGGTTGCCTTGCTGCACGCCAAAGATATTACCGCCCAACCGGTACTGTTAGGTGCAGGCAATGATTTTGAATGGCAGAACGTGGCCAGCCTGCAGCAGATCAACCATGTCATCGTGCATGTACCCGCTTATCATCTTTATCTGGATGCGACCTCCGGGTACGCACCAGCGGGCACCATACCACTCCCCGACGCCAATCATCCGGTGATTTTCGTCGGCGCCCATTCTGAAATCGCCAGAACGCCGGGGGATGCACCGGAGGCCAGCGGCATGACCGCCATGGAGACGGTATCCATTACCAAAGACGGCAGTCTGAAAGCCCAGGAAACCCTTCATTTAACCGGCTACGGAGCCTGGTTCTGGAAAGATCTGCTGGCGCGGATTCCGATGAGCGAGTATGGCGCGCTGCTTCATCATGTGATGGCGCAGGCCGGGCTAATGACGCAAAGCGTCCATCTGAAGACATCACCTGCCCATACCCTGAGTGACCCTTTCATCCTGCAGTCCACCTGGGAAACCGCACCGGGCGTGCCGTTGACGGCGGCCAGCCGGATTCATCTGCACTACGGACTGAACACCGCCTCTCTGCGTAATCTGACCGCGCGCCTCACCAGTGCCACGGTGCACTACCCCGTTTTCATGCCCTATGGCCATGCACGGCGGAGCAGCACCCTGGATTTGCCCAAAGATTACGTCTGGGCCGCCAAAGATGCAGACCATCAGGTTAAAAACAGTGCGGGTGTTTTTGATGAAAAAATACACCTGCTGGCCCCGCACAAGCTGGAAGTGACCAGTTCCATGCATCTGGATCATATGGTGTATAGCCCCGAAGCCTATCCCGATTTCTATAAGCTGGTCAGTGAAGCGATGGCTTTGGAGCAGGAGGGGTTTGCAGTGAGGGCTACATCTTGAAAGAAAACAAGCACTACCCACTGCACCAGCAGAATTTTAATATTCCGATTGATAATATTTATTGTGTGAAGAGCAATGCGGTAAGATTAATAAAGAGACGCGTCAAATAATGTCTTACCTGCTTTCATCTGTGCACCGGTTGGATTGCGCTGCAAATAGATTCCAAAGTATACATGCCACTGTTAACAATGTGGCAGTATAGTGGTGATCGTAGGCACCTTCATTCTGCGCTATTTTGTTATGCAAAAGGAGCAATATTTATGCGTGGATTAACTTTAAATGGGCAGCAAGATGTATTTAGAGGATTAACGCCCACGATGCGTGTACTGACGGATGAGGAGATCTATGACGTCAGCGGCGGCGACCCCGGGGCGTCGTCTAGGAGATTATTCGCTTATGCGGAAGCCGCAGCGGGGGGTGCCCTTGGGGGTGCAATATCTGGGATTGAATTCGGCCCATTGGGCGCCCTTGGTTTCGGAATTCTAGGCGCAACCTATGGATTGGCTGGAGCGGGACTCCAAACGGCGTTCAACCAAGTTGCGTGGTTGAATATCTGGGGTTAAAAACCTAGTTAGCGCCCCGCTTTTTAGCTCTGCACATTATCGCCTTGGGCAAGAAGATCTCTTGCCCATTTATGGCTTCATGCATCATTTTACAAACCAAACGTGCTTTGGCAGGCAGGCATCATGAATCAGGCAAATGTTTTCAAGAATGGTCTTTATCACTGGAGGATATTGTTGGAATGCGGTGAGAAAATTTATTTCTACAACGGCTTCCTTCTGCCACTTTGTGTCGCAGTAGATAAAAGCGATCTGGCACTTTTCGATGAATCTTATAGCTACTGGCTTAAAAAAACATCAGCGATATTTTTTTTCCCCCCAATGATTATTTTTTGGCTTCTTCATGTGTCATCGGTGGGTTCATACGTGTATAACCACCCTATCTTGTATCTGTACTTCCCCGCGGTTATTGTTAATGTTGTTGATACGGTTCGTAAAGTTTTAAATTTATACATGCCGTATAAAAAAATATCCTTCAAGTTTCTGAACCCATTTTCAAAGGATTGCAGCTTTACCCATTATCCGAACTTTCTATCCGTGATCGTATTTCTGTGGGAATCCTATGTGTTGATCGTTTCGGTATTCCTCCTGGCCAAGGGCCCTGGAAACAGTTTCCTGATGAACGCTTTCTACCTGTTGTCCTTGTTCTTGGCGCTACCCCTAGCCTCCTTGTCAGGTGTTGGCGTATGGAAGCTGTTGCACCACGATTATTGAGTTCAATCAGAAGGGACAATGTTCCCCTTGGAGATGAGTAATGGGTGCTGGGAAAAGAATATTTTCGGAATTGGATGTTGCCAGCGTGCTTATCCGGTTTCCGGTTGGTTCCCACAGTTACTATCTATGTTGAATCGCCGTTTTCCCGAGCACAGGTGTTCTGCGCTGAACGTTTTTTTGGGAGATAACCGGATAAGCACGCATTAATCATTAATGCGTTAGATCAGGAACGGGGGACACATGGATAAGGAATGCATTCAAATAGATACCATATACGGTTCCGCATATTTAGCGATAGGAGAGAGATATTATCGGCCATTGAATTTATTGCCATTTATATTATTTCTGTCTTTCTCAAGCATGGTTATGCATACACTTGACAGTCCTAGGTATTTAAAAATATACAATTATTCCACTATTTATTTATCATTTTTTGCGTCTTCAATAATGACACTTATTATATGTGACGCATTTTTTTGCTATCAAAGCCATAAAAGCCAATAACTGGAATGCCGCGCTACTTAAAAGGAGAGTAAATTGGAGGTACTTGGAGCTTATGTTTATTGCTGTTTGCTCCCTAGCCTATGTGCTAACTCAAATTATATATAATTAAATAGCGCATATTGCACAGACCGCAAACCATTGCAAAATTGGTTTTTATTGGTTGCCTGGTAAACCGCTAAATTTCCACAATTACAGGTGGATTTTGCTAAACACCCTGCTGATATTCTGCCGTGCGGACATCTATATCAAGGAGAGCAATATGGAAAAAGTGGAGATATCTCGGCTCAAACCGATTTGGAACGCCTATAGCGTGCTGCAAAGCGCCGCTTGTCCAATAGCCGGAATAGGTGCATTATTCTTGTCTGTTATTATTATGGAAGTAGTCACCGGCCATTTCAATGACTTGCTGTTAGCGGCCGTTTCGCAATATTCTGCCACCCTTTTTGTTTTTTTAATTTCCGTCATTTTTGTATATGCTCCAGTGGCTGTATTCATGACGTTCCCGGTTAAAATGACAATCGATACTGAATTGCCAAAAGTTTATTGGGGTGACCATGTGGATGCGGTGTTGACGCAACTTGGGTTACACGAAAAAAAGTTAACCACAGGAACGATCCGGGTATTTTCTCCAAGAGCCAAGAGCATGCTAGCGGTGTGTGCATACGGGCAAGTGGTTTTTGACAACACAGAGGATGCCTCAATAGCGGTGACTGGTCCATTATTGTTGCTATATCGGCTGCGACGTCATTTGCTTTTTAGGAATGGTCATGGTGACGTTCCCAAAGAACGGTAACCCATTTTCATACCTGCCAATCCGGTTGGATCACACAGTTACTATATACATCTCTGATGTCTCGAAAGTGGCTATCGGACAATATGTAGAAGGTCAACCATGTCAATTCATTTGTAACATACCATATTATGATATAGCCCTCTATGACGAATCGGCTAACTAAATTCGTGAAAAACAGCATGCCAACACGTGACGATCAAACATTATTTCGCCCAGATGCGATCCAAAGCTCCGGGGCATCCTGGCTCGGTCCTATCCGCTTGGGTTCGCCCGTCCATCATCATGTCTACGCGGTCATAGCGCTATTCGTCACGCTGGCGATCATCCTGCTCCTGATTTTCGGTCATTACACGAGACACCTGGCCGTCACCGGCATACTGGTCCCGTCACAAGGCCTGTTAACGATATCCGCCCCTATTTCCGGCACGGTTGAAAAAGTGTTGGTGCATTCTGGCGAAAAGGTTCGCGCCGGTGCCCCATTGCTGGAAATCGCCAGCAACCCAGATAATCCTTCCGTGGGATTAGTGGCGACCATCATCGAACAATCCATCAATGCGGAAAAACGGGTTCTGAGCGGCAGCCTTTCCGCGGCGCGTTCTGTTTCCCGCATGCAGCAGACGGCCTTGCGGGACAAACTGCAACTTCTGCAGGCCCAACTGGCGGAAACGAGCGCCGAGATTGCCATCCAGCATCAGGATATTAACAGCACCGAGAAAGTGTTGCGGGAATTTATGAGCGTGCGAGGCAGGGGCCTCGTTTCGGATCCCGAACTCCAGCAGCAGCATCTCACGGTCTATAGTGCCGAGACGCAACTGGAAGGCCTTGAACGCCAGCGGACGGAACTTGCGCAGAACATCAGTAGCGCGACCCATCAACTGGGGGAGTTGCCATTGACGTCCTTGAACCAGGAAAACACCATCCGCAGCAAACTGGAAACGCTTCGTCAGGAACTGGCCAAAACCGCCGGCAGCAATGTTCTCCTCATACGCGCCCCCGCCAACGGCATTGTTTCCGCCATGACCGTCAACCCCGGCCAGGCCATCGCCGCCGGGCAACCCGTCTTATCCGTCATGCCGGCCGGGGATCCCCTGCGCGCCCAGTTGCTTGTGTCAAGCCAAGCCATCGGCTTTCTGACCGTAGGTGGGACGGTCGCATTGCATTACGCGGCCTTCCCCTACCGGGATTTTGGCACCTTCCATGGCACCGTGCGTAGCATTTCTGGTAGTGCACTAACGCCTGCGGAGATTGCCGCCCTCACCGGTGCCCATTCCACGGTCCCGCTCTATCGGATCATGGTCCAATTGCATCGTACCACCGTGGAAGTCCATGGCCGCCAAAAATCGCTACGTGCTGGCATGCAACTCCATGCAGAAATCACCCTCAATCGACTGCGCCTTATTCAATGGGTCTTTGAACCCCTGTATGGTCTCGGTCACGATCTCTTTCCGAATTCGCGGCATGCGGATCATTCCGCAGCAGCACCTTCACCGATCATCGCCCAGCCATCCCTGCCATGAAATTTTCCACTACTCTTCTCGATGGCCTACAGTTCGGCTTTGCTCGCCGCGTCCCGGTGATCCTCCAGTCCGAAGCGTCGGAGTGCGGTCTCGCCTGTCTGGCCATGATTGCTGGTTATCATGGCTTGCAGATCGACCTCTTCACCCTGCGGCGTCAGCACGCGATTTCCCTGAAGGGCGCGACCCTGGCACAACTCCTCCAGATCGCCGGAAACCTGCACCTCGACAGTCGTCCCCTGCGCCTGGAAATTGCCGATCTCTCCCGCCTGACCCTGCCCTGTATCCTCCACTGGGACATGAACCATTTTGTTGTCCTGACCAAAGTCGATACCCAGGGAATCACGATCCACGATCCCGCCCGCGGCGTGCGGCGCGTACCCTGGTCGGAAGTATCCGCTTCGTTTACCGGCGTGGCGCTGGAACTCCTGCCCGCCGCAAATTTCGAGCCCGCGACCCATAAGCCGGCAATCTCTCTGCGCGCCTTGACCGGCCCCATCCAGGGCTTGCGTGGGGCGCTGCTCCGGATTTTCCTGCTCGCCTTGGTGTTGGAGGTGTTGGGTGTCCTCGGTCCGTTCTACATGCAATGGATCATTGATGAGGTCCTGGTGGTCAACGACCACTCCTTGTTGACCCTGCTGGGCATCGCCTATCTCTTCGTCACGGCCTTTTCGACACTCTTCTTCGCGCTGCGCTCGTGGGTCGTGATCCACATCAATGCCACCCTGGGCGTCCAGTGGGCAGCGAACATATTTTCTCATCTTTTGCGCTTGCCTCTGGATTTTTTCGAGAAACGTCATATTGGGGACGTGGTGTCGCGTTACGGCGCCATCCAGAACATCCGTCGCACCATCACCACCAATCTCGTGTCCGCCGTGCTCGATGGCATCATGGCTGTCGCTATCCTGATCGTCATCGCCATCTACAGTTTTCGATTGACGGCCATCGTTGTGGGGGTCTTCGTACTATACCTGCTCCTGCGCCAGGTCGCCTACTTTCCTCTGCGGGCGGTGACCGAACGGCATATCTTCGCTGCAGCCAAACAACAGACCTACCTATTGGAAGCCATTCGCGGCGTCCAAACCCTCAAGCTGTTCAACCTGGAGGAAAACCGCACCGCTCGCTATGCCAATCTGATCGTCGAGACGACCAACCAGGATGTTCGTGTACAGCAGCTTTCCACGCTGTTTGGGTCAGCCCAGAAACTGCTGGGTGGCTTAGGGCACATCGTCATCATCTGGCTCGCCGCCCTGATGGTCAGGAAAAATCAGTTCACCGTTGGCATGCTTGTCGCCTACGCGACCTTTGCCAGCCAGTTCCTGAGCCGTGGGGACGGGCTCATCAATGCCTGGATAGACCTCAAAATGCTCCGTCTCTATGGCGAAAGACTGGCGGATATTGCCCTGACCCCGCCCGAGGCGCATATCCTGCCGGTTTATGAGGGACCGGACCCGGAACCCAGCCTGGAACTGCAGCAGGTCAGCTTTCGCTATACCACAGAGGATCCATGGATCCTGAAAGGATGCCAACTCACCGTGAAAACGGGCCAATCGGTGGCCATTATCGGCCCATCCGGTTGCGGCAAGACCACCCTGGTGAAATTGCTCCTGGGACTGATCGCCCCGGAAGAGGGGGTGATCCGCATGGGCGGCATTGATATTCACAAGCTCGGGTTACGTCGCTACCGTGCCATGGTGGCTGCGGTCATGCAGTCGGATCAATTGTTCGCTGGCAGTATTGCCGACAATATCGCACTCGCATCTCCCGAAGCCCACCCCAGTGAAATCGAACAGGCCGCCCGGATGGCCGGGATCCACGAGCAGATCGCCGCCATGCCCATGGGCTACCGCACCCTGGTCGGAGATATGGGATCGGCCCTCTCCGGCGGGGAGAAACAACGCATCATTCTGGCACGCGCCTTGTTCAAAAAACCCAGGGTACTGATCCTCGATGAGGCCACCAGCCATTTGGATGTGGTACGGGAAAGATACATCAACGACACTGTCAGCCACCTGAGTATCACCCGCATCGTCATCGCCCATCGTCCCGAGACGATTTTGCAGTGCCAGCTCATTTATGGTCTCGCGGGCGGAACCTTGCATGCAATCACGCCAGAGCAGTTCAAGGAAAGTGTGGCGGTCATTCAATCAACAGCACCCGCAGCCTCATGAAAAAGCAAAGTTCCAGATTTCAGGTCATAGCCCCATGCGTTCGGCGATATTGAACGTTTTGCGCTTGCCCCTGATTCGCGGACCTACCCCAAAGGGGTTTTCTTCCTGCATCGCATTGTTCCTGGTTTTGTGTCTGTCCTGGTCGGATCCGGGGTTGGCCACAGATTTCCTGTATCCGGCACATGGTTTTTTTTCTGACCCCTGGGGCACAGGGGAAGGGTTGCCAGCCCTCGGCGCTTACACCACCGGGCGTCACGGACTCCCCGAACCAGCCTTGCCGGGAACCCCGGGATCGAAAATACTCGCGCATTTGCGCTCCTTGCCCGCACTCACCAACTGGGCTCTGCTGCACAACCCGCAAACCGCTTCGGCTTGGGCCGGTCTGGGGGCACAAGCGGCCGCCCTGGGTATCGCCAAAGGACTGTGGCTACCGACCGTGAGTGTCGGGATCGGCGGCCAGCGCAGCGGCGACATACTGAGCCGTGGCTTCAGCCCGCCGCTCGCCAACACCATGAACGCTACGCTTAGCCTCAACGAAGTGTTGTATGACTTCGGGCAACGCGCCGCCGCTATCAGCAAAGCAGAATCGGCTGTACTCATCGCACGCTACGAGGCCAACGCCGCAATCCAGCAGGTGGCCCTCACGGTTGCCAACGCCTACTACGCCCTCGCTGGAGCGGAAGCCCGAGTGCGCGTATACCGCCAAGGCGTAAAGGAGGCGCAAACCATCTACGCAGACACGCGCCTGCAATACCGCGCGCATCTCAAGCCCATCACGGATATGTACCAAGCCCAGACGGAACGGTCTCAGGCACGGGAGCAGTTGGTCATCGCGCAGGGTACCGAGCAATCCGACCGGGGTGCGCTGGCCCAAGCTGCAGGTTTGCCGGTGGCCATGCACCTTCCCATCGGTACGTTACAATCGCCGCGGCAAAGATTGTCCATCGGCATCCGTCGCTGGTTACGGTCCGCGGTCAGGAAAAATCCTTCCATACTCAGCGATCTCGCCACAATCCGGGAAGCGCGCGAAGCCATTTTCCAGGCGGAGGCGCAAGGGCTGCCCTCCATTTCCCTGGTGGGAAACCTCGGGCAGAATCAGTATCAAAGCCAGCAACCCAACGTGAAAATCTACAGCGTTGGATTACAACTCAATATCCCTTTCGATACCAACTTTACTACCGAATACCAAGTAAAGGAGGATCGTGCGCTCTATCGCCAAGCGCATGCGCAGGCCCGGCAGGAAACGGACACGATCCTGCTGGAGGTCTGGCAGGCTTATGCCGGGCTGAAAAGCGCCATGGGCGCCTACGTGAACGCGCAGCAGCAGGTAATCAGCGCGAAAAACGCCCTGTCCGGCATCCGCACCGAATATCGTATCGGCCTGGCGAACATCTTGGAGTTAATCACGGCGGAGCAGAATCTTATTCAGGCACGCACCACCCGTGCGTCGGAACTCGCCAATTATTACGAATATCAGGCGGACCTATACAGATACGCGGGACTGATACCGGATCGCAGTCGATAATTGTCAGGAAGAAGCCGCGTTTCTGTTCGGCCGAGGAACTGATAGTATCTATCCAGCAGCAGCCCGGGACGATTTTTGAAGGCGAGCGCATGGAACTTGGGAAGTCGGGGTTGTTTCTCCAGGCCGGTAGGGCGCAGCGGACAGAAAAGCCGGACATGCGCGTTGTTTGGCAAACGGTGTCTTTACTCGTCCTATTTTTCGCCATACCGGCTTGGGGATCAGGGACAGGGCGCGTCGTGCCCATCCTGCTCTATCATCGTTTTGGTCCCGTGCTGCGAGATGCCATGACCGTTCGCACGATGGTCTTCGCGGCACAGATGGAATACCTGAGGAGCCATGGCTACCGGATTGTCCCGCTCAAGGAAGTCGTGGCATATATTCGTGGCGTTGGACCCCCTCCCCCTCCCCATTCCGTGGTGATCACCGCGGATGACGGGCACCAGTCGGTGTACACGGACATGTTTCCCCTGGTGCAGCGTTACCATATTCCGGTGACGCTCTTCATCTATCCCTCCGCCATATCCCGGGCGTCTTACGCCCTGACCTGGGATGAGTTGCGGATCATGCATGACTCCGGGCTCGTGAATATCCAGTCCCACACCTATTGGCATCCGAACTTCAAGATAGAAAAGAAACGTCTTTCCCCCCAGGCATACGAGAAGTTCGTGGCCATGCAGTTGGAAAAGTCCAGGGCGAAGCTCGATCAGGAACTGGGGATCAAGGTGGACATGCTCGCCTGGCCCTACGGGATCTACAACGAGGAGCTCATCAAGAGCGCTGCTACGGCGGGATATATCGCCGCCTTCACCATGGTAAGGGCGCCTGCCGGGCCATCGGATAACGTGATGGCCCTCCCGCGCTATCTGGTCACGGACCAGGATACGGGCAAGACATTGGGAAGACTGTTGACCACGGACTCCGGATAAGCGAGGTGAGCGTGAAGGGTTATAAAAACATAAAAAACATTTGCGCTTCGTTACTTGCAGCCTTGTTGCTCGTCTCTGGGAACGCTGCCGCCTACAGCGGGATGGTCGTGGACGCATTGACGTGCAACCCGATCCCAGGGGCATTTGTAACCTTGGGTGATTCGGTCGTACGTACGGCCCGGGATGGCCATTTTCAGATCAGCGGGCAAGGGACCGTGCTTGGCCTCAGGGCCTACGGCTACCGGCGTCGCGAGGTCCCCGTCGGAGATCTCAAGGAGGATGAAACCCTATCCCTCGCGCCTTTCAAACCCAAGGCCCTTTATTTGTCTTCCTACGGAGCGGCCAACACGCGCCTGCGGGAATCCGCTCTTGATATCATCGGCAAGACAGACCTCAACGCCGTGGTGATCGATGTAAAAAGTGACCGGGGAATGATTGCGTACAAGACCGACGTTCCTCTGGCGACGGAGATCGGCGCCCAAAAAATGATCACCATCAAACATATCAAGCGACTAATGGACGATTTGCACCAAGAAGGCATCTACACCATTGCCAGGATCGTGGTTTTCAAGGACAACGTCCTCGCATTGGCGCGGCCGGATCTGGCCGTCAGGACCGCGGGCGGTGCCATCTGGAAGGATCGGGAGGGCCTCGCCTGGACCGATCCTTTCAGCAAGCAGGTATGGGACTACAACATCGACGTCGCCGTCGCGGCCGCCAAGGACGGATTCGACGAGATCCAGTTCGACTACGTCCGCTTTCCCGACGCCAAGGGCTTGGTGTTTTCCCGGTCGACTACCGAGGAAAGCCGGGTTTCGGCAATTTCCGGCTTCCTCGCGGAGGCCCGCAAGCGCTTGATCCCATATAACGTCTTCCTTTCTGCGGATATTTTTGGTTACGTGATCTGGAACCGCAACGACACCGGGATCGGCCAAAACCTGGAGGAGATGGCGCAGCAGGTCGATTATATCTCTCCCATGCTCTATCCATCGGGCTTTCAGTACGGTATCCCCGGCTACCCCAACCCCGTTCTCCATCCGCACCAGATAGTCTACCTCTCCCTTCGCAAGGCCGAGGAAAGGACGGGGTTGCCGCCGGTCCGCTTCCGCCCCTGGCTGCAGGCATTTCGTGACTACGCCTTTGGCGGGAAACCCTTCGGGGGCGAGGAGATCGCGGCGCAGATCGATGCGGCGCAGACTTTCGGATCGGACGGATGGATGTTGTGGAACCCCCGTAATGTCTATACTACGGCAGGACTCCCTTCGAAGTCGGGGATGGTGACAACCATTCGCGAAGGCCACCTGAGCAATCCTGGAGGGATCGGGACGGGAATATGTTCACGCAACACGCCAGTAAAAATGACGCATCTCGCGCGCTGACCTGGAAAGGCGCCCTATGGGCTCTGGTGTTCTTCGTCTTGCTGTGTACGGGCATCTTATCCGCCCAGGCGGGTGCTGACCCGGAAAGGCTTCATCGGGCGGACTTGTCCGGCATCGCACAGATCGTTCAGAAGGAGATCCAGAGCGGCAGGATTCCCGGAGCCGTCGTACTCGTGGGCAACGAGGGCCGGATCGTCTACCGCCAGGCCTTCGGCTATGCCGCGCTGTGGCCCGAAAGAATCCCCATGAGTGTCGGGACACTGTTCGATCTGGCGTCCCTCACCAAGGTCGTCGCGACCACTACTGCCGTGATGCAACTCGTGGAACAGGGAAAGTTGGCGCTTGACACCCCCGCGGCCCGGTACTGGCCGGCCTTTGGGGAGAACGGCAAGGAAGCCATTACGGTACGGGAACTGCTCACCCATTACTCGGGGTTGGCCCCAGACCTCAACCCGAGAACCCCATGGCGCGGTTACCGGGGGGCGCTTGGGGCAATCATCGCGGAAAAGCCGGTGGCGGCGCCCGGCAGCCGTTACCTTTACAGCGATATCAATTTCGAGGCCCTCGGCGCAATCGTTCAGCGGGTTTCCGGCGAGTCGCTCGATGTCTACTGCGCAAAGCACATCTTCGGACCGCTGGGCATGCTGCAAACGACTTTTCGTCCACCCGCATGGGAACGATATCGCATTGCGCCCACGGAATACCTGGGTGGTAAACTGCGCTGGGGCAAGGTGCATGATCCCACGGCCTACCGCATGGGAGGGGTCTCGGGCCACGCCGGACTGTTTTCCACCGCCGGTGATCTCGCGATTTTTGCGCAGATGCTTCTGAACGGTGGCGCCCTGCATGACATTCGAATATTGGACCGGCGTTCCGTAGGGCAGATGACCGTCCCCCAATCCCCCCCCGGAAAGGTGCGGCTGCGCGGGCTGGGCTGGGATCTGGCCGCGCCCTTCGCTCCCAACCGTGACGACCTCCTGCCGGTGGGCGCCTATGATCACACCGGCTTTACCGGGACGCTCCTGTGGATCGACCCGGTATCCAGAACCTATGTGATCATCCTGACCAACCGCGTCTATCCCTTCGGCAAGGGCAACGCCGGCCCTCTCAGGAAAGCGGTGGTCCAACTGCTTTCTTCCCATCTCGGCCCCCTGACTGACGCCGAGGTGGAGGCCAGCCGTCCGCGCCTTGGCCGCTATTATGCGCTGGTAAACCGGCCAGATGTGGGGCCGAGCAAGGTGCAAACCGGCATGGGAGGCCCGAAACGCCACTATGTGCAGCAGTTTTCGGGTAATCGTCCGGTGCGTGGATAGATCGTCCGTTACTGCGTAAGGCGGTCAGCGGTTTCCAACAACCGGATGTCGATTCTCGGAACGGCAGGGATCGGTCATGGGCGGCGGATTCATGTTGATCAGCGGCGCCAGTTCCTGCAACGCCTGCCAGTAGACGCGGCGTTTGAAGGAAATGATTTCATTCACCGGCATCCAGTAATCCACCCAGCGCCAGTCCTCGAACTCCGGCTGCCGGGTGCGCAGATTGATTTCCGCCTCTTCGCCCTCAAAACGGAGTAAAAACCAGATCTGCTTCTGCCCGCGATAGCGGCGCCGCGAGACGCGATGGCGGGCGCAGGGCACTTCATAGCGCAGCCAGCCCCGCGTCCTTCCGATGATGCAGACCTTGGCGGTCCCCACTTCTTCTTCCAGCTCACGGAACATCGCCTGCTCCGGCGTTTCTGCATAATCGATGCCGCCCTGGGGAAACTGCCAGGCATTTTCACCCCGGCGTTTGGCCCACAACACCTGGTTCTGTTCGTTACAAATGATCATGCCCACATTGGGGCGATAGCCGTCTGCGTCTATCATGTTCATCGTCTCTGCCGATGCCTTTTATATTGGCAATATAACACGCTGCAGGGCCAGCGTCAGTCCAATTTCGCCTCCAGGGCGCCTTCAGACCATGTGCAGCAGTTCCAGCGGATAGCGTTGGCCCGCCCGATAATCCGCCATGCAGCGCTGGACCATGACGCTGCGCATCTCTCCCTCGCGCGCCGCCATCTCCTCCGGGGTCAGCCATACCGGACCGATGATGCCCGCATCCAGCGCGCGGCTCGTGTCCCTGGTGCCGAGGTGTCCGCCGAAGGCGAAGCGCAGGTAAGTCAGGTTTTTCGCAGGATATTCCCAGTGATAAATACCGGTCAGATATTCCGGCCGGAAGAAGTGGCCGGTTTCCTCCAGGGTTTCACGGGTAACCGCCTCCAGCAGCGTTTCACCAGGATCCCAGTGGCCGGCAGGCTGGTTGAAACAGCGCCGCCCATCTACCACCTCTTCCACCAACAGGAAACGGCCGTTCTCCTCTGCGACGGCGGCTACCGTCACATGGGGTGTCCAGATCATGGAATTTCCTCCGTCATACGCTCTGCCACCGTGAGTTCACGCCACTGACCGGCCGGGAGATCGTCCAGCAAAAAAGGGCCGTAGGCCTCCCGATGCAGAGTCAGCACGAGATTATCCAGCGCCGCGAACATCCGGCGGACTTCATGATAACGCCCCTCCGTCAGGGTCAGCCGGACCTCGCGCTCTGTCAGGCAGTGCAACGCGGCAGGGCGACAGGGTGTGTCTTCACCGTCCAGCATCAGGGTTCCCGCGGCCAGGATGTCCGCCGCGTCACTCCGCAACGGCTCCTGCAGGGTCACCCGATATACCCGGGGAATGGCACGGCGGGGGCTCGTCCAGTGGTGCAGCCAGTCACCGTCATCGGTGAGCAGCAGGACCCCACTGGTCTCCCGGTCAAGCCGACCGACACTGCTCAGCGCTGGTCGCCGATAGCGCCAGCGCAGGGGAAAATCCTGATAGATGGCGCGGGGATCATCGTGAGCACAGACCTTCCCCAGAGGTTTATGATAGAGCAGATAGAAAGCATGGGGATGATCAATGGGCTCCTCATCCACCCAAACCTCGGCCGCATTCACCTTGGCAGACGCCTTGCGCAGCAGTTCCCCAGCCACGCGCACGCGCCCCTCGCGCAACAGGTCGCGCACTTCGGAGCGGCTGCAATACCCTAGGCGGGACAGTAAATGATCCATACGCTCGGCAGATTTTTGCATAGGACGCAGTTTAGCCTGTCGGACAGGCTGACGAAAAGCCATGAAGCTCCTATGATGTCGGGGTGACGGACAACGGAGCAGACCATGGCAGCTGAATACACCCTTCCCCCGGAGTGGGCCCCCCAGCAGTCGGTACAACTCACCTGGCCGCACCCGGATACCGACTGGGGGCCGCGCCTGGAGAGCGTGCTGCCCGTCTTCGCCCGCATTGCCCGCGAAATCAGCCTCCGCGAAGACGTACTCATTGCCTGCCATGATCCGGCCAGCATCGAGGTCTGCAGGCAATACCTGCATCAGGCGGGTGCCAATCTATTCCGCTGCCACCTGCACACAGTCCCCAGCAATGACTCCTGGGCGCGCGACCACGGTCCCATTACCCTGAAAAATGCTGCTGGACAGCATAAACTGATGGATTTCGCCTTTAACGCCTGGGGCCTGAAATTTCGCGCTGATTTAGATAATCAGATCACCCGTCACCTGCATGCTCAGGGTGCCTTTGGTGCGGCAGCGCTGGAAATTTCCGGCATGGTGCTGGAAGGTGGCAGCATTGAAAGCGACGGCCAGGGCACCTTGCTGACCACGAGTGCGTGCCTGCTTTCGCCCAACCGCAATCCGCAATGGTCCGCGGCACAGATCGCAGACGCCCTGTGCGCCCAGCTCGGTGTGGAACGCGTCCTCTGGCTGCATAGCGGCCATCTGGAAGGAGATGACACGGATGCCCACATCGACACCCTTGCCCGTTTCTGCAACCCCCATACCATCGCCTATCAGAGTTGCGACGACCCTGACGACAGTCATTTCGCCCCGCTCCAGCAGATGGCGGCTGAACTCAGCGCGTTCCGCAACCGGGATGGCGCACCGTATCACCTGATTCCTCTGCCTTGGGCACAGGCGCAGTGGGACGGTGACGGCACCCGTCTGCCCCTCAGCTATGCCAACTTTCTCATTCTCAACTCTGCCCTGCTCCTGCCGACTTACGATGATCCCGCCGACACGGTGGCACAGGATCGCCTGCAACACGCCTTCCCCGATCGGGAAGTAATCGCCATTCCCTGCATCGAACTGGCTCGCCAGCATGGCAGCCTGCACTGCGTAACCATGCAGTTACCGCGCTGAGAATGGAGCATTGGGCGCGCCACAAACCACATTATATAATTATATGCATATATAGAACATTGCAATAAATAAATTGACTTTTATCAATTCCCCCTCGGCACCAAGGCGCGTAGCATATCACCATATAATGACATACTAAACTCATTATATTATTAAAAACATAGCGCTTATTGTGCACAGGAGGCCTTCAAATGGCTTGGCAGTTTCCAAAAATGACCCGCCGTACCTTTCTTAAAAGCACCAGCGTCAGCGCCGTGGGCGCGACGCTCTACCATCCCGACTGGATCAAACTGGCTGGCCCCACGCATCCCGACGCTGCCGACCACTTCGCCCACTCCATCTGCAACTACTGCTCTTCCTTTTGCTCGCTGCGTATTACCGTCGCGGAGAAAAAAGGCAAGCAGCGCATCATGAAGCTGGGCGGCAACCCCAACTCCACCCTCAACGGCGACAAGATCTGCGCCCGCGGCCAATCGGGCTTACGGCAGGTCTACAGCGCCAACCGTATCAAGACGCCCCTCATCCGCGTGGCGGGCAGCAAGCGCGGCGAGATGAAATTCCGTTCGGCAACCTGGGAAGAAGCTTGGGATTATATCGCCCAGAAGAGCAAAAGCATCAAGCCCTGGGAGTGGACGGTTTACGGCGGCTGGAGCACCTGCTCCTTCTATGTGCCCCATACCATTGCCTTCACCTCTGCCATCCAGTGCCCCAACCTCATCACCTCGCCCACCCAAAACTGCGTCTTTGACGGTCACCTCGGCACCAATTCCATGATCGGCAATTTTGTCGTGCATGGTGAAAACATCGAGGATTACGAAAACAGCGATTACATCCTTTCCATCATCGGCAATGCCTGCATCGGCGGCGTCTCCACCTGCCGGGCCGTGCGCTTTTCCGCAGGCAAGGAAAAGGGTGCCAAGGTCGTCGTTCTTGACCCGCGCGCCTCGGAAACAGCGGCCAAGGCGGATGAGTGGTATGCCATCAAACCCGGCACCGATCTCGATTTCACCTTGGCCATGCTCCGCGAGATGATGAATAACGGCTGGTATGATGAGGACTTTCTCGTCAGCCACAGCAACATGCCCTTCCTGGTGCGCAAAAATGCCCACAACGCCTGGGAACTCTATCTCTCGGCGCAAAAAGAACCCGCCGTCATCGACGCCAAGAGCGGTCAGGTGGTCTTTCTCCCCGCCTTCAGCAACTACAATCTGCAAGGCAGCAACGGCAACAGCGTGACCCCCCTGCTTCGCGCACCCCAAGGCTTTACCCACAATGGCGAGGCCATGCTGACGGTCTTTGACGCCCAGCATCAGGAGCTTCAGCCCTATACCCCGGAATGGGCAGCGGCCAATACCGGCATCAGCGCCGACGATATCCGCAAAATCGCCCGGGAGTTCTCTACGGCCAAATCCCCCATCGTCATCCCCGGCTGGTCCGGCGCCCGTTACGGCAACATCCAGATGTTGCGCAGGGTGCAGGCCATGATACAGACCCTGAAAGGTAGGCTGGATGTGCCCGGTGGCTGGATCTTCGGAGGTGATTACCGGGAACAGGTGCGCAACATGTGGGCGCAAAAGGACAACCCCAAGGCTCCGCCACTGGCGAGCCTTGCGGGTATGCCTTTCGTCTACTGGGCCGCCAATGCGGCGGCCAATCCGGGGAGCCATGACCACGGTTATCCGGCCTGGGCGGCGGTGCATCGCGATCAGACCCCCAAGGATTCCCCGGACTGGGCGGCCTTCCCTTTCACCACCGAGGTGGGGCTGGATTCCGCCATCAAGGGCAAACTCACCTGGAAGGGCGCTCCCTATCTATGCAAGGCGATCCTCCTGAACGGTACCAATCCCATGCGCGATGCGCCAGAGGGCTTTTGGCAGGAGGCGTTCACCCACCCCAACATGGAACTGGTAGTGGTCATGGATGTCATGCCCGCGGATACCGTCGCCTATGCCGACGTGGTGCTGCCCGAGCTCACGTATCTGGAACGGGACGAACCCGCTATTTACGGCAATGGCGTCAACCCCGACAATATGCTGATCACCCGCTATCAGGCTATTCCACCAGCCTACGACAACGTCATCCTGACCGACGCCTTCCTGAAATTGACGGAAGTCCTGACCGGCAGTTCCGAGCCCTATTACCAGTCCGTGCAGGATTTAATGGGTATTCCCGCGGCCCGGCTCAAGGCCCTTACCGAGGAAAAGCGCGCCAAGGGTATCCAGAATCCCTTCACCATGGCCCTTCGCCAGATGGATTTTGAAGCCAAGGCCAAAGGCCTCGGCATCACGCCGCAAAAGCTCGATGCGGTATTACGCGAGAAGGGAGTCTATCCGGTGGCCAAGGCGGACGAACTCATCGCCAACTACGGGATGCCGCGCAAGATGGCCTTGCCAACGCCCAGCGGGCGCGCCGAGTTCTACAGCAACCTCTACGGTCAATTGCGGGAGCAGTTTGGCCTCTGGGATAACCCTTATTTTTCGGTACTGGCCACCCACATTCCCGCCGA
This sequence comes from Acidithiobacillus ferrooxidans ATCC 23270, assembly GCF_000021485.1. Classification (NCBI taxonomy): domain Bacteria; kingdom Pseudomonadati; phylum Pseudomonadota; class Acidithiobacillia; order Acidithiobacillales; family Acidithiobacillaceae; genus Acidithiobacillus; species Acidithiobacillus ferrooxidans. Next base: position 1,932,507 of record NC_011761.1, read on the forward strand.
CTGTCGACCGGGCAGCAAGGCACCCATGGCCGATGACGAGTTCTATTTTACCTTCGGCATGGTACCCGTGGTTTCCCATTGTTCGCCGAACAACGATTTCCAACCCTTGGTGAGCATCAGCAAGTTCCGCGGCGACATTTATACGGGTCTATGGGTGCACAGTCAGCGTGCCGGCAAACTCGGACTGAAGGAAGGCGACAAGGTATGGGTGACCAACCAACTCACGCAGCAGAAGGCCGAGGCATCGGTTCATGTCACCCGCCTCGTCCGGGAAGATACCGTCTTTCTCTACAGTGGCTATGGCGACCAGAATCCGGCCCTCACCCATGGCTATCGCATGGGCACGGCCCTGAACAAAATCACGCCCGACTTCATCGAACCGGTGAGCGGCGGTTTCCGCTCCCAGGAATTCACCGTGCGCCTCGAGCGCGCCTGAGGAATCTGTCATGACCAAATATGCCATGCTCATCAATCTGGATACCTGCGTCGGCTGCAATGCCTGTATGGCCGCTTGCGCCATGGAAAACCAGACGCCCGTGTGGAATCCGGAAAAATACCGCACCTATGTGTACGACGAAGAAATTGAAATCGGGGATAAGTTCCTCCGCCAGTTTTTTCCCAAGCTCTGTAACCATTGCGACAACCCGCCCTGTGTGAGCGTCTGCCCGACTGGCGCCACCTGGAAGGAGGCCAACGGCATCGTCCGCGTCAACCCCGACATCTGCATGGGTTGCCAAGCCTGTGCCATGGCCTGCCCCTACGATGCTCGCTACCCTGCCGACAGCAACGATATCGACAAGGGACTGGGCTATTACGGCAAGGACTTTCTCAAACGTACCGTGCCCAGCATCGATAAATGCGACTTCTGCTACGACCGCCTGCAGCAAGGCCTGGAGCCCGCCTGCGTGGAAACCTGCGTAGCCCACGCCCGCATTTTCGGTGACCTGGACAACCCCAACGATCTCATCACCAAGGTGGTCGCGACCGGCAAGGCTCAGGGTCTGCTCACCGAACTGGGCACCGGCCCCAATATTTACTACATCCACAAGCTTCCGGAGGATCTCGTATGAACTCGGTCCATTTTGCTACCAGTCTCATTGTTCAGGACCGCTGGGCGACGCTGGTCGCGGCCTATCTTTTCCTCGGTGGTCTAGGTGCAGCCCTCATTGCCCTGAGCCTCTTCAGTCATCTCTATTTCCGGGCCAACCGGGCCGTCACCCTCTGGGGTACCCTGGCGGGAGAGGCTTTTCTGGGCGTTGGCTCCGCCCTGCTGCTGATCGATCTGCTTCACCCCCTCAATGTCTGGGAAATCCTGATGCCCTGGAATCCCTTCTTCCTGCCCTGGTCCTGGATCGCCTGGGGTACCCAGTTCATCGTCTGGGCGATGGTTTTCGGCCTGCTCTACGTCTGGCCGCTGATGATCGACGAACCATGGTTCCGCCGCCTGCCGCTGGTGGGACGCTGGCTGAATTTCTGGTTCGAACTGCCACTGATCAAACTGGTGGGCGTCTGGGCGCAGAAACTGCGCACCCCCATTGCCTGGCTGGCCATCCTCTGCGGAGTAGGTACCGCCGTGTATACAGGGTTGCTGCTTCGCTCCTTCCCGGCGGCAACCCTCTGGGCCAATGACCTGGTGCCGCCTTTGTTCACCGTTTCCGCTTTCTCCACGGCACTCGCCTTTCAATTGCTGGTACTGTACGGCGTACTGCATCAGCATGACGCCCTGGCCCGCTGGTATGAGCGTCTGGACATGCTCCTCATAGCCGTTGAAATCGTGCTGATTTTCAGCATCATGCTGGTCATTTTGCCGAGCAATCTCAGCGGTCAGGCCACACTGCACATCCTCCTGCACAGTTGGGGCTGGATTATAGGCTTCCTGATTATCGGTCTGATTCTGCCCTTCCTGCTGGAGATCAAAGGCACGTTCAATGGTTGGAAGGGCAGCGCTCCGGTGATCCTCACCGCCTGTATGGTGCTGCTGGGCGGCTTCCTGCTCCGTCATTACTTTCTCGCCAGCGGGGTGTACGTCTTCCCTTGGGCCAATGCCGGCCACGACGGTGTACTCGGTGCGGGTATCTATCATGTCCTCACCAGCCACTGAAGCGGGTATGTATGCGGAGGCCTGGCGCTTTATCGCCATGGCCCTGGCCGAGCCCGCCGCCGACTCCACGGAGTTGATCAGCGAACAACCCTATCAGCCGGAGTGGTTGACCCCGGCCTTGGGGGAATTGGCCACAGTGGCCCTGGACGCCTGGCAGGGTGAGCATACCCGGCTGTTCACCTTCCCTGCCGTCTGTCCGCCCTTCGCCTCCCCCTTCCTGGAGGACGGCATGCTGGACGGTTACCGCGCCGGCGAACTGGAGCGTTTTTATGGCCAGTTTGATCTCGCCATTCAGGGATTGCCTGCAGATTACCTGGGTACCATGGCGGAGTTCATCGGCTTTTTTCTCGAAAAGGACGACACGTCCGCGGCGGCCGATTTTTACCGGGAATACCTGGCGGACTGGCTGGATCGTTTCTGCGACTGCCTGGAAGGGCATGCCGAGTTCACGTTCTATCGAGAGTTGGCTGGCGAAATCCGCCGTCAGGCTAGAGGATTGCGCCCATGAACTGGCAACTCGTGGCGGATCGCGACAATATGGCGCAGACCCTGGAGAAGGTATTTGCCGGCTGGCATCAACGGTGCTTTGCAAACAGCCCCAACGTCCATCCGGGACTCTCTGTCGAGATACGGGATTTGCAAGAAGTACAGGACTGGTATCTGGCCTATCTTCTGACGCCCATCGCTCTCTATCGCCTGGCGATGCCCCTCAGAGTCCCCGACATTCCCCTGCCCGAAGGCTGGTCTGCCGCCGCTCGGGTGGATCAGCCCTGTACCGGCCTTGGTCCCGCCCTGGGTCTGAAGATTCCCGGCGTGCTCGGGCAGGGCCACCTCCAATACCTGCCAGAGATCGGGCATTTTCTTTGGCAACCGCTGGTCCAGAACCTGCGCCGCTATCCTGACGCCGCCGCCGTGTTTGCGGCCTGGGAGGGCGTAATCGACCACCGCCGCAAAACTCGCGCCAGCATGCAGGAACAACAGCGCTGTGATCGCCGCGATTTTCTGCGGCGGCTGATGCCGGCGCCCAGGGAGCCATAAGCAATCGCAGTGAACCGCTGACCGATACGGAGGCCGCCTATTGTCGGAAATTCTCCAGAGAAACGCTCCCGCCGCTTGCCGGGATCGGTAAGGGACATCGTTCCGGCAGGGCTTTCTGTCCAACCACTGGCCTTACAGTGGAGATCGTGTGCCGTGATGGGAAGTCGGTATTGTTGTACCGCAGCACAGCGACTTTGCCATTGCGCGTCCTTGTTCACATCTCGCTACATAATAAAACCTGAAGAGCCTTAGCGCGCCAGGTTGACACGCGGATTGGTCAAGGGCGCGGCGTACTTGGTAGAATAGGCCATTTTCACTGCTGCAAATAGTGAATGCGCAGCATCCGCTCCGGGGCATGGGCCGGCGACCGCTCTCGTCTTTGCAGTAATGAGGTCCCATGGGTCATCCTCGTCAACGCTGGGACCTTTGCGAATTGGCCGCGCACCCGCGGCAGACTGGGCGGTCAGAATAAGGGAACGCGGGTGATCAATGACTAGGCACTTCTTGCGGATTTGAAATGCCATGAGTTGGCAGTCCCAGGAAACGGAATGCCGGGTACCACCGCTACCTGCCGGATAAACTCAGCGCTCTTTTGCTACCAGAATGCTGCAAGGCAACTCTCGCAGCAGCGCTTTGGCGACCGACCCCTGCAGCCAGTGTCCCAAGGAAAAATGCGGAATATGCCCGATGACCAGCAGGTCGGCACCCGTTTGCAATGCGTAACGGGCAATCTCTTCAGCAGGGCTGCCCTCAGCCGTTTGCGTCACCACCCTCAGGCCTTCTGCATGGAGCGTACCCGCGACGGCATCCAGACTGCTGCGGATGGCATTGCCTTCTCGCCCCAACACATCCTCCGCCCCCGCCGCCTGACCAATGGCCATGCCGCCGGTACTGACGATGACGCCGAAGAGATGCAGTTCACTTCGCCCCAGACGCGCGAGTTCCGCGCCCTGACCGAGCGCTACCTCGCTCGATGGGCTGCCGTCATAAGCCACCAGAATCTTCTGAAACATTTGACCCCTCCTAAACAGCTACGCTGCACCGCTTGCGAATCACTTCTCCGTGCTAATCCACAATCATCTCCTGTTTCACCACCTCGCCTCGCTTGGGCGGGCGAATGATCAGCAGCAGCGGAAAAACCGCCAGCGTCATCACCAGCATCAGCCAGAAATCATCAATATATGCGATCATCGTCGCCTGCCGGGTGATTTCCGTATTCAGCAGAAGCTGGCCCATGGCGTCATGGGGATTATAAAGGCTGGCTACCGCCGGGTTCTGAAAAGCCGGATTACTGTCATCGATGTGGGTGCTCAGCGCCGCGTGGGAAATCTGCGTATTGCGGGTGAGCAAGGTCTCCACCAGAGAAATCCCGATGCTGCTGCCGACATTACGCACCAGACTGTAGATTGCGGTGCCGTTGGCCCGCATTTCCGGGCTCAGGGTTGCAAAGGTGGCGGTACTCAAGGGCACAAAAACCAGACCCATCCCCAGCCCCTGCCAGACCCCCGGCCAGATCACATCACCCTCACCGATCACCAGACTATAGCCCTGCATCTGCCAGAGGGAAAAGGCCGTGATCCCGAAACCGATGGCGAGCAGCAGCCGCAGATCCACCTTGCCCACCAGTCGCCCGACGATCAGCATGGCGAACATGGTGCCCAGGCCGCTCGGTGCCGTCACCCAACCTGCCGCCGCCGCGGTGTAGCCCATCAGATCCTGCAGCATGGTGGGGATCAGCGCCCGCGATGCAAAGAGCACCAGTCCGACGATAAAGATGAAAAGCAGACCGGTGACATAGTTGCGGTTGAGGATCAGCCGGTAATCGAAGAAGGAACGGTCAACCGGTGTGCGCCAGGTATGATAGAGGAAATACAGCGATGCCAACCCCGCAATATAGACTTCTACCCAGATTTCCACCGAAGCGAACCAGTTCTGCTGTTGTCCGCGATCCAGGAACAACTGCAGGGCCCCGACAGCCAGACTCAGACTGATAAACCCGGCCATATCAAAGTGCATCCGCCGCAGCGCGGCATCCCTGGGGAAGCTCCTCCAGATTCCTGTAAACGCTATGATCCCCACCGGCACGTTAATGAAAAACACCCAACGCCAGCCCATGGTATCCGTCAGCCAACCGCCCAGCGTCGGCCCGATGATCGGCCCCACCATCACCCCCATGCCCCACAGGGCCATGGCGGAACCCTGCTTTTCCCGGGGATTGATGTCGAGCAGGACGGTTTGCGAAAGCGGCACGAGCGCCGCCCCGAAGACACCCTGCAACGCCCGCGCCACGACAATTTCCCCCAGCGAGGTGGAAATGCCGCACCACATGGAGGCCAGTGTAAACCCCAGCACCGAAGCCAGAAAAACATGACGCTGGCCGAAACGGTCACAGAGCCAGCCGGTCAGCGGTGTGGCGATGGCCGCCGCCACGATGTAAGAGGTCAGCACCCAGCCGATCTGGTCCAGGGACGCGGACAGGCTGCCCCGCATGTGGGGCAGTGCCACATTGGCGATGGTGCTGTCCAGGGTCTGCATGATGGTGGCCAACATGATGGACAGGGTGATGAGAGGCCGGTTCAATCCTTCCCGAGGGAGCGCGGCGCTTTCCACGATCATCGGCCGCTTTTCTCGATAATGCGCTGCAAACGCTGCAGAAGGTCTTTCGCCTGTTGCAACTCCGCGGCGTCCAGGCCATCCAGCATTTCTTGGCGAAACGCACCTGCGATGCGCTTCACTTCCGCATATACGGTTTGTCCCTCAGGGGTCAGCGATACCCGCCGGACACGCCGGTCTTCCGGGGCGATCTCGCGGCGTACCAATCCCGCGTGTTGCAAGCGGTCCACCATGGCCACCACCGTCGGCCCTTCCACCAAGAGGCGATGTGCGAGTTCGCTCTGGGTCAGGGGAGTTTTGGCGCGCGCCAGAAAGGCGATGCTCATCCAGCTCGCCTGGCTCAGTCCCAGGCTCTTCAGGCGACGATCCAGCGCGTGGCGCCAGGCTCTGGCGCTCTCATGCAGGGCCAGGGCAAAGCCTTCCTGCAACAGATCATCGTTCATACGTCCTCCCAGTTCGGGCACTCCAAATGATTAGCTCTCTTATACTTAGAGCCCTATCTATTTGCAAGCGATGCCCGGCACCCGGAACTTGCCGCCGGGCGCGGTCGATATGCCTTCACCTGCGGCCCCAACTTGACAGAATCGCGAGGCTCCGCCATGGTGGCCTGAATTTGCGAGGGCACCCATGCTGCATTTTCCGGATATCAACACCGTCGGCTTCCAGCTCGGCCCTATCACCATCCACTGGTATGGCCTGCTGGAGATCATCAGCTTTGTTATCGCCACCGTCTGGCTCATCCGGCGCGGCCGCATGGCGCACTGGAACTGGCGCAAAGAGCAGGTCGTCGACCTGGAATTCTATGTGGCCGTCGGCGCCATTCTGGGCGGACGGGTGGGTTACGTGCTCTGGTACAACCTTCCCTATTATCTTGCCAATCCGGTAAAGATGCTGGCCATATGGGATGGCGGCATGTCTTTTCACGGCGGTCTGCTGGGTGTCGTCATCGCCTGCTGGGTATTTGCGCGACTCCATGAGCAACATGCCTTTCTGCCCACTCTGGACTTTATCGCGCCGGCCGTGCCCATTGGCTTGGGTCTGGGACGCCTCGCCAACTTCATCAACGATCAGCTTTTTGGCCGCGTCAGTCACCTGCCCTGGGCCATGGTCTTCCCCTCTGGTGGTCCGCAACCCAGGCAACCCTCGCAACTTTACGAGTTTCTGCTGGAGGGCGTTCTACTCCTTCTGATTCTCGCCATCTACAGTCGCAAAGCCCGTCCCGCCGGCGCAGTTGGCGGGATGTTCGTTTTCCTTTACGGCGTCTTCCGGTTTGCCGCGGAATATGCGCGGCAGCCGGATATCCAACTGGGCTTTGTCCTTGGTCCTTATACCATGGGTCAGGTACTGTCCGTACCCATGATCATTCTCGGCCCGGTGGTGATCTGGTGGGCCTATAAGGGCGGCTTTTCCGAATCCCCTGAAAGCATACCGGCAGTCGACAAATAGCGGCGGCAAACCCCCACCCATATGACACCCATGGCTGAGCTCAATCCGCCACAGCAGGAAGCCGTAACACACATCCACGGTCCCCTGCTGGTGCTGGCCGGGGCCGGGTCGGGCAAGACCCGGGTCATCACCCGGAAAATCGTCCATCTCATCCGGGAGCAACAGGTCGCACCCAGGCATATCTGCGCGGTGACCTTCACCAACAAGGCCGCCCGTGAAATGAAGAGCCGCGTCGGGGAGGCCTTGCAGGGCCATAGCAGCCGCGGCCTGATGGTCTCCACCTTTCATCATCTGGGCCTGCAGATCCTGCGTAAAGACATCGAGCGCCTGGGTTATCGCGGCAACTTCAGCGTCATTGACCCCGGCGATAGCCTGGGGATGGTGCGTAATCTGCTCCGCGAGGCCAATGGCCCCAGCGATCTCGCCGAAGCCATCCAGTCCCGCATCTCCCGCTTCAAGAATGACGGCATCTTTCCCGAGGAGGCACGTGCCGACGACCGTCTCGGCCAGGAGGCTGCCCATATCTATACGACCTATCAGCGTTCCCTCAGCGCCTGCAACGCCGTGGATCTGGATGACCTCATCCTCTTGCCCATCCGTCTGCTACAGGACGATGCGGAGGCCCGTTATGCCTGGCAGGACCGTATCCGCTACCTGCTGGTGGATGAATATCAGGACAGCAACGGCGCACAGTACCGGCTGATAAAAAGCCTGCTGGGCACCCGCCACAACCTGACCGCAGTGGGAGACGACGACCAGAGCATCTACTCCTGGCGGGGTGCGGCTGCCGACAACCTGGATCGGCTGGCGCAAGATTTCCCCAACCTCAAGGTGGTCAAACTGGAGCAGAACTATCGTTCCACCGGCCGCATTCTCCAGGCCGCCAATACGGTCATCGCGCAAAATCCCCACTTCTTCGAAAAACGCCTGTGGAGCACCCTGGGCGATGGCCACAGCATCCGCGCCCTGCGCTGCGCCAACGAGACGGACGAGGCGGAGCAAGTGGTCAATGCCATTCTCCGCGACCGCTTTCAGCGGCAGGGTGAATACCGCGATTACGCCATACTGTACCGCAGCAACCATCAGGCCCGTCCCTTTGAAACGGCCCTGCGCAATGCCCGGATTCCATACCAGATATCCGGCGGGATCTCGTTCTTTGAACGCAGTGAAATCAAGGATTTTCTGTCCTATCTGCGGCTACTGGTCAATCCCGATGATGATCCCGCCTTTTTGCGGGCGGTCAACACGCCACGCCGGAGCATCGGCAGCAGCACCCTGGAACGCCTGGGTGCCTTCGCCAAGGAGCGTAATCTCTCGCTCTTCGCCGCACTTTGGGACGATGCGCTGGATGTTCCCGACAAGGCGCGCATCGCCCTGCACGGCTTCGCCGGCTGGGTGAATCTCAAAACGGACGAAATCGGCAAGACCGAGCTCATCCCCGCCCTACAGAGTCTGCCGGAAGAAATCGGCTACCTGCAATATCTGCAGAATGAAGGAGATGAAAAAGACGCCGCGCGCCGCTGGGAGAATATTCAGGAGCTTTTGAACTGGATGCAACGCCTGCAGGAACAGGATGAAGGCCCGCAAACCCTTGCGGAGATCCTCAACCGCCTGATGCTCTTCCATGTGCTGGAGCGTGAGGAGGATGACGATCGCGATGTGTTGCGCCTGTCCACCCTGCACGCGGCCAAGGGTCTGGAGTTCCCCCAGGTGTTTCTGGTTGGCGCGGAGGAGGAACTGCTGCCCCACCGCAACAGCGAAACCCTGGAGCAGATTCAGGAAGAACGCCGCCTCTTTTACGTGGGCATGACCCGCGCCCGCTTCCGCCTGACCCTCAGCCTTTGCCGTAAACGTCGCCGCTACGGCCAGGATGTCCATCCGGAACCCTCCCGCTTCCTCCAGGAAATCCCCAAAGAACATCTGGACTGGCAGGGCGACCAGAACCCAGAAGAAGAAATGGACCCCACCGCCGCTTTCGCCCATCTGCGGGCGATGCTCGGCAAGACCTGACCATCGGGTTCGCCACCCATAAAAGCAAAGAGGCGATCCACACAACCGGATCGCCTCTCCTGCTACGCAGTCCACACGGACTGCGGAAATACCGCCCTCATTACTGGGCGGCGTTACCCATCGCCTTGACACGAGCCGAGAGCCGGCTCTTGGTGCGGGCTGCCATGTTGCGATGCGCCACGCCCTTGCCAACCGTCTTGTCGATGACCGACTCCGCGGCGCGCAGTGCGCTGCGTGCCTGCTCTTGATCACCGACATGTACGGCCTTCAGCACACCCTTCACATAGGTGCGCAAGCGCGACCGCAGGCTGGCATTATGCAGGCGCCGCTTTTCATTTTGTAATACGCGCTTGCGCGCCTGAGCTGTATTGGCCAACTTTTACTCTCCATATCTACAATCCCGCGTCTGCGGGAAATGAAGTCGCGTATTCTGGCGCCAACGCCCAACCCTGTCAATATCAATGGATTGCAAAAAACCACCCGGCACTACGAAAATGGGGCGCATGGCCTACTACTCTACTTCGGTCATCACATGTACATGCCCTGGTGCCACCTGTACCCAAAGTAGGGCGCCTGGCGCCAGAGACCTGCCTTCGCATTGCAAGCGTGATAACAGCATATCCAAAGAACAAGCCCCGTCCATTCTGACGCGCAAGGCAACACCCTCCTCCCGAAGGCTCACGACCTTCAATTTCAGTGCATTCGGCGCTGGGACGCCCAAAACGTCGCCCGGCACGAGATCCTCGGAACGAATGGCCACGGTCACCGGCATACCCGGATGCATGCCATACCGAAAACCGGTACGCAGACGCCAGCCAGATCCAGCCACCACCATTCCGGCTTCCGTTGCCTCCTCAATGCGCCCCACCAGGAAATTACGAAACCCCAGCAAACGCGCCGCTCCCACAGTGGCGGGTCGTGCAAACACCGCACGGGGAGGGCCTTCCTGCACAATACGCCCACCCAACAGCACTGCCATGTGATCTGCGAGCATCGCCAGGTGCGGATCGTGGCTCACCGCCAGCACCGGCACTCCAAAATCGTGGACCTCCCGGATGAGTTCGTCCAGAATCTCGTCGCGGGTGGCCATGTCCAGCGCCGAGGTAGGCTCGTCCAGCAGCAGCAGCTCCGGACGCCGGGCCAGAGCGCGGGCGAGCGCCACCCGCTGACGTTGCCCGCCGGAGAGGGCCGCACGATAACGCTCCGCCAGGTCGGCAAGCCCCACGCGCGCAAGCAAATCCATAGCCTGCGTGCGGCGGCCCGCACCCCTTGGCAGCGGAAAGGCGACGTTTTCCCAGGCCCGCAGGTGCGGAAAAAGCGCATAACCCTGGGGCAAATAGCCAATGGGGCGCCGCTCGGCAGCAAGGCCACCGAAGGGATGCCCACGCGCCGGAATCAAACCGGCGATGGCCTTGAGCAGCATCGTCTTGCCCTCTCCGGATAGACCGAGCAGGACGGTGAAATCCCGCACCTGCATCTGGATATCCAGAGTGACCGGCGTTTCCAACTGGTAACGAATTTCCATGGGTTTCAGCGTGGCGTCATCAGAACATTCCCTGTCGGCGCGAGCGCAACCCCAGCCACAAAGGTAAAGGCACAGCGACCAGAAAAAATACCCAGAGCAGAGGGTAAACCGCACTCAGCCCCATATCCTCCAGATTGACCCAAAGCTTGACCGGAATGCCCTGCGGGAAATACGCCACGATGAGCACGATGCCGAACTCGCCCATGGCACGCACCCAGGCCAGAGCCACCCCGGCCGTCAGTCCCAGACGGGCCAGCGGCAGCGTCACCCACCAGAAAGTCTGCCAGCGGTTGCGGCCCAGGGTGCGACTGATCTGCTCCAGTTCTTCCGGAACCCCCTCAAAAGCAGCACGGGCGGCCAGCACATAGTAGGGCATGGCCCCGTAAATCTGCGCCAGCACGAACGCCGGGGCGGTATTGGTCAGGTAGAGCCCCGCCTGACTGAACAGGCCACCCACTGCTGAGTAAGGTCCGTAAAAGGAACTCAGCAAAATGCCCATGGCCAGGGGTGGGGTCAGTAGCGGCAACAGCAGCAGCGCATCCACCAGCCATTTGCCGCGGTAATGATAATGCGCCAACCACCATGCGAGCGGTGTTCCTGCCAGCACCACCAGCACCAGAGCCAGGGCACTGTAAAACAGGGAAACCCGGATGGCGGCGAGGTCGCCGGGCGCAAAATGAAAATCGTGCCAGTCCGTGGCGAAAACCAGCGCCGCGAAAGGCGCCAGCAGAAACGTCAGGACGGTGGCAGCGGTCGCCGTCGCTATCCAGCGCGCCGATGGCTGGCGTCCTGTGCCAATCCCTACGGCCGCCCTATGGCTCAAATGAACCTTCCTGATGCGCCATATGCCCTTTGGCCACCATCCGGGATACCCGCAGGCAGCGCAACACGATAAGGCATCCACATCGGTAGATCCGGCATATTCAGGTGATCCGTTATTGTTTGTCAGATACTTCCGTGATCATCTTATATCGACGCCCCCGGAGCGGGTCAAGGGCACGGAGAAATCTTCCATAAAAAAGCCCCACCTTGCATTTTTATGCTATGCTTAGGCATAAAGATATACGTGAACCGGCGCGAGAGTGCGCAACATTCTGAACGGAAAATTAAAATATTGAGCGAACCGACCATGCACTGGACCATTCTCATCAAATCCCATCCGGACGCCAGCGGCAATCCCGTCCTTCAGGGTCTGCGCATGGCTGCAGCCGCCCTCGCCGATGGCATCCTGGTCAGCCTTTTTCTTTCCGAAGAAGCGGCATCTCTGGCGCTACAGTTGGAAAATCCAGGAGATCGACAAAGGGTTCACCACGATCTCATCGCGGAGATTCAGGAACTGGGCGCCGAAATTTATGTAATTGGTCTCGACTGGATGCATGCAGTCGGAAGCCTGACCTTGATTCCCGGCGTCAAAGTAGCGAGCATGAAAACTCTGGTTCGCCAGATGAGGCTTTCTGACCAGGCTGTCGCGCTCTGATTTATGACCGCCACGTACGCCATGGGCGACCTGCAGGGTTGCTATGTCCCCTTTGCCGCCCTGCTGGAACAGATAGACTTCACACCGCAGACAGACCGGCTCTGGCTGGCGGGTGATCTCGTCAACCGGGGGCCGGACAGCCACGCCGTCATCAACCAGCTTTACGCCTGGCATGACCGGGTGCAAATCGTTCTCGGCAACCACGATTTATACGCACTCGCCCGCTGGGCGGGTATCACTGCGGCAAAAAAGAACGATACCCTTGGCCCATTGCTGGCCGATCCTCACACCGACGACTGGATGGAGTGGCTGCGCACCCGTTCGTTACTGCATACCGATCTGCAACTGGGCTGGAGCATGGTCCACGCGGCCATCCATCCGGACTGGGATATGGCCAGCGCGCGAGGGCATGCGGACGCCGTCGAGGATGCACTGCGCGATCGTCACTGGCGGCGTTTCCTGAAATCTCTCTGGGACGCCCCGGCGCCCAACCGCTGGGAGGATTGTCGCAACGAGGAAGAGGCACAACGCTTCCGGGTCGCCGTATTCACCCGCGCCCGCTACGTGACTGCCAAGGGCGTTTTCAACTGGTCCAGCACCGCGCCCAAGGATACCACCCGCGAATTTGCACCCTGGCACGAGCGTTTTTTGGAAAAACAGACGTCTGAGTCCATCATCTGCGGCCACTGGGCCACCCAGGGTCTGCTGGTGCAGCCACGTCTGCTGGCACTGGACAGCGGTTGTGTCTGGGGTCGCCAACTGACAGCGGCACGGATCGATCTGGACGAACCCCTTATTTACCAAACCCCATGCCCCATGTTTGCACGACCGGACAGCGGGTAAAGGGTTGACCACCAGATTTTTGGTCCACCCCGTTTTGCGGTTAACCTGAGGCACCATGCCGATCCTCCCTACCCAGCAGCCAGTGGAAATCCTCCGCCACACCTTTGGTTACGACGCCTTCCGGGTGCCTCAGGAGGAGGTAATCCAGACCCTCTTGGCAGCCCGGGATGCGCTGGTGCTCATGCCTACCGGGGGCGGGAAATCCCTGTGCTATCAGATTCCCGCCATCGCCATGGCAGGGACGGGCGTAGTCATTTCACCACTGATCGCGCTCATGGAAGATCAGGTCAACGCCCTGCGTCAGGCGGGTGTCGCTGCCGCTGCCCTGAATTCCAGTGCCAGCCCCGCAGAATCACGCGCTACCGAGGAGGCGTTGCTGCAGGGCTGCCTCGATCTGCTCTACATCGCTCCGGAACGCTTGCTGCAGGAACGCACCCTCAATCTGCTGCAAAGGGCCACAGTCAATCTCTTCGCTATTGACGAAGCCCATTGCGTGTCCCAGTGGGGTCACGACTTCCGCCCGGAATACCTGCAATTACGAGTGCTGCATGAGCGCTTTCCGCTGGTGCCGCGCATTGCCCTCACGGCCACCGCCGACTCAAAAACCCGCGCGGAAATCACCGAACGGCTGACGCTACAGGAAGCCGCCGTCTTTATCCGCTCCTTTGACCGACCCAACATCCGTTACCATATCAATAGCGGTAGTCAGGGCGCACGCAACGCCTTGCTGCGATTCATCCGCGACCGCCACGCCGGAGATGCCGGCATCGTATATTGCCTGTCCCGCAAGCGCGTGGAAGAAGTTGCCGAGTGGCTGCAGGGCGAAGGGCTGGACGCCCTGCCCTATCATGCCGGTTTGGGTATCGATGAGCGGCGTCGTAACCAGCAACGATTTCAGCAGGATGAAGGGGTGATCATTGTCGCCACCATAGCCTTCGGTATGGGCATCGACAAACCGAATGTCCGCTTTGTAGCGCACCTGAATCTGCCCAAGAGCATCGAGGCCTACTATCAGGAAACTGGACGCGCCGGGCGCGACGGCCTGCCTGCAGAAGCCTGGATGCATTACAGTCTTCGTGATGTCGTGCAATTACGGCAGATGATCCAGCAATCCGAAGCCGACCTGCCGCGCAAACAGATGGAAGGACACAAGCTGGATGCTATGCTCGCGCTTTGCGAAACCACGGACTGCCGCCGTCAGACCCTGCTCGGCTACTTTGGCGAAAGCCTCTCCTCCCCCTGCGGCAATTGCGACAATTGCCTGCAGCCGCCGGCCACCTGGGATGCCACGGTGGCCGCACAGAAAGCCCTGTCTGCCATCCATCGCACCGGCCAGCGCTTCGGGGTACAGTATCTGGTAGACGTATTGCTGGCTCGGGAAGATCCACGCATTCAGCAACAGGGGCATGACCGGCTCAGCGTGTACGGCATTGGCAAAGAACTGTCTGCCAACGCGTGGCGCGCCCTGTTTCGCCACCTCTTGCTGCGCGGACTCGTGGAAGTGGATCACGACGGCCACGGTGGCATGCGCCTCAGCCCATCCAGTCGCCCGCTCCTGCGCAACGAAGAAAAGCTGACCCTGCGCCAGCACGAAAGCCCGGTCCCCAGGCAACGCGAACAACGCCCGGAGATCGCACCCCGCGACACCGCGCTCTGGGAAGCCCTGCGCCAGCACCGCCGTGAACTGGCGCAGGCCCAGGGCGTGCCGCCCTACGTCATTTTTCACGACGCCACCCTCATGGAAATGCTCCATCGACGCCCGCGTGACCTGGAAGCACTGGCTGCGCTCCCCGGCATCGGCGAGCGCAAACTGGCGGCTTACGGTACATCTTTTCTGAAGATACTGCATCGCGATCGGCCTTCCTGAGATCCTCGCGCAGATACGACGCGGAGATGACGGCTTGCCCTGCGCCGCAGCAGGCGGCATCATGAGGGCATGACTCAGGATAGCCCCATGAACCCGCAAAGCTTCGCCGTCACCGTCGAAAGCACCCTCGATGACCTGCAGAACCGGATAGAGGCCGATGCTCCCGAAGTGGAGTGCGACCTCGTGGACAGCGTACTCACCCTGCTCCTGCCCGACGACGGTCAGATCATCATCAATCGTCAGGAGGCGGCGCAACAGATTTGGCTGGCGTGCAGCGATGGTCCGGCACGTTTTTCGTGGCAGGGCGACGCGTGGCAGGACAGCCGGACGGGGGAATCCCTGAAACAGGCCGTCGGCCGCCTGCTGAGCCTGCATCTCGGCCACCCCGTATCACTGGGTTGAGCACATGGCCTACTGGCTGATGAAGACCGAGCCCGATGCCTTTTCCCTGCAGGATTTGCAGCGACGCGGACAGGAGCCCTGGGACGGCATCCGCAATTATCAGGCCCGAAATTTCCTGCGGAGCATGCAGACCGGCGACGAAGTCTTCATTTACCATTCACGTGTGCCGGCCCCGGGTATCGTCGGCACTGCCGAAGTCGTCTGTGCCGCTTATCCTGACCCTACCCAGTTTGACCCGCAGAGCAAATATTACGACCCGGCCTCCCATCCCGACCGGCCGCGCTGGGACCTGGTGGAGGTGGCCTATCGCCGAACCTTTGCCCAGGGCATCGCGCTCGACACTCTTCGCACCATCCCGGAGTTTTCTGACAGCCCACTGATTCGCAAGGGGAATCGCCTTTCGATCTTGCCCATTACCAGCAGCCAGTGGCAGTATATCCTGCAGTATGCCGGATAAACCGGTGCAGGGTGAAAAAAGCGAACCTGGTGGACGGCGTTACCATCCCCTCACGATTTGCCATATCATTTATCGTTTGACGGCGTGAGCCGAACTTTCTCATCCCGGAGTCCAGCATGACCTATCAACAACTCGTAGAATTCCTCGATCGCCATTTGGGATACCCCTTCCTGCCGGATATGGCGCCGGATGCGGCGCTGCGTGCCGCGCAGCAGGGCGGGCTTGACGATGCGCTGACCACGGAGGTGCTGACCGCCCTCTATCAGGGCAACCAGTGCAAAAGCGTCGATGACCCCGTGGATCGCGCGCGCAGCTTTGACGGACTTGCCCACCTGCGCCTGCGCAGTCAGGCCGATGACACGGATCCCGCCGTATTCCGCAAGGTTCTCAAACTTTCCCAGGAACTCGACAACGCGTTTGACCAGGAACTGATTCGCCAGCGTGACGCTGCACTCAGCTAAAACGATGCAACGCCCCGGCAACGGCCGCAAAGAGCGCAATGGGCAGGAGCGTGGCGGCTAGGGGTGGTATCCCGCCGGAAACACTGATATATCCCGACATCTCCGTGAGGAAATGAAATCCCAGTCCCAGCACCAGCCCCGCCATGACCCGCGCCGCCAGGCCCCCACCCCGGGGGTTGCGCGTCACAAACGGTACTGCGAGCAAAATCATCACCAGACCCACCCACGGATAACTCACGCGACGCCAGAACGCGAGGGCAAAGCGATTCATGTTCAACGCCCCGCTCTGCAACGCCTGGTAACTTTGCCACAGGGTGGGCAGGGTCATGGTGCGTGTCGGGTGTGCAAAACTGCTTAGAGTGGCCGGGTGCAGGGCTACCGGCCAGGGCGTCTCCGTGACGGCCGTCATCTGTATCTGGTCGGGTGTGATCCTGAACAGCCGGACATCGTGGAGATACCAGTGCCCCCCTTGGAATACGGCTTCAGCGGCCGTCGTCATGGCATTGATGCCCACCATACCCTGGCGCACGTCGGCGATGTGCAGGTTCTGCAGGATCTTCCCGCCATCGCCCACTGTGCCCACCTGGATTATCTGTGTTCCATAGCGCAGCCATAATCCCCGCGGTCCCATATTGTGGAAACCCGCTCCCGGTTCACCGGCATTGGCCCACATCGCCTCGGCGGCGGGCGCCGTCACCGGGATGACCCATTCTCCCAGCGCAAACATCAGGCCGGCACCCAACAGTCCGACCAGCAACAACGGCTGCTCCAGGCGCCAGACCGACCACCCCGACATGCGCAGAGCAATCACCTCGGAATGCCCGCTCAGGATACTCATCCAGACCAGGGCACCAAGCAGTAACGCCAGCGGGATCACATCGTACGCCACGTCTGGCAACTGCAAAGCGGCATAGGACAGCAGACGGGTCATAGACCAGACGCCATGCCCGGGCCCGGAGGATTTGGCGATGATCTGGGCGATATAGACCAGCGTCAGCAGCATGGCCAGCACGAGGCTGCTGTACAGCAGCATGCCCCGAAACAGCAAACGGTCGGCGCGTTTCATGACGCGGGCCGCCCCGGCCAGGCGGGTAACATGGGCAGATCGCGGCTGCGCCGGAAAAAGGCATAAGCGGCTACCGCCAGAATCAGCAGGAGCACCCACAATAATCCGGGGAAAATGGGCATGCTGCCATTCATCATATGCTCTTTGACGTAAACGACGATGTTATTGACGGCCAGCAGAAACAGTATACCCACCAGCATGCCCGCCGCCCGTCCGCCTCCACGGGGCTCACTGTAGGCCAGGGGGATGGCCAGCAAAGCCAACAATGGCAACGCCAGCGGCCAGAGCAGGCGCCACTCCAGCTCGGAGACGGCAAAACGCATCCCGGTGCCGTGCAACTGCCGTACAAGCTGGGGCAAAGATGCGCTGCTCCAGTTGATGCCGCCGGGCTCGGCGCCGCCGGTGTCCTGGTTGTCCAGCAATACCCGGTAGCGTGCGAAGGAAAGGACTTTGAACCCGGCTTTTCCCGGCTGCCCCAGGTAACGTTGACCATCCACCAGCACCAGGGTCAGGGCACCATCCTGAGCGGGCTTGACCTCGCCGTAGGCCGCTGTCGCCATATCCAGTTGCCCGCCCTGGGCAACAGACAGAAATATCTCCTGGAAGCGGTGACTGTTTTTACCGACGGCTTGCCCCACGTAAATAACCCTGCCACCCGGTAAATTCGTGAAACTACCGGGCTGCAGCATGGCCTCTGCCGCAGCATTGGCGAGGCGTACCGATTCGGACTGCAACTCGCGCTGCGCACCGGGCGCCCAGGAAAGGGATAAAATCAGTTCCAGGCAAAAGACGCACGCCGCAACCACCGCGACGGGCGGCAGAAGTCCCGACAGCCCGGTGCCGGTACTTCGGATGGCCACCATCTCGTTGGAACGATAGAGGTTGCTGAACACGAGATAGACCGCGAAAAAAAAGGCCAGAGGCAATACCATGACCAGCAACGTCGGCAGCGCCAGTCCCAGCAATCGCAGAATGATCGACAATGGCAACTGCCCGGAAGCGACCTGCCTCAGCAATTGGGTCAACTGACCGATGGCCAGAATGGCGAGCACCACCAAGCTGGTCAGCAGAAAGGAGATCGTGAGATTGCGCACGACCTGCATACGAATGCGGGTCAAGCGGGCAACCCCTGGGGATTATACGCAAGACTTGATTCCCTGTGCCTCTGGGGCTTATTTTCTGTCTTTGACATCATCTCGAATTCCTCACCCATAAGATTATCAGGAGAACCGCCGTGGAGATAGCCGTACAGTGCCAGAACCCGACTACCGACAACAGTGACTGTGTGGTCGTCGGAATCTATGAAGGCGGCATATTGAGCCCTGCCGCGACGCTGGTTGACCTGGCCAGCGGCGGCGCGCTCCGGGCCCTCCTCGATACCGGAGACTTTACCGGCGACTGTGGTGACACGCAGCTGCTCTACCAGGTACCCGGCATGGCTGCGGCGCGGGTACTGGTTCTGGGCCTCGGCAGCCATGGCAAGGTCAAGGACAGCCAGTTTCGCAAAGCCGCGCTCGCTGCGGCCCGCGCTTTGCAGGGTGCCCGCGTCGGGCGCGCCAGTCTGCACTTGCTGGACACCCCGGTGATACGTCGCTCCGCGCCGGCTTGCGCCAAAATACTGGTCCAGGCCGTGGCGGACGCGGAGTATCACTTCGATCGACACAAGAAACCCGCGGATGCCCCACAACGACCCATATCCGAACTGCAACTATCTATTTCTGAAAACGATACTGCAGCGCTCGCGGAGCTTCAGGGTGCCGTAGCAGAAGCCCAAGCAACGGCCCGCGCAGTCGCTTGGACCCGGGATATGGCCAACGAACCGGGAAATATCTGCACCCCCACATGGCTCGCTGAACAAGCGGAGGCCATGGCCGGGCGGCTGGGCATCAAAAGCACTATCCTCGGTCCGGACGCGATGGAAGCTTTGGGTATGCACCTACTCCTCGGCGTAGCCCACGGATCCCGGCAGCCGCCCCGTCTGATCATTCTCGAATATCGGGGCGGCGCCGAAAATCAGGCACCTATCGTTCTGGTTGGCAAGGGTATCACCTTTGATGCGGGCGGCATCTCTCTAAAACCCGCCGACAAGATGGATGAGATGAAGTATGACATGTGCGGCGGGGCATCGGCCCTGGCAGCGATTCAGGCAGCGGCGGAACTCCAACTTCCGCTGAACATCGTTACCGTGGTGCCCGCTTCGGAAAACCTGCCCGACGGGCAGGCCACCAAACCCGGCGACATCCACAGGAGCATGAACGGCCTGAGCGTGGAGGTCGTGAATACCGATGCCGAGGGACGGCTGATCCTTGCGGATACGTTGACCTACGTGGAGCGTTTCGAACCCGACGTGGTGATCGACATGGCCACCCTTACCGGCGCCTGCATCATCGCCCTGGGGCACCAGACGGCAGCGGTGATGGGCAATCATGAAGGGCTCGTTCATGATCTCATCGCTGCGGGCAAGGAAAGTATGGACCGGGTTTGGGAGTTACCCCTCTTCGAGGAATATCAGGAGCAGTTGAAGAGCCCGGTTGCGGATCTTTCCAACGTCGGTGGCCGACCGGCGGGGACCATCACCGCCGCCTGCTTTCTCTCGCGCTTCACCGAAAACTATCGCTGGGCGCATCTCGACATTGCGGGGGTGGCGTGGAAGAGCGGCGAACACAAAGGCGCGACGGGCCGCCCGGTACCGTTGCTGGTGGAGTATCTGCTGCGGCGGGCTCGGCAGGTGGCCTGAGAGGACCGCCGCTTGCCTGTCGCCTCGTTTTATACCCTGCCCCCGACACTGCTTACCGCGCACGAACAGCGGCGCGGCATGTGCCGGGTGATTGCCAAGGTGTGGCAGGTCATGGGAGAAGCAGATATCCTGTGTCCGGATACGGAGGCCGGACAGACCCTGGATGACCTGCTCTGGACCTTTCAGGCGGGAGCTTTCGTGCCCCATGCCCGGGGTGCAGGAGAACCGGTACGCATCCACGAGAACGGTGCATGGCCCTTGCAGGGCAAGGCGCTGGTGCTCTGCGGGCTGGACAAATTGCCAGCGCCCCTCCCCCCCTGCGAGCGGCTCATCGACTTCATTCCGGTCGCAGAGCAACTGCGCGGCTTCGCCAGAGAACGATACAGACAATTAAAGAACGCAGGATTCACCATGCAGGTGCATCCCCTGGAAGCCTGACTGGAGACACGCCATGGCAAGCATGACCACACGTAAGGAACCCGTCCTTGAAGAACAGATGGACGTCGATGACGACGCCCCGCTGTTGCTCACCAACCTTGTACGTCCGGGGTTGCCGCCCCAGCTCTGGCGACATGCGGACGACGAAGCGCCGGAAGCCGTAAACCGTCCGGCGGCAGAGGCGGCGCCGGACCAACCCCCTCCACATGGTTCCGGGCCGGTGGCGACGCCCGACAATCCCGCCGCCTTTTCCATGCGTTGGGAGGAAGCTGCGGCAGCGCGCAATGGCGCAGCAGCAGCTTCTGGAGAATATGCACAGGCGGCCCCACACTGGCAGGATGACGCGGCTTCCCCGGAAACACTGCTGAAGACCACGACGACCGATGCCCCCGAAGCTGTCGGGCCCACCGCCGCGATGCCTCCCATGACCCTCGATTTTCTCAAAGACTTCGAAGAGTTGCTTTTCCGGGAGATCGAACGACGAATCATCAACGAGATCGAAGAGCAGGTGACACAGCATCTGCAAACTGTCTGGAAGGAGCGGATCAGCCTGACGATCATGCGTACCCTTGCACTGGAGGGCATCCAGTTGCGTGAAAGCCTGACCGAAGATCTTCGCAAATCGCTTCCGGAAATACTGCAGCGCGTCCTGCACGAAGGCCTGGACCAGATCAACGCCTCGGAAATCGAGAAAGATACCCTACCATGACTGACACTCTGGATCGCCCCTTTGCCCCCGCCGAGATCGAAACCCAATGCTACGCACGCTGGGAAACCCACGGCCTGTTCCAGCCGAAAGGCAGTGGAACCCCCTATTGCATCATGCTTCCGCCACCCAATGTCACCGGCACCCTGCATATGGGTCACGCCTTTCAGGATACCCTCATGGATATCCTCACCCGCGTCCACCGGATGCGCGGCGAGCGCACCCTCTGGCAGCCGGGGACCGATCATGCCGGTATCGCCACCCAGATGCTGGTGGAACGGCAACTGGTACAGGAAGGCGGCGATCGCCATCAGATGGGCCGCGGTGCCTTTCTGGAACGGGTCTGGCAGTGGCGTCGGGAATCCGGTGGCCATATCACCCGGCAGATGCGACGGCTGGGAGCATCCTGTGACTGGTCACGCGAGCGTTTTACGCTGGACAGCGGGCTCTCCCATGCGGTCACCGAAGTCTTCGTCCGCCTCCATGACGAAGGGTTGATCTACCGCGGCAAACGGCTGGTCAACTGGGATCCGGTCCTGCGTACCGCAGTCTCCGATCTGGAGGTCATCAGCGAAGCGGAGCAAGGCTCGCTCTGGCACATCCGTTATCCCCTCAGCGATGGCACCGGCTTCCTCGTGGTCGCCACCACCCGTCCGGAAACCCTGCTGGGCGACGTGGCGGTGGCGGTTCACCCCGACGATCCGCGCTACGCCGCCCTCGTCGGCAAGACCCTGCGCCTACCGGTCATGAACCGTGAGATTCCCATCATCGCGGACGATTATGTCGATCCGGAATTCGGCTCCGGCTGCGTCAAAATCACCCCGGCCCACGATTTCAACGACTATCAGGTGGGGCAACGGCACAACCTGGCCCTGCTCAACGTCTTTACCCCCGACGCGCATATCCGGGACAGTATCGAGGTCTTCGGCGACGACGTCGTCGCCGGGGAGATTCCCGAGGCCCTACGCGGACTGGACCGTTATGCCGCCCGCCAGCAGATTCTCATCCTGCTGGCGGCGGAAAACCTGCTGGAACGCACCGACGAACACCAACTCATGGTGCCCCGCGGCGACCGCTCCCATGCCGTCATCGAGCCCTACCTAACGGACCAATGGTATGTGCGGGTCGCCCCCCTGGCGGAACCGGCCATCCGCGCGGTGGAAGAAGGCCGCATCCGCTTCGTGCCGGAAAACTGGAGCAAAACCTACTTCGACTGGATGCAGCGTATCGAGGACTGGTGCATCTCTCGCCAGCTCTGGTGGGGGCACCAGATTCCCGCCTGGTACGGCCCCGACGGCAAAATCTTTGTCGCTCGTCGTGAAGAGGAAGCGCAGTCGGAAGCCGTCCGCCATTACGGCATGCCGGTGGTCCTGGAACGCGACCCGGACGTACTCGACACCTGGTTCAGTTCGGCGTTGTGGCCCTTCACCACTCTGGGCTGGCCGGAAAAAACATCGGACCTTGCCCAGTTCTACCCCACCAGCGTGCTGGTCACCGGCTTCGACATCATTTTTTTCTGGGTGGCGCGAATGATCATGATGGGTCTGCGCTTCATGGACGATGTGCCATTCCATGAAGTCTATGTCCACGGTCTGGTGCGCGATGCCGAGGGCCAGAAGATGAGCAAGTCCAAGGGCAATGTCCTCGACCCCATCGACCTCATAGACGGCATCAGTCTGGAAGACCTCGTCGCCAAGCGTACCCGGGGCCTCATGCAGCCGCAGATGGCGGCCAAAATCGAAAAGGCCACCCGTAAGGAGTTCGCTGACGGCATTCCCGCCTTCGGCACCGATGCCCTGCGCTTCACCTTCGCGGCACTGGCCACCCAGGGCCGGGACATCAAGTTTGACCTCAAGCGGGTGGAGGGGAATCGCAATTTCTGCAACAAGCTTTGGAACGCCTCGCGTTTCGCCCTGATGCAGACACCAACTCCGGCCGCTCTGGAAGGCGAGCGCGAGCTGCTGGCGCCGGAACGCTGGATCATCGGTCGCCTGCAACACTGCGAGGCGGCCGTCAACAGCGCCATCGACCAGTATCGCTTTGCCGACGCCGCCCATGCACTCTTCCAGTTTTTCTGGAATGACTACTGCGACTGGTATATCGAACTGAGCAAACCGGTGCTGCGCGAGGGCGGCCCGTTCACCTCGGCACAACAGTGCGGCACCCGCAATACCCTGCTGCGGGTGCTGGAGGCCGGCCTGCGTCTGATGCACCCGGTGATGCCCTTCCTCACCGAGGAACTCTGGCAGCGGGTCGCACCGATGATCGGCAAGGCGGGGGACAGCATTGCCCTCGCCCCCTACCCGGTGGCCGATCTCGCCCGTGTGGACACCGATGCCGATGCCGATACGGAATGGCTGATTGCCGTCATCCGCGCCATCCGCTCGGTGCGCGGCGAGATGGATATCCCACCGGGGAAACCTCTGCCCCTGCTCCTGCAAGCCGGCGATACCCATGACCGGGAAAGGGTGGAACGCTACCGGTCCTGGCTCTTCGCCCTCAGCCGCCTCGCCAGTCTGGAATGGCTGGACGCCGAAGAGGAAGCGCCGCCCGCCGCCTTGCAACTGGTCGGCGATCTGCGCGTCCTCGTCCCTCTCGCGGGGGTGATCAACGTCGCTGCCGAACAGATCCGCCTCGCCAAGGAACAGCAACGCCTGGAACAGGATCGCGCCAAAACCGTCGCCAAACTCGGGCAGGAAAGCTTTCGCAGCCGGGCGCCCGCAGAGGTGGTCGCCAAAGAAGAGGAACGCCTGCGGGAGGTGGATGCCGCATTACTGCAACTGGGGGAGCAGGCACGGCGGTTAGCCTTGTTGTGATCAACGCCCCCGGAAACCGGAGACACCCGGATGGCTAAACGCCAGATCTATCCCCTGGAACCCCTGTTCGGAAGCATGCTCTCGCCTTTCGAACAGTTTCTGCGGCGGGCAACGGCGGGTGGTATCGTTCTCATCGCGGCCACCATCCTCACCCTGATTCTCAGCAACTCCACCTGGCACACGGCCTATCACGCGTTCTGGGAGCAGCATCTCAGCCTGCGCTGGGGTAACTGGATATTCGATCAGAGCCTGCATCACTGGATTAACGACGGACTGATGGCGGTGTTCTTTTTTGTGGTCGGGCTGGAACTCAAGCGGGAATTTCTGGTCGGGGAGCTCTCCTCGCTGCGGGATGCCGCCTTGCCGGTCATCGCCGCGCTTGGCGGCATGCTGGCCCCGGCACTGATTTATCACCAGTTTAACCCGACCGGCCCGGCGGCAGACGGTTGGGGAATCCCGATGGCGACGGATATTGCCTTCGCCATCGGGATTCTCGTCCTGCTCGCCTGGCGCATCCCCCGTAATCTGATCATTTTTCTGACCGCCCTGGCCATCGCCGATGATCTGGGTGCAGTGCTGGTCATCGCGATTTTTTACACACCGGCGCTCCATATCAAAGCGCTGATGATCGCCGCGCTCTTGCTGCTGGCCTTGCTTTTGTTCAACCGGAGCGGCGTTCGTCATACCCTGCCCTATCTGCTGGTCGGGCTACCCTTCTGGTATTTCGTGATACTCTCCGGAATCCACGCCACGGTGGCCGGGATTTTTCTGGCGTTTACCATCCCGGCGCGGGGCCGCATACTGCCCGACGAACTAGCGGACAACCTCAGTGCCCACGGACAACACCTGCGCGATACCATAACCCACAGCAAACGTCTGAATCCTCTGGTCAACGGACAGCTCGCCGGGATCATTCAGGACATCCGCAACCTCAGTGTCGCCGCGCTGGCTCCCCAACAGCGTCTGGAGCATGCCATTCAGCCCTGGGTGACTTTTGCGGTCCTTCCGGTTTTTGCGCTCGCCAACGCCGGCATCAATTTTGCGCATATCTCCGTGAACATGCTGTTCAGTAGCGTTACCATCGGTACTTGCCTGGGATTGGTATTGGGCAAATTCCTGGGCATCGGCCTCAGCAGTTGGCTGGCCGTGCGCCTCAAAATCGCGCGGCTGCCTGCCGGGGTACGATGGCGGCACCTGCTGGGCGCTGCCTGGCTCGGCGGCATCGGTTTTACCATGTCCTTATTTATCGGCCAACTGGCCTTTGGCGATCCGCGTCTGCGAGAAGAAGCCAAACTCGGTATCCTGCTCGCATCGCTGATAGCCGCAAGCATAGGTTTGCTCTGGCTGTTTCAGGTAAGCCGCAAAAAAGGAGACGTACCCGCATGATCCCCGCTGACGTATTACACACGGTACAAGAGGCGCTTGCCGAAGATATCGGCAGCGGTGACCTGACCGCAGCACTCATTCCGGCAGATCAGGAATTGCGCGCGCGCATCATCAGCCGGGAAGCGGGCATTCTTTGCGGACGTCCCTATGCGGATGCCACTTTCGCCGCGCTATCCCCCGCCCTTCAGATCCACTGGCAATTGGCCGAAGGCGCGTGGATGCTGCCCGATCAGGAAATCTGCCGCATTGCCGGTCCTGCCAGGGCCCTGCTCAGCGGCGAGCGCACCGCGCTGAATTTCCTGCAGACGCTCTCCGGTACCGCCACCCTGGTCAGGACTTTTGTCGACCTGTTGCGCGGTCATAAAACCCACCTGCTGGACACTCGTAAAACCATCCCCGGCCTGCGTCACGCGCAAAAATATGCGGTGCGCATCGGTGGCGGACACAACCACCGACTGGGCCTATACGATGGCATTCTCATCAAGGAAAATCACATCGCTGCCTGCGGCAGCATCGCGGCGGCACTGCAGGCGGCCCGGCATCTGGCTCCGGCACTCACCCGCATCGAAATTGAAGTGGAAAATCTGAGCCAGTTGGAAGAAGCGCTGAGCGCGGGTGCCGACATGATCCTTCTCGACAACTTTACCCTGGAGGATTTGCGCCTTGCCGTGCAGCGAGTCGCAGGGCGTCTGCCCCTGGAGGCATCGGGGAATATGGACCTGCACAATATCACTGAAGCAGCGGCCACCGGCGTGGATTTCATTTCCGTGGGCAGCCTCACCCGCCATCTGCGCAGCCTGGATCTGTCGCTGCGCCATCTCTGAGCGTTCCTCCGCTCAGGAGGCACGTGCCGCCGCATCCAGACTGCGCAGGGTCTCATCCGCACCTGCCGCCGCCGTCAGGTCGGCGACATTATCCTTGGTGAAG
Source organism: Acidithiobacillus ferrooxidans ATCC 23270 (assembly GCF_000021485.1). Classification (NCBI taxonomy): domain Bacteria; kingdom Pseudomonadati; phylum Pseudomonadota; class Acidithiobacillia; order Acidithiobacillales; family Acidithiobacillaceae; genus Acidithiobacillus; species Acidithiobacillus ferrooxidans. The sequence continues at coordinate 1,958,823 of NC_011761.1, forward strand.
AAGCCCTGGAAACCTCCGAAGCGCTGTACGTACTCCACGATCAGCGAGGAATGTTCCGAAGCGCTGGAGAAAATCTGCTTCAGCCCTTCCCGCTCCGAACCAGCAACCTCCAGCAGAAATTTCTGCCCGCAATTCTGCAGGACGTTCACCACATGGTCGATATTGGCCTGACCTCCGGTGTGTCCATCCCGCACCGCCACCGCCAGATGATGTAAACGCGGCCCGAAGTTGCGCACGAAGGCCTCGGTGGGGGATGGTCTGCCGATCAGATGATTGCAAAAGTACGGATGGTTGGCGGCGGTAAAAACCTTGGCCGGGCTATGCAATTCACTGGTAAAATGCATGCTCTTGGTCACATTCGTGGAGGAGTTCTGATCGGGAATATCGTAGGAACCCCAATAGTAGTAACTGGAGAGAGTCAGATACTCGAGAATGGCCGCCTCCCGGTTCTGACTGTATACCCTGGTCGCCAGGTGGTCGATGGGTAGAAGGAGCTTGTCCAGACCGAGCCTCTCACGCAATTCCTTGGCCCGTTCAAAGGCGACCTGCATGTCCTCCCGGATGAAGGACAGCCCCAGGGAATAGACCCGGATGTGGTCGTCCGGGCGCTCCCAGTAACCGACGATATTGTGGGTATAGGGAGACGGTTTGACGATGGCCATATTCCCCGGCAACTCCAGGTGGCGAACCTGCTCCTGATTGAAAAAACGGATTTCCCGGCCCTTCTGCGCCTCCACCACCTCATGCAGGTTTTTAACCTGAAAGATTTCCCCCATATATCGGGAGTTCGGCCGCCGCGCCCCGATGGGGTAGACCTCGTTGAGACTGCGAAAAATACCGTGCAGGTTGGGATCTTTCACCTCCCGCACCAACACGTCGGGGGCATTCATGTCGATTCGCAGGATGTGCGTCGAGTGCTGCTCTGTTTCCAGGGTAACCAGGTAGTCATAAGGCGTCATCAGGCAGAGTTCGCCGACATAGGCCGCGGAATGCCCGGGCTCCACCGTGATCATCAGACTGTCGATACGGCCGATATTTTCGCTGAGACCCTGGCGGTCACGGTCTTCCAGCAACCGTCCCAGCCACTCCTCAAAAAAAGCGGAATTCTGCTTGTCGCCCTGTCGCTGAAAATCTACCGATGCCTGCATATCCATCCCTCCATTCACATCCTGCCGATCAGTGTACCCCCCTTGATCCAGGCGGCCAACGTACTACCCCCTCGCACTGCCCTTGCTTCACCGACCGCATCTTGCCGGAAAAGCACATGCATTTCCTTGACAAGATACCGATTGGTCGGTATCCTTAATTGCATGATGATACAGCCCCTACGGAAAACCCGTAACCCGGAGCAGACCCGCAGCGATCTACTGGACGCCGCCTATATCGAGATTTTGGAATCCGGCTTTCAGGCGGCCAGCCTGGAACGCATTCTTGCCAATACCTCGGTAAGCAAAGGCGCGCTCTACCATCACTTCGGCACCAAGCGCGAACTGGGGCTGGCCGTAGTCGAAGAAGTGATTGCGCCGCAACTTGCGGTGCGGTGGTTCGCCCCTTTTGCCGAGCACGATGACCCTTTGGTCAGCCTCCAGCGTATTCTCGAAGAAAAAATCACTACTGCCGACGAATCCGTCATCCGCTACGGCTGTCCCCTCAATAATCTCATCCAGGAGATGAGCCCCCTCGATGAGGCGTTCCGCTGCGGGTTGCAGCAGATTCTCGATCGCTGGGTCGCGGTCATGGCCGACGCCTTGGCCAGGGGGCAGACCGCCGGCAAGGTGCGCACCGACGTCGAGGCGAAAGAGGTAGCACTCTTCATCGTTGCCGCCATCGAAGGCTGCGTCGGCCTGGGCAAAAATGCGCAGTCCGTCGAAGCCTATCGGCGTTGTTTGCGACAGTTGCAACTCTACGTCCAGTCACTGGCCGCCTGATAGTAGCGTCCCGTAGCGTGCCGTGAACATTTGCTTCGCAATTTCCGGCGTGCCGCTTTTTTCTGCTTCCTGACCGCAGCAAGGAGATATCATGTCGCAGATCACCTCTGAATGGGTTCAACTGGAAAACGGCCCACGCGCCTGGTATGCCCGCCCCGTCGGCGTGGGTCCATACCCGGCCGTGCTGGTCTTCATCGAGGCCTTCGGAGTCAACGCACACTTTCAGGACGTGGCCCAGCGTCTTGCCCGGGCGGGTTATTGCGCCATGGTGCCCGACCTGTATCACGGCAAGACCTATGATTATTCCGACTTTGACGGTGCCATCGGCCACCTCAAGACCCTGAACGACGCAGTCGTCATGCAGGAGGCGGGCCTGGCCATCCAGGCACTGCAGCAACGTGCCGAGGTGCGCAAGGACGCCATCGGGGCGCTGGGGTTCTGTATGGGCGGACGCTACGCCTTCATGGCCAATGCCATCCATGCAGACCAGCTTCGCGCCGCGGTCGCCTTCTACGGCGGCGGTATTGCCCCCGATCAGGATTCCGTCGGACGTAAGCCAGTGCTGCATCTGGTGGACCAGATGCGGGCGCCGCTGCTGCTGCTTTACGGCGCGGAGGACCAATCCATCACCCCCGAAGAACATGGTCGCATCGCCACCGCGCTCAGCACCGCCGGCAAACGCTATACCCTGACCGTGTTTCCGGGTGCGCCACACGGCTTTTTTGCGGATCCCCGGGGCAGCTTCCGTCCCGATGCCGCGCAGGAAGGCTGGCGCCTGACCCTTGACCACTTCACCCGTTACCTCGGAGCATCCGCATGACGCACAAGCTGTTTTCCTCCTGGACGTTACGCAGCGTCACCCTGCGCAACCGCATCTGCGTGGCGCCCATGTGCCAGTATTCCACACCCGATGGCGTCGCTGGGGACTGGCATATGGTGCATCTCGGCAGCCGCGCCGTGGGTGGCGCCGGGCTGGTCATGGTGGAAGCGGCTGCCATCAGCCCGGAAGGCCGCATTTCCCCCCGCGACCTCGGTATCTGGACGGATGCGCAGGCGCGGGCACTGGCTCCCATCGTGGCGTTCATGAAGACGCAGGGGACGGTCACCGCCATTCAGATCGCCCATGCGGGACGGAAGGCGTCCACCCGGCCGCCCTTTCTCGGTGGCGACCCCATTGCGCCCGATGCCGAGGGCGGCTGGGAGCCTCTGGGACCCAGTGCCCTGCCCTTCCACCACAGCCATACCGTGCCCCACGCCATGGACGCCCAGAACCTGGAGAAGGTACGCAGGGACTTTGTGGCCGCGGCCAGACGTGCACTGGCCGCGGGATTCGAGGTTCTGGAACTGCACATGGCCCACGGCTATCTGCTGCACAGCTTTCTGTCCCCCATCAGCAACCAGCGGACCGACGACTACGGCGGCAGCCTGGAAAACCGCATGCGCCTGCCACTGGAAATCACCGCTGCCGTGCGCGCGGTGTGGCCCGAAGATCTGCCCCTCTGGGTGAGGATTTCCGCCACGGACTGGGTGCGCGGCGGCTGGGATCTGGAGCAGTCCGTCGTCCTCGCCAAAGCGTTGAAGGACCGTGGCGTGGACGTCATCGATTGCAGCAGCGGTGGCATGACGCCGGATGCCGTCATCCCCGCCGGCCCCGGCTTCCAGACGCCTTTCGCCAGCGCCATCCGCCAGGAGGTCGGCATGCCCACCGTCGCTGTCGGCCTCATCACCGAGGCGATGCAGGCAGAACACATCCTCGTCACCGAACAGGCTGACGCCGTGGCCCTGGCCCGGGAACTGCTGCGCAACCCCTACTGGCCCCTGCACGCGGCCCGAGAACTCGGCGTCGATATCGCCTGGCCCGTACAGTACGATCGCGCCAAAGCACGCCCATAATCCCCCTTACCGTTCGGGGGCTGCCATCGGGGTGGCAAAAAACGCGCTTGCGGCGGCCCGCAGGGAGCGGTAATAAAGGGTGTCAGACGGGGTTCGGGACGGATTCCACCAGCAATTTCTGCAACTGCGCGAGCGTCGCCCTGCGCAAAGGTCGGCCGTCCACGGGGGATGCGGGACTGCGCCGGTCCTCGTCCAGATCAAAGAGGACCAGACGCAGATCCGCCCCGGCAAAATTCAGCTTCAGGCAAGGATAATCCCGGGCCGGGGCATCCCCATAATGAAGCCGCTGCCAGACTTCTTCATAAGCTACCTTCTGATCCATCAGAAAAAAAATCACGCTCTCCGGCGCGTCCACAAAAAGATGGAGGGTGACGGGCGCGTGGCGCGTCGCCGTCCCGGTCAGAACCGGCCCGGTCAGACGCGGCCGAAACTCCGCCAGCCACTGCATGGCCTGCGCAGCCTGCTCGCGGAGCTGGCGCAACTCCGCCTCATGAACCTGACCGTGGAAAAGCTGCAGACGCGACTGAAGCTCTTCCTCGATCTCCGCATTACTTGGCCAGTCCTGCTGGGCGTCGCCGCCGGCGCCCAGGCGGCGCGCCGCCTTTTCCTTGGCCACCCGGAAGTCCACCACCCCTTCGTCGGCCATGATCCGCGCCGATTCCACCACCAGCAAGCGCCGCAAACGGGACTGTTGCTGTGACTTGGCCATTTCCGCACCCCGCTCATTGTCTACAAACGACATTCCGCATAAGATAGCGCGAATGCGAGAGTGGCGGAATTGGTAGACGCACTGGATTTAGGTTCCAGCGGTTACGGCCGTGCGAGTTCGAGTCTCGCCTTTCGCACCAACTTCTCAAAAATGCCGTTGCTCCGTAAGCTGATCGCGTGCCGCAAGTTCGGTACAAAAGGGGCATAAATGAATATGCAACAATCCATTATGTCAGGGTATCAAAAGTTTTTCACTAGAAGCGGCCGGGCGCCGCGCTCGGAATACTGGTATTTCCTTTTATTCTATCTATTGTTGAATATTGCCGTACAGCTACTGGGTACCTATGTCCGAACCCACGGTCAGTCCAGCACCCCTTCCATTCTCCTTTCGATTGTCACGATGGGGTTCTGGCTGGTAGCCCTGGCCACTGTCGTACCAATGCTGATGGTTACGGTCCGTCGTGTTCACGACATTGGACGGACGGGTTGGTGGGTTGGCGTCTCCTTTATCAACGGGCTCCTGCTCGACGGAGCGTTGGGATATGCGATCTTCAGGACCACTATCATGCACAATACCCAAAATCTGCAGGCTGGTCTGCCCAGTGGCGGTATGGCAATAGTCTTGGGCATATTGGGCTTGATCGGCATCGCGCTGGGCCTTACGATCTTCATCTTCACCATCCTGCCGGGAAGCCCAGGAGAGAACCGTTATGGCCCAAACCCTCTGGACTCCCACGCCACGCCTGTTTCCGGGCGCGAGATCGATAGATCCTGATCGAGGCGCCTGTAATTCATGAGGATTCAACATTGACCACCTTCAGACCAATTGCATTTGTCATGGCGTCAACCAATCATGGCGCCATGATAGTCAACAGAAATGACTACAGAATCGTTCCCGGCGGGGCATTTGGCGTTGGCCATCAAATACTCACGTCGTCGTCTTTCGACCAGCCCGAAGTGGATCTCGTCCTGCAGTTGTTATCCGCCAGAAGAACCCACCATGGCGATGGCGTCTTTGCCATCGATTGCGGCGCCAATATAGGCGTTCACACCATAGAGTGGGCAAAGCTCATGTACGGTTGGGGATCGGTGGTCGCCTTTGAAGCGCAGGAAAGAATTTTTTATGCGCTGGCCGGAAACATCGCCATCAACAACTGCTTCAACGCCAGAGCCGAATGGGCCGCCGTCGGCGCCGGCAACGGGTTCATCGGGGTTCCGTCACCGGACTACAACCTGCCGTCGAGCTACGGCAGCCTGGAATTGAAAAAATCGGCAAGCAACGAATTCATCGGCCAGGAAATAGACTATTCCGAAGAAAAAGCCATCCGGACGCGGATGGTTGCCATTGATCAGGCGATAAGCGGACGGGTGGATTTTATCAAAATTGATGTCGAGGGGATGGAAATCGATGTGCTCCATGGCGCAAGGGAAACGATCATACGCAATAAGCCGGGCATGCTCATTGAAAAAATCAAGTCAGAGGAAAACGAACTGATCGGATTCGTTACCGGGTTAGGCTATAAAACATTCCAATTTGGGATCAATATAATCGCCGTACACGAATCGGATCCGGTGATCTCCATGATCAATACCACGGTGTAGATTCCGCCATGGAGCGGGGTACGACCGTGTGCGGCGGCCAGGCAGAGCATCCTTACCGACGGCACGAAGTGGACTGCCCCGGCAGATCGCCTGCGACCGAACACAATGCCTGAAAGATGAAACGGTCGTTCACCTCGGATTCCGGCCGGGTCGTATCCTATGAAGACATCGGTGACCCGAACGGGAGGTTGCCGGTATTGTTCCTTCACGGTACGCCCGGCTCCCGCCTGCAACTGGAGTTGCTGCCTGCAGCCCTGCGTAACGGTCTGCGCTGGGTCGCCTTCGACCGGGCGGGATATGGAGCATCGGACCGGCAGCCGGGACTGACCATGACCGAAGTGGCGGCGACGGGCGAAGCTCTGGCAAAGCATCTGGGGCTGGACGCCTTTCACGTGCTGGGTTTCTCCGGCGGTGGTCCCTACGCGCTGGCCTGCGCCCGCGCCATGCCGGGGCGAGTGCGCACCGTGCATCTGGCGAGCAGCTCGGGACCGGCGGAGCTTCCCGAGGTACGATCCGCATTCGGTCTTCAGGACCACACCATCTTTATCCTGGTGCGCCATGCACCGTGGCTTTTCAGGGCGTTGTTGCGCCTCAGAATGGCGGGTATGCAGCGGAGGCCGGAGCGCTTCGTGGCGCAGTTCGCGGCAAAGATGACTACCCGGGACCATGCCCTGCTGATGGCGCCCGACGTTCTGGCGAAGCTTTGCGACGACTTGCGGGAGGCGTTGCGGCAAGGGACTGCAGGGATGGCTGACGATTTCGCGGTGCTCAACCGCCCCTGGCCCTTCCATTTGGAGGACATCCGGGTGCCGGTGCATGTCTGGCAGGGTGCGCAGGATCATGTGAACAGTCTGCAGGTTGGTCTGGCGATGGCTGCACATTTGCCGACGGCGCAGTTCCATCTCCTGGAGTCAGGCTCGCATACGCTGTTGCTGACCCATGCCGCGGAGATCCGTGCGGCGTTGGACCAGGATGCGGTCCTGGCCGCTTCGCAGGAACCCGCTAAATGATACCGGGAACAAGGCAGTACGTGCAGTTGCGGTATTCCTGATAAGCGATCCCGAAGGCATCCGCGAGTATGCGTTCCTCTTTGGCGATTCTCCAGAGGTAGGCCAAAATGACAGGAACGACGATCAGGATGGCGGTGGCCCAGTAGCCAAACGACAGCGCCAACCCCAAAAAACAGAGCAGCGCACCCGTATAGGACGGATGGCGCACCATGCGATAGGGTCCATGCCGGATCAGCCGGTGTCCGGGCTGAATGGCCAGATCCACGGTGAAATATCTCCTCAACGTCATGATCGCGTATGTTCGCAACATGAGTCCCGCCACCAGTAACGAAACCCCCACCCGCGGCAGATAGAGCGCGATATGTGGCTCCTGGCGGATCTCCAGCGCCAACACGAACGCCCAGCTTCCTACGCTGGACAGGATCACGATGTTGAATATTTTCGAAGACCCGCCATCCTGCCTGTTCGCATTCATGGGGGAACGGAAAAAGTATTCCAGGTACAACTCCAGCAATATCCACGCTGATAACAGCGCCAACAGCAGAACAGCAGATATCATCATTCCTCACCGCCCTTGAGCCGCTTGCCCCGTTCACCAGCGATGAACCAGTGTACCACCATATCTCCACATCCTGAATCCTTGAGATTATCCCGAATGTTGCGACAGCTATTCAAACCTGGGGCGTTTGCGAATGAGCCACCCAGGCAAGGCGGTGGGGTCGGCAAAACACATCGCGGCACCGCTGGCATCCAGGCGTTCCGCGCCGTGTACGCCGCAGAGCACCCCCACCGGCAAGACCCCGGCGGCCACGGCCATTTCCATGTCGTGCACGGTGTCGCCCACCATGATGGCCGCCGCTGGGGGCAGATCGTAGTGCCGTAGCAGTTCGCGGAGCATCAGGGGGTCTGGTTTGGAGCGGCTTTCATCGGCACAGCGACTGGCGCTGATGCAAGCGGCGAGTCGGGGATGCTCGCCCAGCACCCGATCCAGGCCGCGGCGGGCTTTGCCGGTGGCCACGGCGATCTCATAGCCAGCATCGGCGAGTTGCACCACCGTGTCTTCCACCCCCGGAAAGAGGGGCATTTCACGGACCGGCGTGCCGAAAAAGCACTCCCGGTAACCCGCCAGAATCCGTTCCCGGGTAGACCTATCCGCATCGGGGGCGAGAGCCGCCAAGGCGTCTTCCAGTCCCAATCCGATGATTTCCCGGTACTGCTGCGTTCCGCGATCCGCCAGCCCTGCATAGCCAAAAGCATGGGCCAGACAGCCGCAGATGGTAGAAATGCTGTCCATGAGGGTGCCGTCCCAATCGAAAATGATCAGTCGGCAATCATCAGGGGGCAAAATCATCCGGCAGACTCCTTACGCAGTGGGGTGAGAATGGCTTGCAGATCAGCAGGCAGCGGGGCCTCGATGCGCATGGGCCGGCCGTCCTGCGGGTGGCGGAAGGCCACCAGGGCCGCGTGCAAAAAAAGTCGCCGCAGGCCCAGGGCGCGCAGACGCTGGTTGAAGGCCGCATCGCCGTATTTCTCATCGCCTGCCACCGCATGCCCAATCGCTTGCAGGTGAACCCGAATCTGGTGCGTACGCCCGGTATCGAGGTCCGCCTGCAACAGCACCGCGCCGCGGAAACGTTCCAGTGGCAGGAAATGTGTATGTGCGGCCTTACCCTCCACTGGGTCCACCCGCACCATGCGCTCGCCGGACTGCAGGGTGTTCTTGCGCAGGGCCAGACGCACGGAACGCGCTTCGCCCTGCCAGTCACCGGCCGCCAGCACCAGATAACGTTTCTCCATGAGGCCTGCCCGCAGGGCTTCATGGAGCGCACGCAGCGCCGAGCGTTTCTTGCTGAATATCAGACAGCCGGAGGTGTCGCGGTCCAGGCGATGTACCAGCTCCAGTTCACGGGCATCGGGCCGCAACTGGCGCAATGCTTCGATGACGCCCCAGCTCAAGCCCGATCCCCCATGCACGGCCAGCCCGCTGGGCTTGTCCAGCACCAGCAGATGGGAGTCTTCGTAAAGGACAGCGGCTTCCAACTGGCCCTGCAGGTAGGCTGGCAGTACGGCGGGATCGCTGGGCGCCGCCACCCGCACCGGCGGCAGTCGCAGCACGTCGCCCTCTGCCAGGTGGTAGTGCGGTCGCGCCCGCCCCTTGTTCACCCGAACTTCGCCGCTGCGCAGGATTTTGTAGATATGGGAGCGCGGCACACCTTTCATCACCCGCAAGAGGAAGTTATCCAGCCTCTGCCCGGCTTCCGCGTCGGTCACCTGCCATTGTCGCACCCCGTTTTCCGCCATTTTCCCTGCCTCTGTGCTTTTTTCATTTGCGATTCTATTCTTTTATGGCATATATTTCGACTTGGGACGCTGCGCTTCTCGGAGCGCGGCCCCAATTTCAGCATCGACGGTAACCCCGTCGGTCCCAATTACAAACGCTGCGCTCCCTGGTGGGCCCCTTGGGCTTGTGGGTTGAGCGCCGGAGAAAGAAGAACTTATGAAACGGATGTTGATTAATGCTACCCACGCGGAGGAGTTGCGGGTGGCTTTGGTAGATGGTCAAAAACTCCTCGATCTGGATATTGAACGCGCGTACCGGGAACAGAAAAAAAGCAATATTTACAAGGGCCGCATCACCCGTGTGGAGCCGAGCCTCGAAGCCGCCTTCGTCGACTACGGTGCCGAACGGCACGGTTTTCTGCCCCTCAAGGAGATCGCCCGGGAGTACTTCCAGCAGCAGGAGCAGGGCCGCAAGCGCATTCAGGATCTGGTGCGGGAAGGTCAGGAAATCATCGTTCAGGTAGACAAGGAAGAACGCTCCAGCAAAGGCGCGGCGCTCACCACCTTCGTCAGTCTGGCCGGACGCTATCTGGTGCTGATGCCGAACAATCCGCGTGCCGGTGGCGTCTCCCGACGCATCGAAGGCGAGGACCGCACCCAGATCCGCCAGCACCTCCAGCTCCTGGACATCCCCGAAAACATGGGCGTCATCGCCCGTACCGCGGGGATCGGCCAGGAGCTGGAGGCCCTGCAGCGCGACTTGGAATACCTCAAACAGATCTGGCAGGCCATCGTCGATACGGCGGCGCCGCGCGCCGCGCCTTTCCTGATTTATCAGGAGGGTAATGTCGTGGTTCGCGCCCTGCGCGATCACTTTTCCGAGGATATCGGCGAGGTGCTGATCGACGAGGAAGGCGCCTACAATGCCGCGGTGCAGTTCATGGGCTCCATGATGCCGAAAATGGTGCATCGCCTGAAATACTACGACAACGACGTACCTCTTTTCTCCCGCTACCAGATCGAGCAGCAGATCGAGTCCGCATTCAGCCGCGAAGTGCGCCTGGAGTCGGGGGGAGCCATCGTCATCGACCACACCGAAGCGCTGGTGGCCGTCGACGTGAATTCGGGGCGCGCCACCAAGGGACAGGATATTGCGGAGACCGCATTTCAGACCAACCTGGAAGCCGCTGAGGAGATCGCCCGGCAGATTCGCCTGCGTGATCTGGGCGGGCTTATCGTGGTCGATTTCATCGATATGGAATCTCCCAAACACCAGCGCGAAGTGGAGAACAAACTCAAGGAGGCACTCAAGCTGGATCGGGCCCGGGTACAGTTGGGGCGCATCTCCCGCTTTGGCCTCATGGAAATGTCCCGGCAACGTCTGGGTGCGAGCCTGGAGGAAGCCTCTTCCGAGCCCTGCCCGCGCTGCAACGGTACCGGTCAGATACGGGGCTGCGAAGCCACCAGCATGCACGTCCTGCGCCTGCTGTATGAGGAGTGCATGAAAACCGGTGCCGCCGAGGTAGAGTGTCAGGTACCGGTGGATGTGGCCGTCTATCTGCTCAACGAAAAACGCCGCCAGATTCTGGAACTCGAGGCCAAAACCGACACCCGTATTCTGGTCATTCCCACGCCAGAGATGGTTACGCCCCATTATCAGATTCAGCGGACGCGCGTGGAGGGCGGCAGCGGCCGGACGGCTCCGGCGCCTGGGGGTGAAGGCAACGCCCTGCCCGCACGCCCCAGCCGCCCGACGAACGAATCCGCGGCCCTGAGTCCGTTGACCGCACCGCCACCGCCCGAGGTGTTGCCACCACTACGCACACCACCGGCACCCAGCAGCCCGAAGGCGAAAGTACCTGCCAAGGTCGTTCCGCCGGAAGAAGGCATTCTGGCCCGCCTGGTGCGGGCGCTGGTATCCCGTTATGTGCCCGTTGATGCCGCGACTTTCCTGGCGGAAACCAGTGGTGCCGAGATGTCGGCAAGCACGGAGCAGGCCAGCGAGATCAGCAGCGATGAGCAGGAAAACAGCGGCGAGGGGCGCAGTGGCCGGCGCCGGCGCCGCGGTGGACGCCGGGCGCGCGCCCGGCGTTCCACCCAGGGTGGAGAGAATGGTGCCGAATCCTCTTCGGCAGATGAGGAAGCCCCTGAGGGCAGCTATACGACAGAGGAATTTCAGGATAACGATCTGCTGGCGGGCCCCGAGGATGACAGCCATGCCCTGGAGGAACTCGTCTATCCCGGCTCGGTACCCGCCGCTGCCGACTGGCACCAGATGCTGGTCCCCGCCACGACGCGGACTCCGGCCGCCGATCCGACCTTTCAAAATGATCCGGCACGGGAGGTAGAAAGCCTGCCTGCAGAGGAGCCCGCGTCCTTGACCGTTCAAGAACCGGTCAAAGACACCACTCGGGAATCCTTGCGGATGGCAGTGCGGCAGGAGCCCACCCCGGAACCCGTGCAGGGTGACTTACTGGCCGTGGAGACCATGGAACATGGCGGAGCAGTATCTGTTGCCGTCCCCGGTGAAGCCGAGCAGCAGTCTTTCCCGCTGGGCGACGGTTGAGCAACGGCGACGTCGCGCTAGAAACCGGGGCGTAGTAGTGCCTTAGCCCCGCCGCCATGTGGTACCGCCGGGGCCATCTTCGAGGATGACTCCAGCGGCTGTCAATTCCTGCCGGATGGCGTCGGCTCCGGCAAAATCACGGGCCTGTCGCGCCGCGGCGCGCGCGGCAATACGGCCATCGATCCAGGATACGTCCGCGTCGTGGCCGCGAAGAAAACCCTCGGCGTCCTGTTGCAGCAAGCCCAGCACACCCGCCAGTTCCCGTAACAGGGTGGCGAGCGGCGCTGCCACCTCACTGCCTTCGTCCCGCAGGCGATTCAGTTCGCGGGCCAGATCAAAAAGCACGGCAAGGGCTGCCGGCGTATGAAAATCATCACTCATGGCGGCATGGAAACGCTCCCGCCACTCGCTCCCCATCTCCGCCACGATTTTAGGTCTGGGCATTCCACGCAGGGCGGTATAGAGCCGCGTGAGGCCCGCTCTCGCCTGCTCCAGCGCGTCTTCCGCATAATTCAATGGGCTGCGGTAATGGCTGGAGAGAATGAAAAAACGCAGCACTTCGCCGGAATAGCGGGGCAGAAGCTCCCGCACCGTGAAGAAATTATTCAGGGATTTTGACATTTTCTCGTCGTTGATGCGAACAAAGCCGTTGTGCATCCAGTAATGGGCAAAAGCACAGCCCGCGCCCTGGGACTGGGCGATTTCATTCTCATGATGCGGGAACTGCAGATCGGCACCACCGCCATGTATGTCAAAGGCACAGCCCAGGGCGTCGGCGGACATGGCGGAGCACTCGATATGCCAGCCCGGCCGCCCCTCTCCCCACGCTGAAGGCCAGGACGGCTCGCCGGGCTTGGCCGCTTTCCACAGGGCAAAATCCAGAGGATCGCGTTTTTCTTCGCCGACTTCGACCCGCGCACCCGACGTCAACTCGTCGATGGACTTGCCGGAAAGGCGGCCATACTCCGGAAAACTGCGCACCGCGTAGTACACATCGCCATTGGCCGCCACATAGGCATGCCCTCTGTGGATGAGTTCGCCGATCAGGGTTTGCATGGCGCCCACATGCTCCGTCGCCCGCGGTTCCAGATCAGGTCTCCGGCAGAGCAACGCCGCCTCATCTTCATGCATGGCATCGATGAAACGTGCCGTGAGTGACTGAATCGACTCGCCACACTCCAACGCCCGACGAATGATCTTGTCGTCGATATCGGTGATATTGCGAACGTAGGTCACCTCATATCCGCGCTCACGCAGATAGCGCACCACCGTATCGAAGGTGACCATGACCCGGGCATGGCCGAGATGACAGAAGTCGTATACGGTCATCCCGCAGACATAGAGTCCCACATGATTGGGGCGCAGCACCTCTAGCGGCGTTTTACTGCGGCGCAGGGTGTCAAAGAGGGTCACTACGGGCAGATTGATCATAGGGTGGTCTCGATGGGCGTTGAGGGGCGTCGGGCAGCGGCATGGAGACGCGCCAGGGCGCGCTCTTCGCCGATGAGGGGAAGGAGCGCCGCCAGTTCCGGGCCGTGGGTGAGCCCGGTGAGTGCGGCGCGCAGGGGCATGAACAACGCCTTGCCGCGACGCCCGCTAGCCTGCTGCAAGGCTTTTGTCCAGCGCCGGTAGTCTCCACCGGACGCCTGCAGCGTCGCCTGAGCGACGGACCAGAACTCCGGACTGACTCCGGTGATAGCCTCGACTGCATCGGCAGCCAACGCGGGAGCGCCAAAACAGCGCTCGGCCCAATCCAGGGCATCGCCAGGCAGCAGGATATTGGCACGCACCGCCGCCACGAAAGGCATTTCCAGCCCCATCGGCACCTTACCCCGCAGCAGTGGCGCGAGCCAGTTCCAGACGGCGGCATCGTCCAGCGACTGCACCGCTTCGTGCTGCCAGTGCTGCAACTGCACCATATCAAAATGGCTGGGCGCCCGGCTGATCTGGTTCAGCGCAAAGCCCTGCGCCAACGCCCTGCTATCCAGAAAGCCCGTCGCGCTGTAATGATGACCCAGACGGGCAAGGTAGTTGCGCAGCGCCGCGGCCAGATAACCGTCCTTGCGCAGATCACGCAGGCTGGCAGCTCCGTATCGTTTGGACAGGGGCTGACCGTCGGCCCCGAGCAATAAAGGCAGGTGCCCATAAGCGGGAACCGGTAAACCCAGCGCCTGCAATATCAAAATTTGCCGGGGCGTATTGGTCAGATGATCCTCGCCGCGCAAAACCAGATTCACCTCCATCAGCGCGTCGTCGACCGCATTGGCGAAAAAAAAAGCCGGGCTGCCGTCGCTGCGACGGATGACAAAATCCCCCAGATCGGCCAGCGCATAATGTCGCTCACCCCAGACCAGATCCGGCACCGTGAGGGTACCCTGATCCGGCACCCGGAACCGCAGGGTAGGCAATAACCCGGCCGCCTCGCGCTCGGCCCGCGCCGCGGCGTCGAGGTGCCGGCAGCGCCCCCCATAGCGCGGCGCCTTTCCGGCGGAACGCTGCACAGCGCGCTCCGCGGCGAGGTCGTCGGCGCTGCAATAGCAGGCATAAGCCTGTCCACTGGACTGCAAATGGGCATAGTACCGGCCATAAACGGCCAGACGCTCCATCTGCCGGTAGGGGCCGTGATCGCCCCCCCGATCCGGACCTTCGTCCCAGTCGATGCCGAACCACCGCAGATCTTCCAGCAGGGCCCTCTCATAGATCTCGGGGGAGCGCTGCTGATCTGTATCTTCCAGACGTAAAATGAATGTTCCACCCGCGCCGCGCGCCGCCAGCCAGGCGAAAAGGGCTGTGCGGGCATTGCCAAGGTGCAGGTAACCGGTGGGGCTGGGCGCAAAGCGACTCTTGAGATTCATGGTGGTATAGTATTGCGCCATCGGCCGCATCGCAATGCAAAAGCCGGGATAGGATACTTCGCAAAGTGCAGGCCAGAATGCACTTTGCGAAGTACTCATACATACGGAAAGAAACGGAATGGCTCAAGCGAATACCCCGCGCGCGCGCTCCAGGCAACCGAAGCGCCACCATTATGGACGCTGGATTTTACTGATCATCCTGCTGATTCTGATCAATATCGGGATCGGTGTCGGCATTTATGTCTACCGCATCTGGCAAACTCTACCGCCTGTCCACGAACTCAAGGAATGGCATCCGGATGAACCCTTGCGGATATACGCGGCGAACGGCGCGCTGCTGCAGGAGGTCGGTCCTCAGATGCGATATGCGCTGCCCCTCGACCAGATTCCGGCCCGGTTGCAGGAGGCCTTCATATCCGCTGAAAACGCTCGTTTCTACAGTAACAACCCGCTGTATTATCCGGTCAGTTATCCCGGTATTCTGCGTGCGGCGGCGGTGGACATCATTCATATGGCGCCGATGCAGGGTGCCAGCACCATCCCGGAGCAGGTGGCCCGGAACTTTTACCTGACTCCGCAAAAAACCATTTCCCGGAAGATCGCGGAAATTCTCCTGGCATACAAACTCGCCGCTCATTTTACCCATAAGCAGATTCTCGAGCTTTATCTGAACAAGATTTATCTCGGGCAAGGGGCCTACGGCGTGCAGGCAGCGGCCCGGACCTATTTCGGAAAAGGCGTCAGCGAACTGACCCTGGGGGAGATGGCAACCATTGCCGGCCTACCACCGGCGCCTTCGGTGTTGAACCCCGTAGTGAATCCCGATCTCGCCAGGAGGCGCCGCAGCTATGTGCTCAAACGCATGGAAAAGCTCGGCTATATTTCTGCGGATGAGGAGGCGAAGGCCAATGCGGAACCCATTCTCTCGCGCTATCATGCCGCCGCCAGCAATGGCGCGCCCTACGTCACCGACTGGATCGCCAGTTGGCTCACCCAGCAATTTGGCAGCGATTTCACTTACCGTTCCGGCCTCAAGGTGTATACCACCATCGTGCCCAAAGATCAGGAAGCGGCGAATGAGGCGATTGCCGTGGGCTTGGAGAACTACGATATGGGGCTCTCCAGCATGGACCCCAAAAGCTACCGCGGCCCCATCGCACGTCTCAGCGGGGCTGCGCTACAGGCGGCTCTCGCCGGCAAGCGGCCTGACCTATTGCCACCACATGACCCGGCCAACCTCAAATGGGGTGTAGTGGTGGGCGCCGACCCCAAAAGCGCCACGGTCTCTCTGGAAGGCAGAAAAAATGTCACGCTGACCCTGCGCGACGTCAACTGGGCACGCCCCCGCGTGGGCGCACCCATGCCGCGTACGGTAAACGCGGTCCTGCACAGCGGCGACCTGATCTGGCTACGCCCTTATGTCAACGCTGTCACGGCGGGGGCTGGCCAGGAATGGGGAGCCAATGTCTGGTCCTCGGCCGGGAAGAACGCGGGCTGGCAGCTTTCACAAATTCCCCAGGTACAGGGTGCCTTGGTCAGTCTGGACAGTCGCACCGGGGCCATCCACGCCTTGGTGGGCGGCTTCAGCTATGAACTCAGCCATTTCGATCGCGCCGTGTTTGCCTACCGGCAACCCGGATCGGGCTTCAAGCCGTTCGTCTACGCCGCGGCCATGGATGCGCCGGCACTGCTGGCTTCGGGCAAGAACACCTACATGACGCCCCAGACCCCGATTCCGGACACCCCCCTGTCCATCACCCTGCCCACCGGCCAGGTCTATGTACCGACCAACTACAGTAACCAGTTCTCCAATACGCCGATCCCGGTATGGTCGAACCTGGCTTACTCCCACAACGTGCCCAGTGTGCGTATCCTGATGGATATCGGCATTCCCTACGCGGCGCAGTATGTGCAACGCTTTGGTTTTCCGGCAAAGCAGGTGCCTCAGGTGCCGTCCATGGTGCTGGGCGCGGGGGACTACAGCCCCCTGCAACTCGCTCGCGCCTACGCGGTCTTCTCCAGTGGCGGTTTTTTGCCCAAGCCCTATCTCATCACCAGAATCGTGAACAGTCGTGGCACCCAGATCTCCCTGCTCAACTGCCCCATGGGCTATACTCCGCCCCCCCAGCAGACGGCCATACCCCCCGGGGTGGCCTACCTGCTGACCGAAATGATGCAGCAAGTGATCAAAATCGGGACCGGTGTCGCCGCCCAGAGCCTCGGGCGCAATGACATCGCCGGCAAAACCGGCACGACCAACCACGAAAACAACGCCTGGTTCAACGGGTTTAGCCCGCGCATCACCACCAGCGTCTGGGTGGGCTACGACGACAACCGCACCATGGGCCGCTGGGCTGCGGGTGCGCGGGAGGCGTTGCCGATCTGGATTCACTATATGCGGACGGCCATGGCGGGCAGCCCGTCTACCGGATTCTTCCGGCCACCCTCGGTGACCGGCCCGACCATCAGCGGTGGCAGCAATGTCATCGGCGTCAGTGATTATCTTGCAGGATATCCGCCCGTTGCCGCGCCCACGGCGTCAACGACAAGTGGCGCGGGAACGGATATCGGCGACAGACTGATGAACACCATCAAGAGCCTTTTCTGAGTGGGTAACCCAAGCAAAGCGCCCGCTGCCGCTTGGCGCCACCCCGTCTGGTCCACCGCCCGGAAATCCTGCGTGGGCACGGCGCTGGGCAGCGGAAAAATCTGGTTTACCACGGGCCGGGGGATTGTCACCGAAGTCTTTTACCCGCGTATCGACATCCCTCAGATTCGCGACCTCGGCTTCATCGTTGCCGATGATCAGGGGTTCTGGCAGGAACTGAAGGCCCTGCCAGAACCCCGACTGGAAATGGAGGACCCCCTCGTTCCTCTGCCCATCATCCACCATCATCACGACCGCTTCGACTTCACCCTGAAAATCTGCGCAGACCCGGAACGGGATGTGCTCCTGCTCGACTTCCATCTGGAGGGCGATGCCGCGCTGCGGCCTTATCTGCTCTGCTCCGCACGTCTCGGTGAGGATGCCGAAAACAACTGCGCGTGGGTAGGTGATTGGGAAGGCCGGCCAGTACTCTGGGCAGAACAGGGACCTTTTGGCCTGGCGCTCACCTGCCGCAACGCCGACGGCTATCCGGCACTGGAACGCTGCACGGTGGGCGAAGTGGGTGCCAGTGATCTCTGGCAGGATTTTCATCAGAACGGACGGATGCAGTGGGCATATCAGGAGGCCGGACCAGGTGAGGTGGCCTTGGCGGGTCGTCTGCCACGGCAGGGCACCCTGGCCCTGGGTCTTGGCACCAGCAAGGAAGCCGCCGCCACCAACGCCTGGTCCTCCCTGGCCGAGGGCTTTCAGAGCCGCGCGGCGGATTACAGCGCCGGCTGGAATGCCTGGCACCAACGCCATCCCACCCACCACTGTGTCAGCAAACTGCCGGCGGCGGCTAAAGCCCTGTACGCTCGCTCCACCAACATTCTCAAGGTACATGAGGATCGTACCTTCCCCGGCGCGATGGTGGCCAGTCTCTCGGTGCCCTGGGGGGAGTCCAGCGACAGTCGCGGCGGCTATCATCTGGTTTGGTCCCGAGATCTGGTGGAGAGCGCAGGGGCCCTGCTCGCCCTCGGGGCCGCCACCGAAGCACGACACGTACTGACCTATCTCATCAGCACCCAACAGGCCGACGGGCACTGGTTACAGAATCAATGGCTGGGCGGCAAACCCTTCTGGCAAGGGGTGCAGCTCGATGAAACGGGATTCCCGGTGCTCCTCGCCTCGGCATTGCGCGAGGCGCAGATGCTGGAGAACGTAGCGGTCACCGACATGATCACCCGTGCCTTGCACTTTATCGTCCACGAGGGGCCGGTGACTGGGCAGGACCGCTGGGAGGAAGATGGCGGCGTCAATCTGTTCACCCTCGCAGTGGCCATCGCCGCGCTGGTGGAGGGTGCCGGCTTCCTGGGCGGCAAGGCCGGTGACTGTGCCCTGATGCTGGCCGATTACTGGAATGCACGACTGGAGGAATGGACCTTTGCGCACGATACCGACCTTGCCAGACGCTTTCAGGTAGCCGGCCACTACGTCCGCATCATCCCGGAGGATATCCTGGTGCAGGATGGCGCCCAGAAGGAGTGGGTACTGATCAAGAACCGGGCTCATGATCCGCACTTGTCCGCTGGCGAACAGGTCGCCAACGACTTCCTGCAACTGGTGCGTTACGGTCTGCGCAGCGCGGACGATCCGCACGTCACCGCCTCGGTCAAAGTCATGGATGGACTGCTCCGAACAGACACTCCCTGCGGCCCGGTCTGGCACCGCTACAATGGCGACGGTTACGGGGAACATGCCGATGGCAGCCCCTTTGACGGTACCGGCATCGGTCGTGGCTGGCCTTTGCTGGTAGGGGAACGGGGTCATTACGCCCTCGCCGCTGGCGAAGACGCCGTGCCCTACATCAACGCCATGGCGGCCATGACAGGCAACAGTGGACTACTGCCGGAACAGATCTGGGAGTCCGACGCCATACCGGAGAAGGGCCTGTTCCCCGGCCACCCCAGCGGCTCGGCCATGCCCTTGGTCTGGGCCCACGGTGAGTTCATCAAGCTGTGCCACAGCGCTGCGCAGGGCCGTCCCGTGGACCGCCCGGCGCAGACCTGGAAGCGCTATCAGGGCAAAGTCCCGAAGATCGACTACCGGATCTGGCGTCTGCGCCAGCGGCCGCGTCAACTGCCCGCAGGACAGGAACTGCGGCTGTTGTTGCGGGCGCCTTTCACCGTACACTGGGGCAGCAACGGCTGGCAGGCGATACAGGATACCGAGTCGGAAGACTGGGGTCTCGGCCATGTCGCTACCCTGCCGGTACAGAAATTGCGGGTCGGGGACAGCGTACAGTTCACCATCCTCTGGCGCGACAGCGGCGACTGGCAGGGCGAGGATTTTCATATCGATATTGTCGGAGGTGGCGCATGATCAATCTGGACTTGCAGGGCCGGCGGGCGCTGGTCACGGGTGGAAGTGGCGGCCTCGGACGCGCCATTGCCGAGACGCTGGCCACTGCCGGGGCACAGGTGGCCGTCCATTACCGGAAAGGTCTGGACGAAGCCGAGGCAGTGGTCGCGGCCATCCAGAAGCGGGGCGGCACGGCTCAAGCTTTTCAGGCCGATGTGGCTGATCCTGCGGCCGTAGAGAGGCTGCTGCAGGAGATCGAATCCGCCTTCGGCGGCCTGGACATTCTCGTCAACAATGCCGGCATGGATGGCCCGCGCGCCAGCGTCGGCGATGATGATCCTCAGGTATGGGAAAAAGTCCTCGCCGTCGATCTCATGGGCCCCTACTACTGCGCCCGTGCCGCCATCCCACGCATGGAGAAGGCCAAACGCGGGGTGATCATCAATATCACCTCCGTGCATGAGTTTATTCCCTGGGAAGGCTACAGCGCGTATACCAGCGCCAAGGCAGGTCTGTCCATGTTCACCAAGACCCTCGCCCAGGAAACGGCGGATAAAGGTATCCGGGTCGTGGCCATTGCCCCCGGTGCCATCCAGACACCCATCAATCAGTCGGTCTGGAGCGACCCGCAGTCCCTCAAAGACCTGAATGAGAAAATCTCCATGGGTCGTCTCGGCAACCCCGAGGAGATTGGCAATGTGGCGGCTTTTCTCGCCAGTGATCTGGCCAGTTACATCACCGGCACCACCCTTGCGGTGGATGGCGGGATGTTGATTTACCCCGAGTTCCGCCACGGCGGCTGAACATGGACGCCGATGTCATCATCGGCAGTGGCTCCTTCGTCCAGGTCCTCTACAACAACTGATTTCACTCAACGGCATTGATACCTTCTCGGCCCTGTGGGCCGTACCCCTGCCCTGGCTGGCGCTGCGCAACGACCGGCCGCCAATAAAATCCAAAGATGGTGTATAATACGGCTCTGCGCCACGTTGCTTTTAGCGGCCTCGCCCGTGCTACAACCGCCCCACTAATCACATCGCTCATGTTCCTTGCGGGCAGGAAGGGATATCGCGCAGGCAGGCACTGTTCAGCCGGAAAAGGAGAAACGGAGATTGGCAACACGCCCCAGGAAGCGGGCTCGGTCCAGCCGCGGTCGATGGACGATTTTTGGCATCCTCGCCGTGCTGCTCACAGCCATTGCCGTGGGTACGGCCCTCAATCTGCCCGTTCGTCCGCGGAGTATCGGCGCGCCGCTTGTGACACGGAAACCCGCGGCGCCGATACCCGCCCAACGCGCCGTGGACCTGGGGTCTTATGGCGTCACCATTACGGACCATACCGGACAAATCCATGTCCTGACCATTCATCCGGTGGCCATCCTGCAGGGCGGTGGCCCTTGGAAGAGCCTTCTCCCCCTGCAGGGACAACTGGATGCGCGCATCGCCAACCCCTTCATGGCGTTTCCGGACCTGGTGGGCCTCACCGGCTCCACTTCAGCCAGGGCTGCGCTGGAGCAACAAATCCAGCGAAATATCGCGCCGTTGCTGAACGGTGCGGAGTCGGGCTGGAAAATCATCGGGATAGAATTGCATCCGGTACTGCGGCCCCCACCCCCGGAGATTCAGCGCAAGGCAAACGACGCCCAATGAAATACCTGGGCCGTCTGAATCCCTACGATCCACTCTACGCGTACCTCGATAGGCAGATATTTCCACGACCAGACCATGGGCCGGGCTACAGTCAGTTTCGGGTATTCCAGTTTCCGGCATCCAATGCGGTATTTCTCTATGAGGAAACCCATTCCCAGCAGAAAGTGATCGGCAAGTTCTTCAACCGTATCCATAGGGACCCGCAACAGGCCTGGGACCGGGCGCACAACGAATGGCAGCATATGCATCTGTTGCGCGACCTGGGTTTCCAGACCAAACGCCTGTATATTCCGCAGCCGCTGGGAATTTCACGGGATATCAACAGTGTCATTATCGAAGAATTCTGTCTTGGACAAACCCTCTCCAGGGTCATCGGAGAGAGTATTGAACACAACGATGCGGGGTTATTATATGCGCGCCTGACGGACCTCGGCTATTTCCTTGCCAAATTGCATAACCGGACAGCTCGCGTTGACACCGTACGCTTTGATGCCCAATTTGCCTATTTCGACAAGATCACGGCGCGCCTGCAGAGACGCCAGCGGATATCCACCCATCAGACCGGAGAACTCCATCATTACCGGGAGCGTTGGCAGTATATGGGCTGCATGTGGGCAGACCGGCAGGTGCTGATCCATGGCGATGCCACGCCCTCCAATTTTCTCTTCGCAGCCCATCGGCGTACCATTGCCATCGATCTGGAACGGATGCAGTATGCAGATCGCGCGTATGATCTCGGCATGATCGCGGGAGAACTGAAACATCACTTCATGCGCAGCACCCATCATGGAGAGCATGCCGAACCATTTATCGGCCATTTTCTCTGGGAATACAGCACCCATTTTCCGGATTGTCATGCCGCTTTCGCGTCGATTACCGAACGGATCCCCTTTTACATGGGCATGACCCTGTTACGCATTGCCCGCAATTCCTGGCTGGACTGGCGTTACAGTCAGGCCCTGATCCACGAAGCCACTCACATTCTGCGGAGATAACACCATGTCCATACGCGCCGTATTTTTCGATCTTTATGGTACCCTGATCAACATCGAAACCAATGAGGAAATGGAGGAGATTTATCGCGGCATATCCCATTATCTCACCTATCACCGAGTCTTCATGAACCGGCGTGAGGTCCGCGAACGCTACTTTGCCATCCTGAAAGAAGGGAAACGCCAATCTCCGGAAAGATATCCGGAAATCGACGTGGAGGCGATCTGGCACACGTTGCTCGTCCAGGAGAACAGCAAACCCCTCAAAGGCCGGGGGAAACTGGCCAGAGAGTTGGCCCGCCTGCATCGTGGTCTCTCCCGCACCCGTCTGGAGCGTTACGACGGTGTCAAACGTATCCTGAAAAGTGTTCAGGAAAGCTACCGGATGGCGACGGTTTCCGACGCGCAACGCTGCTTTGCGCTCCCCGAAATGCGCGCGTTGGGTATCAAGAAATATTTTGACGTACGGGTTATTTCCGGTGACTACGGCTATCGCAAGCCAGACCCTCGATTATTCACCACGGCCGCAGAGCAACTGGAAGTGGCTCCCCATGAAACTATCTATGTCGGCAATGATATGTATCGGGATATTTATGGCGCCCAACAGGCGGGGATGAAAACCATTTTTGTGGACTCCAATCAAGGCAGCAAATCCTATAACGACGTAGCGCCAGATTATTATGCGAGAGATCTATATCAAGTGCTGGATGGCATCGGGTTTCTCGCACTGAAACATGCGGATGGCGATGACTGATTACTGTTTTATCCTCGCCGCGAAAACGCATGGCTCTTTCCATTGTGTGCAGTCATTTTGACACCTCCGGATTGCCAAATCGATACCCAACCCCTTTTTCGGTTACCAGATATTGTGGCATTCCGGGATCGTCCTCAATCTTCTCCCGCAGTCGTTTGATATATAACCTTACATAGTGGGCCTGATCGCTACTGTGCTCTCCCCACACTGCGCCGAGAATTCGTCGATACGACAATATCCGCCCCTGATTCATCACAAAAAGGTGGAACAGTTGATATTCCTTGGGCGTCATCGGAATAGGCACCCCGCCCTTGCGAAGGGTATGGGTGAGATCATCCAGCTCCAAGACGCCAATGACCCAATGGGAAGATTCGGCGGATGAACCTACTGGTCGTCGCCGCAAATGCGCGCGCAGGCGCGCGAGCAGCTCGCCAATGGTAAACGGCTTGGTCAGATAATCGTCGGCGCCGCTATCGAGGGCCTGTACCTTGTCAGCCTCGCCTCCACGCGCAGAGATGACGATGATCAATGCCTGTTCCCCTCCGTGGTCGCGTAGACGACGGATCAATCCCTGCCCATCCCCATCCGGTAAACCAAGGTCCAGCAGAACCAAAGCGAATGGCCGACCTTCCTGGATTTGTCGTTTCTCCCAAGCCCTCCAGGCATCTTTCAGCGTGGTTTCCCAGTACAAGCGATATCCTGGTTCGCGGTCCATCGCCGCCTGCAGAAACCCGCCAATACTCGGGTCATCCTCCACCAACAGGATATCCAGATCGCCTTCGTGTATGTTGGTCACGGTTTAATCTCCGTCAGACGGCATAGGCGGCTCAGGCTCCCGAGGAACGGTAAAACAAAAAACCGCACCACGCACTGCAACCCGGTTACGCACCCAGATACGTCCGCCATGCAACTCTATGATAGCAGCACAAATGGCGAGGCCCAGTCCGCTGCCACCCAGTCCATGGGGCGGTTTGACCTGGCTGAAGCGAAGAAATATCTCCTCTTCGCGGCCGGGTGGTACGCCAAAGCCGTGGTCAATGACGCAAACAGTAA
This sequence comes from Acidithiobacillus ferrooxidans ATCC 23270, assembly GCF_000021485.1. Lineage (NCBI taxonomy): Bacteria > Pseudomonadati > Pseudomonadota > Acidithiobacillia > Acidithiobacillales > Acidithiobacillaceae > Acidithiobacillus > Acidithiobacillus ferrooxidans. The sequence goes on from NC_011761.1 coordinate 1,983,061, forward strand.
TTTCCGCATCGTTCGCATAGGCTTCTAGCTCGATAGCGCGACCACTCGGGCTATATCTACAAGCATTTTCCAGCAGGTTAGTGAGCACTTGCACCATAAGTTGCGGATCCACGAGAAGTAATGGCAGGTCTTTGGAGATCCGCACCTGAAAAGGACGATCAGCGCATACGGCCTTAACCTGATCGCGTGCGGTGACCAGCAGGTCTTCCAGGGGAACCCATTCTTTTTTGATATGGAGTCGCCCGGACTGCAATGCGGCCATATGCAGAATGCGGTCCACGGTGTGTTCCATCTTTTGGGTTTGCTCACGAATATTCTCCAGGAGATCATGCTCCTCGGCCGTCAAGCCCTGCGCATTGCGCTGGAGTGTCGTCGCGGTGCCCAGTACACCAGCCAGGGGCGTCCGGAGGTCATGGGAAACGGCGCCCAAAAGCGCATTTTGTAATTGCTCGACCCGCAAACGGACATCGGCTTCCGTTCGTTGAAGAGAAGCTTGCGCCGAATCCAGAGCCACCGCGATGAGTCGCGCTACTGTTTCGAGAAAGCGCAACCAGTCGACAGGAGCCCGACGCAGGTCGAGATCCGACAGCATCATGACCCCCAGCGCACGCTCGCCGGACAGCATGGGCATAAACAGTGCCGGAATATCCGCCAGCGTGTCGGTGCTCATCCCGGCGTTCTTTTTATTCAGAAAGCTCCACCGGGCGGCAGCCCGCAGGTTGCGTTGTGGAGCTTCCAGGTCGGTGGACGCTGGAAACATCTGCAAAGGACCACCCGCGTTGTCCACCAGCGGCAGCCAGAATGCGACCGCAATACCCAGGGTCTGGTGCAACTTCTCGATACTGGCGTTCAGAATCCCCTCGACGCCACGGGCACTGCTGAGCGCCTGAACCAGTTGATAGAGGTTGCGGGCACGTCGCTCGCGGATCCGGGCCATGAGTTCCTGCTCGCGGGATCGCGCCACCAGTTGGCTGATGAGCAGGATCAGAGAGAGGATCAGTGCAAAGTAAGCAAGCGAGCCCACCGTGGTTGGCAGACCGCGATCCAACCCAAACGAGTAGTAGCTAACCACGGCGGCAATGAACGTGATGAGGGAGGGCCAGCGGCCGTACATCAGGGCGGTGCCCACCGCGCCCAGCATGTAGAGCATGAACACTCCGGCGAAACCCAGGTAAGCCCCCAGAGACCAGGCCAGACCGCTTAAGGCGAGACCTATTGTTCCGCTGATCACAAAGGCGCGATTCCGAGTGCGGCGGCGCAGGGGCGTGTCCACAATGCCAAGGTATTGTTGATTCCGCAGGCGTCGATCTTCGGGAATGGCTTTTTTAACCGGTAATGGATGGATTACCACATCGATGCCGCGCTCGCTGTTCAACAGATGGGCCGTCAAAGACCCGGGCCACCACCAAAGGAATTTGCGCAGGCCCTGGGTCTGTCCCAGTACAATCTGGGTGACGTCGCGCAGCCGCGCATAAGCCAAAACCTCCGCGCCGATATTTACTCCGGTCAGACGTGCGGTTTCCGCACCCAAACTTTCCGCAAGATGCAGGTGATTCCATATCCATGCCTGGGTCTGGGGTCTCTGCAGCAGGCCGCGTGGAGTGTCCACATGAATCACCAGCCAGTCAGCCCGTTGGGCGGTCGCCAGGTGATATGCCGCGCGCACCAGATGCTCATCTTCCGGGCGGCCACTTACGGCTACCAGCAAACGATCCCGGCTACCGCTACGTCGCCCCTCCTCCGGATTCTGTTGATGAAACTGTCGCAACTCCAGATCAACCCGGTCCGCTGCCAGTCGCAATGCCAATTGCCTCAGGGCGATGAGGTTGCCTTTACGGAAAAAATGGGTCATCGCGCGCTGACCGCGATCGCCCAGGTACACCTTACCCTCCTTCAGCCGTTGCAAAAGATCCTCGTCACTGATATCTACCAGAATCACTTCATCGGCCTGCTGAATGATCTGATCCGGCAGGGTCTCCTGAACCTGTATCCCGGTAATCTGCTGGACGACTTCGTGGACACTCTCCAGGTGCTGAACATTCACGGTGGTCGCCACGGAAAGACCCGCGTCCAGCAGTTCCTCCAGATCCTGCCAGCGCTTCTTGTGGCGAGAGCCGGGGGCGTTGCTATGGGCGAGTTCGTCCAGCAGGAGCAGTCCGGGACGACGGGCAAGGGCCGCATCCAGATCAAACTCTTCAAGCACAACGTTTTTATAAGCAAGATGCACTCGCGGTAACGTCGGCAGGGCATCGGCCAACGTTTGGGTTTCACTGCGCTGGTGGGTTTCGACGATGCCCACCAAAACGTCCACCCCCTTGGCCATCTCCTGCTGCCCGTAGCGCAACATGGCGTAGGTCTTCCCAACGCCTGGAGCGGCGCCAAAAAAAATCTTGAGGCGACCGCGCTGACGCGCCTGCTCCTCTTGTTGCACCTGTGCCAACAGGGCATCCGGATCGGGTCGCCCATCTTTGCGATCTTCAGTAGCCATCTGTTATTACCAGGTACCGGATACCACCGTCCATAACGCTCCTTGGTTGTCGCTTCTTCCCGCGTTTGAGCATAGGCCAAAGCCCGGCCATTACCAAGCGGGTCAACGCCACCATTATCTGCAATGGGTATGGTTTACCCAGAAAATATACCATTTATATAGAATTTATAGATGATTTATATGGAATTTATAGATGCCATCTTGCTAGGCTTTCACGCGGGTATATTATGATTGCGTGCGGGATGTTGGCCCGTGCTCACGCAGGAGGTTGGCATGGAATTTGTATACTTTTTTATTGTTGTCGGTTTTTTCCTGGCCTCCATAGGGGTTGTTGAGCTATTGGATCGCCTGAGGAGTATAAAATGAACGCTTTTGTGTGGATAGGCCTCGGATTGGGCGCCATGCTCTTCATCTATCTTTTGGTATTCCTGATTAATCCGGAGCGCTTTCTATGATATCCACCATCATACTGACAGCCGTGGTTTTATTCTTGACCATTCTGCTGGCCTTGCCTCTGGGACGCTATATGCATCGAGTCTATGCGGGCGATCGATTCTGGGCGACACGCCTGATGGGTCCCGTGGAGCGGGGAATTTACCGCGTCACCGGAGTTTCGGCGAGCGAGGAAATGGGTTGGAAGCGCTACGCCATCGCCCTGTTGATCTTTAACCTGATCGGTGGCGTTTTTCTCTATGCCTTGTTGTTGGCGCAAGGTGCTCTACCCCTGAATCCTTTACACTTCGGTGGCGTCCAGGGTGGCTCCGCTTTCAATACTGCGGTGAGCTTCCTCACCAATACCAATTGGCAGGATTACGCCGGCGGCTCGACCATGAGTTATCTCTCGCAGATGCTGGGCCTGACCGTGCAGAATTTCCTCTCGGCGGCGACGGGTATCACCATCGTCCTGCCCATCATTCGCGCTATCGCCCGTCATAAAACCAAGGATCTCGGAAATTTCTGGGTCGATATGACCCGCACCGTTTTATACGTGCTGCTTCCCCTCTCCGCGCTCTTTGCCTTGATTCTCATGGAACAGGGCGTGGTCCAAACCCTCACCGGTGAGGTGCGGGCGGATCTTATTGCACCCTTTGTATCCGGCGGTAAGACCATTCTTCATCAGATAATGCATGTGGGACCGGTAGCCTCTCAAGAGGCCATCATGATGCTCGGCAACAATGGCGGCGGCTTTTTCAACATGAACGATGCCCACCCTTTCGAAAACCCCACCGCTCTCACCAATTTTTTAGAAACCCTGGCCATGATTCTCATTCCCTCCGCACTCGTGTTCCTGTTTGGGCATATGGCCAACGCCAAGCGCACAGCATGGGCCATCCTGATTTCCATGCTGATGCTCTTCATCCCCCTGACGCTCGTCAGTCAGCACTATCAACTGGCCGGGAACCCGGTGTTCACCCAGTTGGGGATCTCCCAGGCCAACACCGCGAGTCTTGCCGGCGGTGGCAATATGGAGGGAGTGGAAGACCGCATCGGCGCCGGCGCGACCGCGCTCTTTGCAACGGTGGCCACCGCGACCTCTACGGGGGCGGCCAACGGCGCCTACGATTCTCTCATGCCGTTGTCGGGGGGGGTAAACCTTTTCCTGATGCAATTGGGTGAGGTCGTGTTTGGCGGTGTCGGTTCCGGTCTCGCCACTTTCCTCGCCTTCATGATTTTCGCGGTTTTTCTCGGTGGTCTCATGGTGGGGCGCACGCCGGAGTTTCTCGGCAAGAAGATCGAGTCCTTTGAAATAAAAATGACCTCCCTCTCCATACTGGTCATGCCGTTGCTGGTGTTGATCGGTACTGCCCTCGCCGTCACCACGGTGGCGGGGCGGGCCGGTGTATTCAATCCCGGGGCGCACGGTTTCAGCGAAGTGCTCTATGCCGTGACGAGCCCCGCCAACAACAACGGCAGCGCATTCGGCGGCCTGAGCAGCAACACCCGGTTCTACAACCTGCTTACCGGCATGTGCATGCTGTTGGGCCGGTACTGGACCTATCTGCCGTTGCTGGCGCTGGCGGGTGCTCTGGTCGAGAAAAAGAAAATCCCCGCGGGATCGGGAACACTGACGACTTACACGCCTATTTTCATTGGCCTGACGATTGGCGTCATTCTTCTGGTCGGCGCGCTCAACTTCTTTCCGGCGCTGGCGCTGGGTCCAGTTGCGGAGCAACTCGCGCCCCTGGCCACACTGACTCATTGAGGAATCATCTCCATGGAATCTACCCATCATAAACATGCGGCATCTCCGATCCACTGGAAAGATCAGAGCCGGGGTGCCCTGTGGGACAGCTTCACTATGCTTTCCCCGCGTCGCCAGTTGCGCAATCCGGTGATGTTTGTCGTCTACGTCGGCTCTTGGCTGCTGCTCGCCCTCTTTTTTCACGATCTGATCGTGCAAAGCAGTGATGCGCTCTTTACCGGCGTGATCGACCTGTGGCTCTGGCTCACACTGATTTTTGCCAATTTTTCGGAAGCACTGGCCGAGCGTCAGGGCGAGGCGCAGGCCGATAGCTTGCGGCAGAGCCGCCAGGAAGTTACTGCCAAAAAGCTGCCCAAGCCGGTGCGTGAGGCGAAGTATAAGGAGGTTCCCGGCGCAAGCCTGCGTAGCGGTGACTTTGTTCTGATAGAAGCGGGAGACCTCGTCCCCACGGACGGTGAGGCGGTGGCGGGGGTCGCCGCCGTCGACGAAAGCGCCATCACGGGCGAGAGCGCGCCCGTCATCCGTGAAAGCGGTGGTGATCGTAGCGCGGTCACCGGCGGTACCCGAGTGATCTCGGACTGGCTCATCATCCGGGTGACGCAGGAGGCCGGACACACCTTCCTCGACAAAATGATCGCCATGGTGGAGGGGGCGGCACGGCGCAAAACTCCCAATGAAATCGCCCTGAGCATCCTGCTGGTGGTGTTGACGCTGGTCTTTCTCGTGGTCACCGTCACCCTTTTCCCATTTTCCTGGTACAGCGTGCATTATGCCGGCCACTCCGGATCGGTGATCAGCCTGACGGTGCTGGTAGCCTTGCTGGTCTGCCTGATTCCCACCACCATCGGAGCGCTGCTGCCCGCTATCGGTATTGCTGGCATCGTGCGGTTGCTGCAGAGCAATGTGGTGGCGACTTCCGGGCGCGCCATCGAGGCGGCGGGGGATGTGGACGTGCTGCTTCTCGACAAAACCGGCACCATTACCTACGGCAACCGATCCGCGGTGGCGCTTTACCCCGTTTTAGCGGTTACCCAGGAAACCCTCGCGCAGGCGGCCCGCCGCGCCTCTTTGGCGGATGATACGCCGGAGGGCAAAAGTATCGTGACCCTTGCCGACAAACATTACCCGCAAAACCGGGAAACCTTGCCACCGGAAGCGCAATTGATCCCTTTTTCTGCCGAGACCCGCATGAGTGGGGTGGACTGGGACGGGCAGCAGTTGCGTAAGGGCTCTCCCGACGCCATGAAGGTATGGGTCCAGTCACTCGGAGGAACCTGGCCATCGGAACTGGATGCCAAGGTACAGGAAATCGCGGGGGGTGGTGCGACACCCCTGGTGGTCTGCTCTGGCGCAGCGGTATTGGGTGCCATCGAGTTGCGGGACATTGTCAAAGCCGGCATCAAATCGCGCTTTGCCGAATTGCGGGCGATGGGTATCCGCACCGTCATGGTGACCGGCGACAATCCGTTGACTGCCGCCGCCATTGCCGCTGAAGCGGGGGTCGATGATTATCTCGCGGAAGCCAAACCGGAAACCAAGCTCGCGCGCATTCGAGAATACCAGAATGAAGGTTACATGGTCGCGATGACCGGGGATGGTACCAATGACTCGCCGGCTCTTGCTCAAGCAGATGTCGGACTCTGTATGGCCAGTGGTACCCAGGCGGCGCGTGAAGCCTCCAACATGGTGGACATGGACTCCAATCCCACCAAATTGTTGGAGATCGTCCAGATTGGCAAGCAACTGCTGATGACCCGCGGCGCCCTCACCACCTTCAGTGTGGCGAACGATGTGGCCAAATACTTCGCCATCATCCCGGCGGCGTTCGTATCGACTTACCCCCAACTGGGAGCACTGAATATCATGGATTTGAGCTCACCTACCCATGCCATCATGGCCGCGGTCATCTTCAACGCCCTCATCATTCCCTTTCTGATTCCTCTGGCCCTCAAAGGCATCAAGTTCCGTGCCGACTCGGCGCAGCACATCCTGCGCCGCAACGTGTGGATCTACGGATTGGGCGGCATTATTGCGCCATTTATCTTTATTAAACTGATCGACATGCTGCTGGTTGTACTGTAGGAGGACGACGCCATGATCAAAGACATCAAAACCGCGCTGTTGCTATTCCTGGTTCTGGCCGTGATGACCGGCCTGATCTATCCCTTGGCCATGACGGGTATCGGTCAGATCGTGTTTCCCCATCAGGCCAACGGCTCACTCATTCATCAGCATGGACGGGTCGTGGGTTCCAGCCTCATTGGTCAGTATTTCCGCGAACCGCAGTATTTCTGGAGCCGCCCTTCGGCGACTTCACCGGTACCATACAACGGGGCGGGATCCAGCGCCTCCAATCTGGGCCCGAACAATCCTGCTCTGGCACAGCACGTGGCGGCGCGGATCAAGGCCCTCAAGGCCGCCGATCACGCGGGAAAAGGGCCGGTCCCGGTGGATCTCGTGACGTCTTCCGCGAGTGGTCTGGATCCTGACATCAGTATTGCGGCGGCGCTCTATCAGGTCCCACGCGTTGCGCGGACTGGTGGTATCAGTATCGTAACATTGCACCGGTTGATCAGGGAGAACACGACAGAACCCCTGCTGGGTTTCATCGGAGAACCAGTGGTCAATGTAGTGAAGCTCAATCTCGCGCTGCATGCGCGATATGTCACCGCACCTGTGGCAACGAAATCCCTCACGAAAGGACCACCATCATGATGGCCTTCTGGGGATAACGCGACACCACGAAACCCTACCGTTGGCGGATGGATTTGCTCTCTTCTAACGGTAAGGAGCCGACACATGGAGACATTATCATTGTCACATTGATGATGATCTTTTATGTCCTGGAGACACGCTTTCTTTGGTGGACTCTGGTATTTTCCGTATCTTACCTCGGTACCTCCATTTATGGATTCCTGGCCGGCACCTGGCCTTTTGGCGTGATCGAGTTTATCTGGTGCCTGCTGGCGTTGCGTAAATGGTATCTGCTTTATGCTCGGAAAGAAAACATTACGGGCAAGACGGAATAAACGTAAACCGGTGGAAATGCTAACTGCTGGTCCATATTATTACGTTATCGTATGTGCAGTTTCCTCGTCGTGTTACGGGCAAAAATATATAACAATTATACGCTATTTATATGGAATTTATATATTATGACCATATACAATATCCGTTGAGGACATAACCAGACAGGTTTTTACCCCAATGGAGTCTTTCAATAACCATGAATACCGTCGATGAAACGACCACGCATTCCGTAGTACTCAGCCGCTCAGCATTACAACAGCGCGCACGTCGCTGGGTTATCAAGATAGGGAGCGGTCTGCTGACTCAAGACGGTCAGCGATTAGATTTGCCGGCCATGCGGCGCTTCATGCGGCAAATACTGCAGCTTCGCGCCGAAGGCATTGAGGTGGTATTGATATCCTCCGGCTCCGTCAGTATCGGAAAATGTCGCCAGGGCTGGGCACAGAAGATGACCACCGCCGAAGAACGTCAGGCGGCGGCCAGCGTGGGGCAATCCACCCTGATTCATGCCTATGAGAATCTCCTGGCAAAGGAAGGCTTTGGGGGACGTCTCTGCGTTCTCAAAAGTTCGACCAGAGATTGCACAGGAATGCCTGGACACATCTTCAGATCCACAACAGTGCAGCAGTGGATGATCCATCCCATGCGCCGGATAAAAAATGAGGTTGCGGCGCCTCGTTCGGAGATGCCGCATTTTACCGCAATCCCAATGTTCAACATTCGATAACTCTGCACCTCCAGTGGATGCGCTGCGGCGGCCCATCCACTCCGTCACCTGCAATGCTCCGGGAGGAGAAAATGTTTAATCGCGTAGCAGTCAAAAAACAGTGTCCACGAATCAGACATCGGCGCTCAATGACGCGGATTTCCGCGTTATCTGCGTTGGGGTGTCTGTTGTGTTTCGTTAATGAGGCGGCACAAGCGACCCCCTTGGAAATGCCCAGCCCCCTGACCTTCCAGGCCGGCCCTTTGGGCACGCTGAACGTGCAGGGCGTGGCCAGCGGCTACGCCGTCTGGCAGGACAACAAGTTCGCAGGATCAGGCAATCCCGGCAACAAATCTGCGTCCGCCGACATCAGCAACGGTCAGGTGATCATCCAGAAGAACTCCGGTCTGGTGCAGTTCTATCTGCAGGCAGGGGCCTATAACGTCATGAGCCTCGGGTCCAATTTTGTCTCCACCGGCACCTTCACCCAGAACACCTTCGGTGCCCTGCCCGTCGGTTATCTCGAAATTGCCCCCACCGATAACTTCAATGTCCAGATCGGCAAACTCCCGACCCTGATCGGCGCGGAATACACCTTCAGCTACCAGAACTGGAACATTGAGCGCGGCCTGCTCTGGGGCCAGGAGAATGCCGTCAACAAGGGCATCCAGGCCAATTACACCATGGGGCCGGTCACCGCCTCGGTATCCTGGAATGACGGCTTCTATTCCAACCGATTCAACTGGGTGACTGGCGCCCTGACCTGGGCCATCAACAAAGAAAACAGCGTTTTCTTCCAGGCCGGCGGCAATATGGGGCATACGAATTTTGCCTATTCCTCCATTGCCACCACACCTCTGCAAAACAATGAGAGTATCTACGACTTGGGCTATACCTATACCGGTGAAAACCTCCTCGTGACGCCTTATGTGCAGTACACCTCCGTTCCGGCGAGCGCGGTGAATGCCTATTCCGGAATCACGAACGGGAGCAACACCAGCACTATCGGCGCTGCCGTTTTGGCAGATTACAGCCTGACCAACACCATGTCCGTTGCCGGTCGCGTGGAATACATCGCCAATTCCGGCAACCCCAACGATGGCGCTGCCAATCTCACCGGCTTCGGCCCTGGCTCCCATGCCTGGTCCGTCACCGTCACACCCACCTACCAGGAAGGCGGCTTCTTCGCCCGCGCCGAGTTGTCCTACGTGGATGCCTCCATGCCCACCGGCTTTGGTTGGTCCGGCACCAGTGGCGTAGGTGGTACCCAACTCCGGGGCATGGTGGAAGGCGGTTTCATGTTCTGAGCCCTGGGGGCTCCTCCCCCTGGGATGCTTTCATCCTGTGTTAAGAGGTGTCGTCATGAAATTGATCTCAGCCATTGTAAAACCCTTCAATCTGGACGATGTGCGTGAAGCGCTTTCGGCCATGGGTATCCAAGGCCTGACGGTGACCAAGGTCAAGGGCTTCGGTCGCCAGAAGGGGCACACCGAACTCTACCGGGGGGCGGAGTACGTCGTCGACTTCCTCCCCAAGGTCAAGATCGAGGCCGACGAGGTCCTGGACCAGGCCATCGAGGCCATGGAGGCCATGGAGGCCATGGAGGCCATGGAGGCCATCGAAAAGGGTGCGCGCACGGGCAAGATCGGCAACCGCAAGATCTTCGTCTCCGAGGTCACCGAGGCCGTCCGCATCCGTACGGGGGAAATAGGCGAGAGTATCTGTAACCCACCTTTTTACGGTAAGGTTTCGGCGTCATGAGCACCCCGTCGCTGGCCGGTGATCTCGCAGAAGGCGTTTTTGTGCTTGGCGGGATATTCCTACTGTGGTACAGGATCGGTGGAATTGTCAGTAGTCATCGACGCGAGAAGGCCAGAAAGGCAGGGTATGACTGGGCGATGACACATCCTCTGGCTGCTTTTCAAATGGCAATTTTGGCTGCGCAAGAAATATATTCAATAAGGAACCACCCTTGTCCAAGGGTACTATTCTATACCTTTCTGGAGGGTTATCATGCAGCGCGGCAGGATCAAAAACAAATCATCCGACCAGGATAGCGGTGAGCAGTATGCTTTCTTGGTGCTTTCGCTACCTTAATTCCAAAAAGAGTCTGTTATGGTAGCTCTCATGACATCCCCTTCACGCCAGTTTCGCGCTGCTCTGGCGCTGATTGCGGTGAGAAAATCGCAATGGACTTTTGACAAATTAGCTCAGGAGTTACAGGTCGACGCCGGTCTGGTGAAGTTTTGCTGGAGGACCTTGCTGGAAACTGCGTGGCAGCTCTATCCCCCTCGGGCGAGATCGACGACAGGTCACTGGCAGCCCGACCCATCGATCAAGGCCATGATTGCTTTGGCGGCGTACCGCGCAAGACCCGATCGGATCGGGGACATCGCCCGTCAGTATGGGGTCAGTCTGCAGGACGTGGAACACTGGCGCTGTATTTTGATATGCCGGGCAGACTGGCTCTTTTAGCCAGGCCCTGTGGAAGATGACCACGTCTGGGGATTGCTGAGCGAATTAAATCATCACTTGATTTGGTTTGCCGACAAAACGCAATTTTTGCGGAAGGAATAATCTGCCAGGAAGACGTTGGCATAGAACCCAGGTGTATCATGCGATCTACGCTACGATGCGGAAGATATTTTTGCACTACAAGAGCAGAGGGGGGATTTACGTCATCCTATTTCGCCCAGCGGACCCGAGATGCCAAGATATCTTCCGCGTCGTGTTGTGATGGAATTGGGAGGGTGCCATGCTGGAGGAGTACTTAATAGGGGTGTTATTGCTCATGTTCATCGCATTAGCGGGGTGGGTCTGGCACGACGGTCACCGTCATTTACAGATCTTACGCAAACATGCACTCCGAAAAAAGCGGATAAGTTTACGAAACGCACAGATTATGATCGCCAACATCTCCTCCGGGGAGAAGCGGCTCAGTTCTTCCTTTTTCGGTTATCACCGGGAATCCAGACGGATTGGACGATTAAAAAAGTTCGATAGGAAATCTGTGGAAAAGCAGGCGTAGAGCTTATGCCTATGAGATGATTGATTATAATGATACCATGCCCATATACCATCCTCGTCAGGGTACTTGATGGCTCACATGGACATGGAGGCTGGAACTTGCGGGCCGTTCGCTAACGGTTATCCGGTCATTGCCCTTTACTCGGATGTGCTGCGGTCCTTATGGCTGTCTTTCACCTTTCATGAATAGTGTGCAGGAACAATGATACCGGAAACTACCATACTCTATCTCTTTATGGCGGCCTCATTGCTGTCGGTACTGGCGAACCGCTTTCACATTCCCTATACCGTTGCACTGGTGCTGGGCGGCTTGGTGCTGGAGACGTTACACCTGTTTCGGGCGCCGGTACTGACCCATGATCTGGTATTCGCCCTCTTTCTGCCCGGGTTGATTTTTGAGTCTGCCTACCATCTCTCCTCCGGCGCCCTGTGGCGTGACCGTCTCGCCATATTCGGCCTGGCGGTGCCGGGTGTGCTTATTTCCATAATCGTGACCGCTTTCATGTTTCTCTGGAGCAGACAATATCTGCCCGATTCATCGAATGTGGTCATGCCCGTCAGTGTCGCGCTGGTATTCGGCGCCGCTGTGGCGGCCACCGACCCGATTTCTGTGGTCTCCATATTTCGCAAACTGCAGGCGCCCGCACGGTTGACCCTTATAGTAGAGAGTGAAAGTCTGCTTAACGATGGTACGGCTATCGTCTTTTTTAGCCTTTTCCTTGCGCTGGCGGAAGGCAAAACGGTATCCGCTTCGGCACTGGGCATTCAATTTTTCGCAATGGTCGGCGGTGGCGCGCTGGTGGGCGTGGTCATTGGCTGGCTGAGTTCCGAAATCATCAAACGCGTCAATGATGGCATGGTCGAAATCACCATCACCATTCTCGCGGCCTATGGCAGTTTTCTCGTTGCGATGCAGCTCGACTATTCCGGCGTCATCAGTACCGTCGTCGCCGGGCTGATCTGCGGCAATTACGGGGCCAAACAAGGGATGACGGCATCCGTTAAAATGGCGGTCCACACGTTCTGGGAATATATCGGTTTTGCCCTGAATTCAATCATCTTTCTACTCGTCGGTTTCACCATCCACTTGCCTGACCTGCTCGGTATCTGGCCCTTGATTCTGGCCGCTTATGTAGCGGCCACCTTTGCCAGAGCCGCGGTCATTTACGGGATGAGCGGATTATTGAGTCGCACGCGGGCCAGGATACCTCCTGCCTGGAATTTTGTGCTGGTCTGGGGCGGCATCCGCGGGGCGCTGTCCATGGTGCTGGCCCTGAGTCTTCCGCATGACTTTCCCCATCGCTCCCTGCTGATTAACCTGGTTTTTGGCGTCGTATTACTGACCATCCTGATTCAGGGACTGAGCATTTCGCCGCTGGCACGGAGGGTGTCCTGAATTTATGTAAACGGAGTTTTCATTTATTAACCAGACCCTTAAATACCCGGCATAATGGGCAGAAGGGTGCCGAAAATAGCTGGAGACTAAACGCTTACGATGATCTATCTTGCAGAAGGAATTTTTGTGCTCGGTGGGATATTCCTGCTGTGGTACAGGATCGACGGAATTGTCAGCAAGCTTCGGCGCGAAAGGGTCAGGAAGGCGGAGTATAGCTGGGCGGTAACACATCCTGACTGTGCTTTTCAGATGAAACCTATTTGAAATAGGGCAACATGGCAACCAACCTGCGCCTGGATATCAATCCCATAGCTATTTTAATCCTGCCGCCTTCAGTCCGGTATATAATGGCGGGTGTTCCTGTTACGCCCAATGACCTGATAATAAGAAGATTATCATGAAGCCTGATTCTCGTCGACGCGCTGGCTGTTACTGTCGGCAGGGTGCTAGTATTTTCGCTACGAAAGGCATCACCAACGATATTTTCAAAATGCTGCAACGCAAACAGTGGATGTGAGGCCTGCAACCATGCCGCCGCTTCCCCCTGACTTCCGGGAGTCAAGATCGCTACTGGTATATACCGCACGGTTAGTTTCCCGGATTCAATCAGGGGGATCTCATTTTCATATAGTACGTGACAATATGGACAATTCGGATCCTGAACATCATATATAACCGGACCATGCGTTCCGTCCTGAATATAGGTAACACGATGCCGCAATATTTGCGTCCATAATATATGTGCTTTGCTCCCACCATGCGGCGCATCACCGGCCATGGCAACGCTCATGCTCATCAAACACAACACACAGAACATCAGAAATGAGTTCATGATATTCTGGATGCCGCTATCATTCGTCATCACAACTATCCGGCATGACTGCCCATATCACAAAATTGCATATCAAAGTCTGCTCCGCATCATTTGCCTGGTCCACGTCGAGCATTACAGAACCATGGCAAACACTGCTATGGCCTACCTGCCACCGACGTTGAAACGGCACAACCGCCCGGAACCGGCAGGATAAATTTCCGATATTCTTATCCATCTCTCATTGTCGGCCATTTGAATCTTGACGATTGGCCGTCTTATCTTGACCACCATACCGCACTGGGACATATCACCGATTTTGAGATTCTCACGAAACCTCACTGTCTCGGCAGAAGTATTTCCTTCAGAGCGGGGTATTTCTGATTTTTGTGTGTCAACAACCTGAGGTGCATGATCGGTTATCTCGTTGGACTGGTTTACAGCAATCGGCTTTTTTTCTGCTGGTATGGCGGAGATTTTTTGGAGATCCTGCTGCGATGCGAGCCCCTTATAATAATCAGCCTGGCCATTGTCCTCGGACATTGCGCATCCGGAGAGCAGTTGCACAACAATAAGCGCCATGATTACTTCAGCTATCCTTGCCATCTTAATTTCCTTATAATGCAATATTTATATGTTACTAAGGATGGTATTCCATATTTCTTCGAGCCGGGTTTTACACTAATAGCCTGGATATTTTCCGGCAATCCTCCTGCCCGACCAGATTCGACAGATGACGCCATCACCATAGCGAACCTTACGGCACCCGCAACTGCTGCGCAAGCAGCCCCACAGCGCCCTCCATCGCGGCGTCTCCGGGCTCAGCCTTAAAAACTCCCCCGCAGGTCATGACGCCTCCTCGCAGCACGCAGAGCATGGTGATGCGAAACGGAGCATGGGACACCCCACCACATCTCCCCTACTGCATATGTATAAGCGAGATCTTGCCATACTTCAAGTGAACCGCTGGCATACACAAGCATAATCGTATAATTTACGAAGAATAACAGTAAATCATGTAGCGCCAATACAGGTTTCCGTGATCCCCTTTCGGGGATCACCCTTGGAGCATTTCTGCCTGGATATACAAAAAAGCCGGGGGGAATCCGCCCGGCAAACAAGGAGAAGGTACTACACGACAACGCTAAATAAGACGAGGTTCCTTACCCGTGATCTGGACGCCGGACTTGGGCAACCATTCGATATAATCATATAAATGCAGAATTCATTTTACTAGGAAAAAGTGACATGCAGGCGCACGATACCGACCAGCGCATTCTGGTATATTGCGCTGGGATGGACGACATACTGAATGTCTGTTTGTAGATATAACCGACGGATTATCCGCGCAGAATAATATCCCTCAAAGTCTGTCTCCGCATTATAAGGAGCGCCCCTCAACCATGCCCGGGCCATGCCGATACCCGCACTATCCCCCGGGCGCACCGCCCAGAAGTGTTTCAGGCGCAACCCGGCACCCATATACCAAGGCAGAAGATTCACCGGATTAGGCGCAGCTTCGAACTCCAAAAAACTGCCCCAATCCATACCGTCCATCTCCCAGCGATATTCTCCCGTGGTATACATACCACTAGTGTCATTACCCAGCGTTGCCTGATACTGTGGCAACTGGCGGTTACGCCACCCGCCCACTTTCACCGTATATTTTCCATCACCCAGAGAACCACTCTTGTCGGCCTCCAGCCAGATCATGTTTCCACGATGCGTAGGATCCTTGAAAGGATGAATGGCATCTCCCTCGAAAATGCCGGCCATTCCCGTCCAGCCGTCAGCGCTATAGCTTCCCATCACTCCAAGGCTGGAAAATGGGTAAGAAGAAGCTCCTGGAACATTGATTCCCATAGCGGAGCCAAACCCATAAGAAACATTCAGGAAATTACTCGCTACACCGGTGGAATCGAAATAATCATTGGCACTGATGAGTCCTGCCCTCAACGTGGCATTATCTATATTTTGCCGGTAGTACAGTTGATAGAACGCGCCCCGATTAAGCCCGGTAAAGGCATTAACCCCTTGGGTATCGCCCACGTAGTGCTCCGGATTGCCATTCTGAATGGCCAGAAACTGTGCGACGAATCGCCCGCCGGTCCACCAACCGGCGCGACGGGTATTGAAGGCAAAACCCGCCCTAGCCGTAGCATTACCCACGGCGCCCGGGGCGATTCCTCCGGAGAAATTGTCGATACCCTCCAGACTGAGGTGCAGATTCCAGGAAACCGCCGAGCGCAGATTGTTCGCCTCGGCTATGGATGGCGATGCCGACAGGCAGGTTAAAGCAAGTGCTACCAGGCAAACTGGACGACATGCGCGACACCGGTTATATAAATCATTCATGTGCCGTCCCCATCACTGGCCAATGGCTACCAAGGCCCCGCCGCTGGTGCCGACATAGACGCTGTCGCCCTTGGGGACGGGGCGGGTGACCACATTCTTGCTATGATAGGTCCACACCAAGCCCCCGCTCTGTGCATTGAATGCCATAATTTTGTGATCATTTACCTTAAGTACAGCGTCGCCCTTCCAAAGTGTCGGTTGTGACTTTGGAATACCATGCAACTCACTGCGCCAAAGTACTTTTCCGGTTGTTGCGGAAAGACCCAGCATATTTCCGTCCCTTGAGGCAACAACCACGATTTGCTTGGCCATGATCGGAGCGTAGGCCGTGTAGTCGGCCATCCGGGTATACCATAGTTGCTTCCCAGTTTTAGCGGAGAGGGCATAAACGCCGCGATCCCCGGCCCCTGATGCAATAAAGGCACTGTCATGCCAGATGAGTGCAGTGGTATTAATGGGCCCGCTGGTCGTAAAATTCCATAACGATGTGCCGGTCGTTGTAGAGTACGCATGTACGGTACCACCCCGATTACCGATGATCACTTCATGCTTCCAAACGGCGGGTTGCGCCATGAAGCCATAACCGGTCTTCCGTTGCCAACGAATTTTCCCGGTTTTGTCGAAGAGCCCATAAACACTATGATCGGCGGAACCAAAAATGACGGTATGATCCACCACTACCGGTGCCGTCAATTTGGCGCCATCTCCCGTAAATGCCCATAACCGGCGGTTCGGAATATTCCCGACCGGGTAAAAGGCATACAGGCTGTGACCATCCGTCTGTGCGAAAAGCAAATGATGCTCATAATGTGTGAGATGACTGCACATGCACTCCGGAGGCTCATGTCTGGTGTAGTCCCATATCAACTTGCCAGTTTTGGCCTCGATCGCCCGTAGATAATGGGTGCTGCCCATGTCAGACGCAACCCAAACCTGTCCATGACCCACGGTCAGGGGCATTAGAATTGTCCCACCGGTCATGAACCGCCAAAGAATTTTCCCATTTTTCGCCGAGAAGACATTGGGGCCTTTGGATTGAGCCGTATCGAAATAAACTACGCCATCGGCTACTCGAGGTGGGTTGTAGATCGGCGCATGGACATCCACCGACCACTGCACCGGCACACCGGCCATGGCTGGCGACGCCACCAGTGACGAAAAGATCATCGTTGCCAAAGCAATATTAAATCTAAACCGCATGGGAATACCTCCTTAGGGGTTGGATGCACGCTAGTAACAACTAATTTTTTTCTATGTAACTCGAAGGAATTTTACACGCTATGCAGCCCGTGATGCATGCGGCAAATTGTCGCACCGGCGCGCAGGATTTATATGCCATAATATTTAAGATTATCTGAATACGCTAAATAAACGTTCCGCTCTCCTCGCGGGCGTCTCCGGCTCCACGCACCATTGAGCCACACCCGCCTTGTTCGATTACGGAATTTGAGTAGGTGGTTTGTGTTGACCGAACGGCCAAGAACAATGCATTGATCAAATCACTGTAGAAAATAATAATACAGCTCAGTAGCCGCAACCCAAGGGAAGCCAACGATGCCGCAACGTAAAAGCAGTCGCCGGATTGTACTGACAGCAGCAGCATTGTTGATTGCGGCCATGGGCTTTGCCGCCTGGGCCTTCACCGGCAAGGGTTCATCAGGCTCTCAGCCCGCCGCGCCGGTTGCCGGCGCCACGTCCGCACTGGCAACCCGGAGCGCGGCGATGCCCCAATCCCCGACCCAACGCAGTGACAACACCCCAGCCACCCCTGAGGCATTGCCTACGGCACTGACGAACTCCGCGAGCAATGGTGCTACGCTTCCCTTGGTCAACCTGTCCCGCGCCCTGCCCGGTTTGGGGAACGATGCGCAGACTTATGCCAGTGATCTGGAGTCCTCCAAGCTGGGGCACAGCTTCCGTGCGGCAGGCCGGGCCAATGACCAGGCGATTCGCGCGGCCCTGAAAGCTGGCGACACGGCCAAGGCCGCACGCCTCCAAACCCAGCACGAAGCCTGGAAAAAGCAGCAACGTACCCATGCCCTGGACACAGCGGAAAAGGCTTACGCCCGCGGGCGACTGGTCATCGGCCGTCGCCGCCTACCAACAACGTATCGCCCTTGGCAACAACGGCAATCCGCAGATCTGGTGGCACTTGGCCAACGCCATCCGCAAGAATGGCGCGCCCTTCGAGAAAGATATCGCTTACGCCGCCTACCTCGCTTATGAGCGCGCCATTCAGCAGCGCAAACCCGATGTCGCCATACTGCTTCCCGCCCTGAATCTCTTGCGGCAAACTCTGGCGGCGCGCGGTAATCACCTGGGCGAAATTCATTTGCTGGAAGCCATGTACCGCACTTATCCCGCGGATGCGCGGATTGCCGCCGATTTGAAAAAAACGGTCATGACCTATGGCTTCCAGGTGCAAAGTGTGACCCCGGATGCCAACCAGTTCCCAACCCGCACCTGCGTGAAGTTTACCGCCCCGCTCTCCGAGGCACCGGATTTTCATGCCAGTAACTGGGTAACCTTTTCCCCCGTCCGGCCCCATGCGGCGGTGGTCCGTGAGAACGGCGGCATCTGCGTCACCGGTCTGCCTGCGGGCAGCAGCACGCAGACGCATATCCGGGCAGGCCTGCCCGCCATTGCCGGAGCGGTCATGACGGCGGCGAAAAGCATTACGTTGACCCTGCCCAATCGCTCACCAAGCATCATCTCCGATACCGGCCGCTTTATCATTCCGGCATCACTGCCACCGGCGGTAGGTTTTTCCAGCGTCAATATTTCACGGGTCAAACTGCAGATCAATCGGGTGCCGGAACGCGCCCTGCTGGCTTTCGTCGCCAATCACCCGTTGCTGAATCAGGACAGCGACGAATCCACCCTGAACAACCAGAACAGCCTGACGGTCTGGCGCGGAACGGCAGACATCCCGCATTTCACGCAGAACCAGTTGATGCACACGATATTGCCCCTGCCCAAAATCCTTCAGAAGCCGGGGCTCTACGCGATCCAGATCGGCCCCGGAGACGGCACGCCCAATGCCAACGGCAGCCTCAACACCGTGCAACTGGTGTTGCGCACCAACCTGGCACCGACAGTCTGGCAGGGGCGTAATGGCTTGTATGTGCAGATGCGCCGTTATACCGACGCCAGCCCCTGGAGCGGCGTCAAAGTCGAACTCATCGCCCAGGACAACGATATCCTGCAAACGGTGCGGACCAACAGCGACGGCATCGCCGTCTTTCCGAAACCCATCCTGCAGGGCAGCGGCGGACAGAGTCCAGCGGCGCTGCATATTTATGGTCCCGGTAACGAGTTCACCCTCTTTAACCTGCAGGGATCGCCGCTGAATCTGTCCGGACGCGGCATCTCCGGGCGAACGGCCCTGAAACCGGTCAGCCCTTTCCTGTGGCTGGACCGCGGTATTTATCGTCCCGGCGAGACGGTGCATGTGGCGGCCCTTTATCGCAGTGCTGCCGGCAGACCGCTGGACTTGCCTTTGCACCTCATCGTCCGCCGGCCCGGCGGGCAGGTTTTCCTGGACACTGTCCCCAAACTGTCTGACGACGACGCCATCGCCGTGCCCGTCAAACTGCCCTTGGCGGCGCAGGATGGTAACTGGAGCGTGAGCCTGGCCACCGGCGTACGTGAGTCCGCTCTGGCGAAGGAGACCTTTACGGTATCCGCCTTTGTACCGCCGACCCTGGCCGTCGAGCTAGGCAACGCCAAGGCCATTCCGGCGGGCCAACAGGTGCAGTGGCCGGTACATGTGCGTTATCTCTATGGTGCCCCCGGCGCCCATCTGTCGGGCACAGCGCGGATCAGCCTGAGCAACGGCTCTACCCCTTATCCGCAATGGCAGCACTACCATTTCGGCCTGCATGGCGAGGTGTTTACGGCACCGGTGCAAGAGCCCACGTTGCCGGAAACCGACGCCACGGGCCTCACTCAAGTACCCATTGACCTGAAGAAAATACCGGACAGCACCCGTTTTCTGGAGGCGCATGTGGCGGTCTCCATCAACGAGCCCTCCGGCCGCCCGGTGAACAGTCGCATCATTCTGCCCGTCACGCCGGATCATCCCCTCATCGGCATCGAAAACGGCTTCCGGGATGAAACCGTAACCGCGGGGAAATTACCGGTTTTTCACATCGCGGCGGTAGCCCCCGATGGCAAGGCCAAGGTCATGCCGGTGCAGATCCAGGTGGTCCGGCAGTCTTCCGAGTGGAATATCTCCCTACATAATGGAGTGGCCAGTTGGGGCTATACCTATATCAACCATCCGGTGCTGACCAAGGATGTAACCTTGCCAGCCGGTCAACCATATGCCCTGCAATTACCCGTGCTGGATTATGGCCGTTACCGCCTGCGAGTGATTGAAGCCCACGGCGGCCTGGCCGCCAGTTCGGTGATTTTTTACTCCGGCTGGCAGACCAGCGGCAATCCGGGGGCGCCCCAGCGGGTTTCCGTGCGCAGCGGTGCGGCGGAATATGCCGCGGGCAGCACGGCCGATATCCATGTCTCCGCGCCCTTCTCCGGCCCGGCGGTACTGGTCATCGCCAATGACAAGATTTTAAAGGTGAAGAACTTTACCCTGCCCAAAGGGGGCCGCACCCTGCATGTGCAGGTCCGGAAGGGCTGGGGCGCGGGCGCCTATGCGCTGGTGGATGTGTTCCGCCCTGCCAGTGCTACCGAGGCCCCGGAACGAGCCATCGGTCTGACTTGGCTCGGCCTCCAGCCGGGCCGCCGTGCCATTCCGGTCCGCTTTGCCGTCGATCCGGTATACCGCCCACGGCAGACCATCCGGATTCCGGTGAAAACCCGCCCCGGCGCCTATGTGACGCTGGCGGCGGTCGATAAAGGCATCCTCAACCTCACCCAGTTCCCCAATCCCAACCCCCTGCGCCACTTCTTTGGCAAGCGGCGGCTGGATATCAGCGTCTTTGACGACTACGGCGCCCTGCTGGCCCGCCCCACGGGTTTTGAAGCCCTGCTGCAAAACGGCGCAGGGGCCAATTTCGGCCCGGCGGCGCGACCCATTCCGCAGAAGGTGGTGGCGCTCTTCGCCGGCCCGGTGCAGGCCAACCGTGATGGCATCGCCGAACTGCCCCTCACGATGCCGGAGTTCAACGGCGAACTCCACCTCATGGCCGTGACCTGGAAGGGCGACGCGGTCGGTGCCGGCGACACCAACATCATCATTCGTAACCGCCTCATCGCCAACCTGCTGCTGCCGCGCTTCCTGTCTCCCGGCGACAGCGTCCAGGCTACGGTCATGTTGCAGAACCTGAAGCTGCCAGCGGGCATATATCACAGTCAGGTCACGGCGACCGGGCCAATCCGCGTCGGGAGCAATGGCAGTAGTGCGGCATCCCTGAAACCGCAAGCCATGCGTCTGCTGCCGGTGACCCTGGCAGGCACCGGAGAGGGCATGGCGCACCTGACCCTGACCGTCACGGGTCCGGATGGTTACCGCCTGGTTCGCCACTGGAATATGGTGGTGCACTCCACGCAGCCGCCCGTTTCCAAAAACCATAATCTGACGCTGGCGGCGGGCGACCACCAGGCACTACAGCCGGATACCCAGGGCTTTATCCCCGGTTCCACCGTGAGCTCGGTGACACTCGGCAATACCATGCCCTTCAACCCCAAGGCCTATGTACAGGCCCTTTACCAAGGTTGGCACGGTGGTTCCCTGCTGAATGCCGCCAGCAAAGGTTTCCCGCTGACGGTGTTGAAGCCGCCGCTGATTACGCCCCGGCGTGCCGCCAAACTCCAGGATTACGTCAATCAGGTGCTGAATGATCAGCGCTATGACGGGGCCTTCGGCCTGTGGTCCAATAATGGTGACGCCCAACCCTGGCTTACGGCCTTTGCCACCGAATTCCTCCTCCGCGCACAAAAGGCCGGGGCCACGGTGCCGCAACCGACCATCGATCAAGCCTTGCACTGGTTGGGTCAGGAAGTCGAAAACGAAAATCACACCGTCTTTGACCGCATCTACGCCGTTTATGACCTGAGCCTGGCGGGCAAACCTCCGGCGGGGGCCATCCGTATGCTGGCACGGCACATGAACCAGATCAGCATGCCCTTGGCGCTGGCACAACTGGGTTCGGCCCTCAACACCATCGGCGAACCGCACCAGGCGCTAAAAGCCCTGCGGAAGGCCATCAAAACGCAAGAGCCGGTCGGCGGCGACTGGTGGTGGGGGCGTTCCGACTGGGATGCGGCCTTTGGCTCGCCGCTGCGCGACGCCTGGGCCGTGCCCGCCATCATCGCGCAGACCGGTTTGATGCCCGATGCCGTGACCAAGTTGCGGCAGGACCTCCCCGGCGCAGGATTGGAACCCGACGACCTGACCACCCAGGAACTGGCTTGGGCGCTCTACGCCGATGGCGTGCTGGGCGGCGCGGGTCAGACCGTCCATGGCCAATGGGGCAACCAGGTCATTCAGCGGTCAGGGCCCGTGGTCCTGCCCCTGACCGGACCCGTAACGCTACGCAATCTAGGTGACGAAATCCTCCCCGTTTCGCTGGCGACCACAGGCATTACGCTGACGCCGCCGCCCGCCGCCGCCCACGGAATGGAGGTCAGCCGGGCTTTTTATACGCTGGCTGGTAAACCGTTGAAGCCGGAATCCCTTCCACAAAACACCGTCTTCGTAGTCGTGTTGAAAGGGGCGATCACCGACAACCTGCCCCATCGCGCACTGCTCGATATGGGTTTGCCGCCGGGCTGGGAACTGGCCGGCAGCGTAACGCCGGGCAAGGTCCATGGCCTGTCCTGGCTGCATCATCTGACGGCGCCGGAAGCCACGGCCGCCACCGATGATCGCTACGAAGCGGCCTTTCGGATGGCCCCCAAAAACAATGACGCGTTCAACGGCAATGGGGTTCCAGACTTCAAGACGGCCATCCTGCTGCGCGCCGTCACCCCCGGTCAGTACGTCCTGCCGGGGGTCACCGTCAGCGACCTCTTTCACCCGTCCATATTCGCGCGCACGACCGGGCGGAAGGTGGCCGTGACACCGCCGGCCTCCTGAGCGACCCATGACCGGGCGATGGTCTGGCTGGCTGGTGTGCGGTTTGGCTCAGGGCGGGGCCTGGTTCTGGCCCAGGGGCAGGCACCGCTGGTGGCAGCGTGCCTGGCGCTGGCTGCTGACCGGTCTCGTCGTGCTGGCTATCACAGCCTGGTTTATGCCACCCGGCGCCGGGACCCTGGCACAGGAAGGCCGCATTATCTACGACCGTCACGGCCATGTGCTGGCCCTGTTCCTCAATAAACAGCAACAGTGGGCCTTCACTACCGCTCCGCACCGAGTCAGCCCGGTGATGCGGCAGATGCTGGTGGCCATCGAGGATCGGCATTTCTCCTGGGATCCCGGCATCGACCCTCTCGCCATTCTTCGCGCCGTGGGACAGATGGTTCTGGCGGGTCACGTCGTATCCGGCGCCTCTACCATCACCATGCAGGTAACACGGATGTTACGTCCCCAGCCCCGCACCCTGCCCGTGAAGATGCTGGAAGCCATGCAGGCCATTTCCCTCTTCGAACACCATTCCAAATCCGCTGTGCTGGGCATGTGGCTATCTCTGGCCCCGGAGGGTGGCAATATCGAGGGGATCGAGGCCGCCGCCCATGCCTGGTTCCACCAGTCACCACGCACCTTGGGACCGGCACAGGCGGCTTTTCTGGTGATGATGGTGCGCAACCCCAACCAGCTCAATCCGCTGATTCATCCGCGGGGTGCCCTCGCCACCCGCAACCAGATCCTGCGGGAATCCCGGCGGCAAGGCGTCATTTCCCAGGCAGAGCTGGAGCGCGCGCTGGCCACCCCCTTGCCCCATCGTCTCTACCCCATGCCGCTGCTCTCGCCCCAGGCGGTTTCGGTGCTGCCCAGCGGCACCCGCACCACCCTGGATGCGCCCATGGATCGTGCCATCGCCGTCATCGCCCGACAGGCGCTTCGCCATATGGAGCCGACGGAGAGCATCGCCATCGTGGTAGTTAGCCTCAAGACCAAAGGTATCCGCGCCGTTTACAGTGGTGACTGGGGCAATGCGCAGCGCCATGGCTTCATCGACATGACCCGAGCCATACGCTCGCCGGGGTCTGCTCTCAAGCCTTTCCTCTACGGACTCGGCTTTGAAGCGGGACTGATCCGTCCGACTACCAATGTGGCCGACTTCCCCAGCAACTTCGGGGCTTATGAACCCAATGATTACAATGACACCTACATGGGGATCGTGACGGCGACCACCGCGCTGCGGCGCTCCCTGAATGTGCCCGCCATCGACCTCATCGAAGCCTATGGGCCTTTGCGCTTTGCGGCACACCTGACGGCCGCGGGCACGCCGGTGACGTTACCTTATGGGGCCAACCCGGCCTTGCCCTTGGCCTTGGGCGGCGCCGGCATTTCCATGCGGCGGCTGGTGGCGCTCTATGCCGGGCTGGCGAATGGCGGGGTGGTGGAGCGCCTGCATCTGATCGCCGGCCAGCGTCGCAGACAACGCCGCCTGCTCTCCCCCCATGCGGCAGAGGAGGTCACCGCCATCCTCAACCGTCCCTTTCCCTTCGGCGGTCCCACCGGCATCGCCTGGAAAACCGGTACCAGCGCCGGCAACCGCGACGACTGGGCCATAGGCTTCAATCACCGCTACGCCGCCGCCGTCTGGATCGGTCAGCCCAACGGCGCTGCCCTGCCCGGTGATACCGCCCTTGCCGCCATTCCGATTCTCGCCAAGGTCTTCAGCATCCTGCCGGGCCGCGCCCTGTCGGTGCACCCGCCCACCCGGCCACTGACCCTGCAGCGCCTGCCCATGGGTACCCTGCTGGAGATCGCCGCACCCGCACCGGGCGCACAACTGACCGCCGGTGAGCCGGTCAGTATTCGCGTGCTCGGCGGCAGCCGACCTTTTCATTTTCTGGTGGATGGTCGCCCCATTCCGTCCGACCCGGCCTTGAGAAGCGTGCGCTGGACACCCTCTGTGGCGGGTTTCTATCATCTCAGCATTCTCGACGCCAACGGCAAACTGGTGAAGCGGGCATTGCGGGCAGTACCACCGATCAGCGCGGGAAATGTGGAGTGGGGTGGCACTACCACTGCGCAGAAGTAAAAAGCTCAAAACACCCGCCGGTTAGAACCGCTCCGGGCGACTGCTCCAATACACAAGATTTTACGATTTTGAAACACAGAGAACATTCACCGATTCTGCTGGCATACACGATTAAATTATCAATATTCCATCCGCAGGACGCCGTCCATGGTGCTGGCCCTGAGTCTTCCTAAGGTCCGCGGGACGGACACGCGCTGGACCGGCTGGAGACTGGGTCTCAGCCTGGGACCATTATGACGTGTTTATCAGCGTGATTTTTCAGCCCGGCTGGGCAGCATGCTTACGACAGAATTCTTTAGCCCAATGCAGATACCATACCGGGGATAGCCCTCGCCAATGGACGCGTATCCGTATCTGCCGAGAGTACCAGCATCAGGAGCGCATCCGCTCCCACCGGCATAAAAAGTGCCGTATGCCTGTCACAGCGAACGCTGATCTCCTGTGCCGGACATTCGGCAAGACCAGAGCTGATATGCTCCGCGAGACGCATAATGGCAGCCCCGGCGATACCGATAAGACGCTGGTCCGCTATCGTTTCTCCCTCCTGGAAAATCACCGCTCCTTCATTGGAAATCAGCGCGGCGCCCTGTATTTCCGGCGACATGGCATCTAGCTGCGCATTGAGATCGTCAAACATGCCCTGATTCAAGATGCACCTCTTTCAGAGATTCTCGGGAATAGGAAATTGAAAATCCTTCTGGGTCAACAGATCAGGTCCGGATTCCAGCCCCTCGAACCAGTCGAGGAAAGCCAGGACCGTTTCCCGCCCCTTGAAGGAAGCGCCGTGTTGCGGCACGATCCATTCGATGTCCATGCCCCGCGCCATATTGGTCCAGAGCCTGCAGACCTTCTGGCCACCCATATAACGGCGGTGGAAGCCATCCATGGAGGTTGCCGCACGATGTGCCGCAAACGCTTCCGCACCTTCAATTACCTTGGCAGCATCATGCCCACTGACCAGGTTGGCGCCCAGATCTCCGGAGAACAGAATCTTGCTTACCGGATCGTAAACCTGGAAGTTGCCCACCGAATGCATATAATGCGCGGGCACGACAAAGAGTTCCTGCCCCGCCAGATTGACCCTCATGCCCTGCGCTGGAATACCGATGACCCGCCCTGCGGTCATCCCCTTGGAACAGAAGTGCGGCAGAAAACGGGTCCATTCATTGGCGATGAGAATCTTCGCGTCGGTGATCAGCAGCCAGCCGTTGGCAGAAGCGACGATATCCGGATCCTCATGAGAGGCAAATACATAATCGAGATGCGCCGGCAGGAAATAGCTCGCCATTTCCGCCAGCAGATTTTTGTACGTGAGGTTACCGCCGGGGTCGAGCAGCATCCCTTCGCCATTGTTGACGATGAGGAACTGGTTGGCCTGAATCCCCTCACCTTCCACCAGGTCGGTGAAGGCTATGCATTTATGCGTTCCGTTGTCATAGAGCAACTGGGACATTATGAACTCCTGATGGAAGTGGCATCGGCCAACATTTGCGCAGCCCGATAGAATGTTAAAATACCCAAATCAAAATATTATAGCAGTTTGCCATTTCTTTTAAACGCCTCCAGGAATGGCTGATCTGTGAGCACACGGAGAAGTCAGTTCAGACGCCGCTGCATGACGATACCCAGGCCGAGCCCCATGGCAGCCAGCGTCAGGGTCAGTACGATACCGTAGAGCCAGCCATCCTGGCTGGCGAAACGGGCGATCCAGGCCTGGAAGCCGGTCTGTTGTACCTCGATATGTTGTTCCTGCCTGGCCACCACCTGACCGTGACGGACCAGGAAAGTATCCAGGGTATAGCGCCCCAAAGGCAGAGAAGCCGGCAGGGCCATACGGGCCGAAAAAAGTTGTCCACCCTCGATATGCACCCCTTGCGACTGCACCACATAATCACCACGGCGCAGTTTGTTCTTGAGAAAAGCCTGCTGCCACGCAGCCACGTCCGCCGGCTCCGGCTGATAGCTGGCCTGCCGGGACAGATGGCCGGGGTCCAGACCCAGCAACTGCCGGGTCGCCAAGGGGAGCAACTGGTCTGCGGGCGCTGAGGAGAGCATCTCCCAGATACCGGGGGCACCTGTCACCGTCACCCTGGCGCCCGTCAGCCAAATGGGCCCAGTCCGGGTTTTGCGTGACATGGCCTCGGTAGCCGCGGGAGAGCGCAGCAGGACAATCACCTGCCCCGGTTGGGAGAGCGCACCGTAAACCAGCAGTTCCCGCCCCGTAAAATGGCTGGTGACCTTCACCAGGTCGTTACTGGTGCCGACCACCAGAGGTTCCGCCGCCAGCACGGGTGTCACCCATGCCGTCACCAGCGCGGCGAGACCCATGAGGCAAAGGTTTACCAGACGCATCTAAACCACTCGTGCCATGCTGTAGAGGTGCTCGGGCGGAATCACCAGCCCCAGCCCCATCTTGATGGCGACGCCCATAACCACCAGCGCCAGCACCAGACGCAACTGCTCCCCACGCATCAGCGCCCCCAGCCGGGCGCCGAACTGCGTCCCGAATATGGAGCCCAGCACCAGCGCCAGGACCAGGTAAGGATCAACGGCGTGGTTCATGCCGGCCTGCAAAATGCCCACTTCCGCGCTGGTAAACAGCAACTGAAATAGCGAAGTCCCTACCACCACCCTGGTCGGCATCTTGAGCAGATACAGCATGATCGGGACCATGACGAAACCGCCGCCCACCCCCATCAGCGCCGCCATGATTCCCACCACGAAACCCAGCAGTACCGGTGCCAGAATGGAAAGGCGCAGTCCGGAAACGGGGAATTCCATCCGCCAGGGCAATCGATCCAGCCAGGGAATCCCTGCCCGCGCTTTCTTTTTGTTTTTACCGGGATGATGGCCCCAACGCATGGCGAGGGTCGACTCCACGAGCATGGAGATGCCGATAAATCCCAGCAGGCCGACGTAGAGGAAGGTGACCACCAGTCCAAAATACCCGGACGCATCCAGGATACGGGCCACATGCACACCCAGCAGTCCGCCCATCCAGCTCCCGGCGAGGAGGATGAAGGCCATGCGCATGTCTACGTTGCCCATACGCCAGTGCGCATAACTGCCGACAGCCGACGCCCCAACGATTTGCGCCGCGCCGGTGCCTACCGCCACGAGGGGTGGCACACCGACAAAAATCAACAGCGGGGTGATCAGAAAACCGCCACCGACCCCCGTCAAACCCGAGAGAAACCCGACGATCAGACCAAAGCCGATGATCAGCCAGATATTTACCGCCATGTGGGCGACCGGGAGGAAAAGCTCCAACTTACGCGTCCCCGGAAGATCTGACAGAAACCATCACGCCGGCACAGATCTGATCCAATGGAGTGTCGGGCGGAACCATCAGGACCGGCACCTTCAACGTCAGACTCAGTTTGGCGCCCAGGCCACCCAGCAAATGCGGCAGACCAAGGGGTCTGCTCTCGGTGCCATAGCCACGCTGGCCCACCACCACCATGATGATATGCGGATCCTGCTCCACCAACCTGGGGATTTCCACCTCGGGAGCACCTTCGACCAGATAGTATTCCGGCAGGAGAATGCCACAGTGTTCCTGTATACGCTCTGCGACACCTCGCAGGTTTTCTTCCGCCTCGATGCGAGCATCCGCCAGCAGCCGGTTTTTGAGATCGCTGGAAAAAAGCCCACCGCCAAACCCCAGGGGCACCGTCGGCACCTGCAAGGTCGTCACCAGACCCAGATGACCACCTAACAAGTGGGTAAAGCGCGCAGCCACCGCTGCGGCCAGCAGGGCATTTTCCGAACCATCCACGGCCGCCAGTATCACATGCTCGGACATAGCCCGCCTTCCATACCAAGGAGTCCCGGAAATATTAGATTATCCGCATAGATCTGTCGAGGACGGCGTTGTCCGCAGCATACTTGCATCCCAATGGAGGCTCTTTTACAATGGCCTCATTCCGCCGATGCGTGCGTTTGCATGGGCGTGAGCAAAACGCTCCCTCCATCAGGAGGTTTGGGTACGACAGGTCTCCTGATCGTACCTTTTTTAGTTTGGACTGCCACTTTTTCGGAGGCCGTGGGATTTATGGGTGAGATTACAAGGGCGCTCATCAGCGTTTCCGACAAGCGGGGCGTTGTAGAATTTGCCCGGCGGTTGCAGGATTTTGGGGTAGAGATACTCTCTACCGGCGGTACCGCCAAAGCTCTGATGGCCGATGGTGTCGCGGTGCAGGAAGTGGGCGACTACACGGGTTTCCCGGAACTACTGGAGGGCCGCCTCAAAACCCTGCACCCCAAAATCCACGGCGGACTGCTGGCGAAGCGCGACGACAGCAGCCACACCCGGCAGATGGCCGAGTACGGCATCCCCGCGATCGATCTCCTCTGCGTCAATCTCTACCCCTTCGCCGAGACCATCGCCAGTGCCGATTGCACACTGGAAGAAGCCATGGAAAACATCGATATCGGCGGCCCGACCATGCTCCGTGCGGCGGCGAAGAACTGGGAGGGCGTCACTGTCCTCGTCGACCCCGATGACTATGCCGCTGTGTTGCAGGAAATGGAACAGAGTTACGGCGGCGTCGGCGCCAGTACCCGCTTCCGCCTGGCCACCAAGGTCTTCGCCCACACGGCGCGCTATGACGGTGCTATCGCCAACTATCTCTCCAGCCTGGGTCCCGATGGCAACCGGACAACCTTCCCGCAGACTCTGTCCCTGCAATTTAAGAAAGCGCAGGATCTGCGCTACGGCGAAAATCCTCATCAGGCCGCCGCCTTCTACCGCGATGGCAGCGGCGGCGGACTGGCGGACGCCCATCAGTTGCAAGGCAAGGAACTGTCTTACAACAATATCGGGGACGGTGATGCCGCCGTCGCGCTGGTGATGGAATTTGCCGAACCCGCCTGTTGCGTGGTGAAGCATGGCAATCCCTGCGGCGTGGCCGTGGGGCCGGATCTGCTCGGTGCCTATCAGCGCGCATGGGCCGGCGATCCGATATCCGCCTTCGGCGGCATCGTCGCCTGTAACCGGCCGCTGGATGCACAGACTGCCGAACTCATTAGCGATCAGTTCATCGAGATGGTACTGGCGCCCGCTATTTTGCCCGATGCCCGGCCCATTCTGGCCAAAAGGAAAAACCTGCGGGTGCTCGCCTTTGACGATGGCCGCGCCTGGCGGCGGACAGGCTGGGATTACAAGCGTGTGCGGGGGGGGTTGTTGGTACAGAACTTTGACCAGGCCATGGAAGCGGAAACGGACTGGAAAGTGGTCTCGGAACGCGCACCGACGGTACAGGAAGCCCGTGATCTCGCCTTTGTCTGGCGGGTCGGTAAATACGTGCGCTCCAACGCCATTGTCTATGGCCGAGAAGGCCAGACCGTCGGCATCGGTGCAGGACAGATGAGCCGGGTGGACGCGGCCAGATGCGGCGTAGCCAAGGCCCTGGAACTGGGCTTCGATCTGCACGGGGCAGCGCTGGCTTCTGACGCGTTCTTCCCCTTCCGCGATGGGATCGATGCGGCGGCGGCTGCGGGCGTAAAGGCGATCATTCAACCCGGCGGCTCCATCCGCGATGAAGAAGTCATCGCCAGCGCCAATGAACACGGCATCGCCATGGTCTTCACCGGCGTGCGCCATTTCCGACATGGTTGAGGAGGGAGCGCAGATGGGCGCGAAAGTCATGGTCCTCGGCAGTGGCGGACGCGAACATGCCATCGCCTGGAAGCTGGCCCAGTCGGCGGAGGTAGCGAAAGTCTACTGTATGCCCGGCAATCCCGGTACGGCGGCCGAGGCCAAAGTCCACAATCTGGCCCTGAAGCCGACGGATGCCGACCAGGTGGTCGCTGCCGCCCGTGCGTTGAACGTCACGCTGGTGGTCATCGGCCCCGAAGCCCCACTGGTGGCGGGTGTAGGTGATGCGCTGCGCCGGGCTGGCATTCCCGTCTTTGGTCCCAACGCCGCCGGGGCGATGCTAGAGGGTAGCAAGGCCCACGCTAAATCCTTCATGGTGCGGCACGGTATCCCTACCGCCCGTTACGGACGTTTTGACGATACCGACGCGGCCCTTGGCTACCTGCGTGACCAGCCGTTGCCGGTAGTGGTCAAAGCCGACGGCCTCGCCGCCGGCAAAGGAGTCGTCGTGGCTGTGGAGCGGGCCGAAGCGGAAGCAGCGGTGCACCAGTTCCTGAAATGGGGTCCTATCGTCATCGAAGAATTTCTGGAGGGGGAGGAAGCCAGCTTCATCGCCATCGTGGTGGATGGTCAGGTGTTGCCGCTGGCGGGGTCGCAAGACCACAAGCGTCTGCTGGACGGCGATCAGGGTCCCAATACTGGCGGCATGGGTGCCTATTCCCCCACCCCCATCCTTGATACCGCCATGAGCGAGCGGGTGTTGCGCGAAGTGATGCGCCCGGCAGCGCAAGGATTGATGACAGATCGCACGCCCTACTGCGGGTTTCTCTATGCCGGTCTGATGATCGGCCCCACCGGACCCAAGGTGCTGGAATTCAACTGCCGACTGGGCGATCCCGAGACACAGCCGCTGATGATGCGCTTGCGGTCCGACCTCTATACGCTTCTGCTGACCGCGGCCCGCGGCGATCTGCTACCGACGGCTCTCGACTGGGACAGTCGCGCTGCCCTCTGCGTCGTATTGGCGGCTGACGGTTATCCCGATCATCCACAGACGGGTGACCCCATCTGCGGTCTCGACGAGACGCAGGGGGATACTGTCAAAATCTTTCATGCCGGAACTCAGGCGCGTGACGGCACCGTCATCACCGCGGGTGGGCGGGTGCTGGGCGTCACGGCGTTGGGAGAAAATCTGGCGATCGCGCAACAACGTGCCTATGCGGCCGTCGCCGATATCCGCTGGCGGGGCTTGCAGTACCGGCACGACATCGGCCACCGCGGCCTGCGGCGTGCCTGACGCCGTTTCCGGCTGATGCTGCCCCGCCATCCGCGTCGTCAGGATATTCGCCGAGGGGTTGCGCATATACGGCGCGGCGGGGTCATCGCCTATCCCACGGAAGGGGTCTGGGGGCTGGGCTGTGACCCGCGCCGGCGCCGCGCCCTGCACCGAATTCTGGCCCTGAAGGGGCGGCCACGGTTTAAAGGCGTTCTTCTGGTGGCCGGCCGGACAGCCGAAACCCGGCGTTACTGGTCTGCGCAAGGTACAGATCAGGCGCTGCTGGCGCGATTCTGGCCCGGCACGACGCTGGTGCTCCCGGCCACGCCCCAGGTCCCCTTCTGGATACGCGGACGCCATGCGGGCGTTGCGGTGCGGATCAGTAGCCATCCCGCTATCGTCGCGTTGTCGCGGGTCTTCGGCGGCGCCATGGTCTCCACCAGTGCCAATCCGGCAGGGAAACAACCGGCCCGTGACCTGCGCACCTTATACCGCTATTTTGGCCGCTCTCTGTGGGTACTGCCAGCACGGTTGGGGGGGCAACATCATCCCAGCCGCATTGTCGATGCCCGCAGCGGTCGTGTCTTACGGGAGTGAAATCATGCAACAACCATCCCTGGATGAAATGGAAAACTTTCTCCGCGGCTTGCAGGATCGCATCTGCAACGCCCTGGAAGCAGCAGACGGCGCGGCGAAATTCCGCGAAGATCTTTGGGAACGGCCCGGCGGTGGCGGTGGGC
Source organism: Acidithiobacillus ferrooxidans ATCC 23270 (assembly GCF_000021485.1). NCBI lineage: Bacteria > Pseudomonadati > Pseudomonadota > Acidithiobacillia > Acidithiobacillales > Acidithiobacillaceae > Acidithiobacillus > Acidithiobacillus ferrooxidans. The sequence continues at coordinate 2,015,808 of NC_011761.1, forward strand.
GAACCCGGGTTATTGCCGACGGCGCTCTGCTGGAAAAAGGCGGGGTCAACTTCTCCAAAGTCCATGGCGACCAGCTTCCCCCCTCAGCTACCGCACATCGCCCTGAACTGGCGGGACAGACCTTCACCGCCCTTGGCATCTCTCTAGTACTGCATTCCCGCAACCCCTATGTCCCCATCGTTCACATGAACTACCGATTTTTCTCGGCGGGACCAGTGTGGTGGTTCGGTGGCGGCGCCGACCTGACGCCGATCTACGGCTTTGAGGAAGACGCCCGGCACTTCCACGGTATTCTCAAAACCGCCTGTGATCGTCACGACCCAGGCTTTTATCCGCGCTTCAAAACCTGGTGCGACGACTACTTCACCATCAGGCACCGTCAGGAAATGCGCGGTATCGGTGGTATCTTTTTCGACGATCTCCATGGTGATGCCGGTCTCCTGCAGGCCTTCTGGGAGGATATGGCCAACAGCTTCCTCGACAGCTATCTGCCCATCGTCGCCCGGCGCCGGGACCTGGCCTACGGTGAACGCGAGCGCCAATTTCAACTCCTGCGCCGGGGGCGCTACGTGGAATTCAACCTCGTCTATGACCGCGGCACCCTCTTCGGCCTGCAATCCGGCGGGCGCACCGAAAGTATCCTGATGTCCCTGCCGCCCCTGGCGGCCTGGGCCTACGACTGGCAGGGCGAAGCCGGTAGCCCCGAAGCCCGCCTCAAGGAAGACTTCCTCACACCCAGGAATTGGGCATGAGCTACGGCCTGCTGCGCCCTCTGCTTTTTACGCTGGACCCGGAGCGCGCCCACACCCTGAGTATCGCGGCGCTGGAAGCACTGGGACACATGCCACGTGGCCTCGCCCGTGTGGCCCGGCGCTACACCGCCCACGACCCGCGTCTGGCGCAGGACTTTTGGGGCCTGCATTTTGCCAATCCCGTCGGCCTCGCCGCCGGCTATGACAAGGATGCCCGCGCCACCGCCGCGCTCCCCGCTCTCGGCTTCGGCTTCATCGAAATCGGCACAGTGACCCCGCGCCCGCAGCCTGGTAATCCGCGCCCCCGGGTCTTTCGTTATCCGGCGCAGCAGGCGGTCATCAACCGCATGGGTTTCCCCGGTGAAGGGGCTGCGGCGGTTGCCCGAAGACTGGCAGCATTACCTGGCCATCCGGTGCCTATCGGCATCAATCTCGGCAAAAACAAGGACACCCCGCTGGAGCGGGCGCAGGACGACTATGTCGCCGCGCTGGAGTTGCTCTTTCACTATGGCGACTATCTCTGCATCAATGTCAGTTCACCCAACACGCCGGGTTTGCGCTTGCTGCAGGGTGAAGAAGCCTTACGGGGACTGCTCAAGGCCGTCGCCGCAGCCAACCAGCGTCTGGCCCTACAGCATCAGCGCCCGCCCCTGCCTCTGCTCCTCAAGATCGCACCGGATCTGGACAACGATGATCTCAACGCCATCGGTAGTCTGGCCTTAGGCACGGCACCTCTGGTGAATGGTTTCATCGCCACCAATACCACCATAGAACGCCCGGCCTCTCAACCCGGACTCTCCGAAAGCGGGGGCCTGAGCGGTGCACCATTGCTGCAGCAATCCAATGCCGTCATCGCGCAACTCTATCGTGCGACCCAGGGACAGGTGCCCATCATTGGCGTCGGCGGCATTCTGAGCGCGGCAGACGCTTATGCCAAAATTCTGGCCGGGGCCAGCCTGGTACAAGTCTACAGCGGCCTGATTTTCCGCGGACCCGGGCTGGTACGGGAGATTCTGGAAGAACTGCCGGGGCTTTGGTTAAAGGATGGTTATCCCGATCTTGCTCATGCGCGGGGTAGTACCGCCTGATACCCCTTCCGCCACAGCATCCAAATAGATCTTATAGAGATTTTCCGCTTGCTGGAAATCCATGGACATGTTAAACAGTTAAAGACAAGTTTCATGAGACATCAATGAATAACAACAGTTATCGGGGCCGGTTATTCACGTTATCCAAGAGTATTTTCCATGGTTCATAAAATCCATATCATCGGTTTCATGATGCGCACCGCAGGCCTCCTCGTTATTTTCGGATCACTGGCGGGCTGTGCTGCCGTCTCTGATACCGCATCGGCGACCGGGGATATGGTCAGTGCCGGGGCGTCCCTGATCCCCTGAGCAACCCGGTGACCGTAAGGCGGCCGGATAACCTGCAGAGACCAATCTGACTTTAGGACTTGGCCGCCACGCTGGCACCGACAAAAACCGGTGCACTTCGCCTGCGCGGCAATGAAGTTTCCGCCATATTTTACACTCCGCAACTGTTCATATCCATACGGAACATGGTTGGCATTACATATGTTATCCACATACAAGTCACATGATAATATCCTACTCATGATAAAACTTGTCATCAATTCCTCTGCAACCGCGCAGGATTGCAACAACAAAATCATGACAAATGACAACAAGATCACAAGGTAAGGACATCAAGATGGCACATTCAAAGTCGCTGTATTCTTTCCGTATGGCGCAAAAAGCAGAAATGATCGCCCTTTGCGCGCTCATCAATAGTGTATATCGAGGCGATGCTGCCAAAGATGGATGGACTACAGAAGCGGATTTGCTGGGCGGCCAGCGTTGTGACGTGGCGATGCTGGAAAAACTCTCCGACAAACCGGACAGTGGTTTCCTGGTGGCCACGAAAGAAGACGAGATCATCGCCTGCTGTCATGTACAACTTGCCACAGCGACGGTCGCCGAGTGCGGAATGCTTTCCGTGACTCCGGCGTGGCAGAATCAGGGTATCGCCAAAGCACTGCTCCGTACGGCGGAGCAATATTCCCGGGAAACCTGGCAGGCGACGCGCATGCGCCTGTGGATCATCAAACAACGTCCGGAACTGGCGGAATATTATCAGCGGCGCGGCTATCGGCTTACCGGCGCCACCCTGCCCTTCCCGGATGACGTTCGCTACGGCATCCCCAGAGTCAACGGGTTGTACCTCCTCGCACTGGAGAAAGTCATCGCACCGGCCGCGTAAGCATCAGATGCGAAAACCTTGGGGCCGCTGATCCCAGTCAAAAGCCCCCATCAGGTCATACGCGTCGGCGTCGCGTTGGTTGAGGGGTTGCAGACCGAAACGGGTTTCGATGAATTTGAGGATGCTCGCCGTACTGGCGAGGTGGTGATCCACCAACCCTTGCCGCGCCCAGGGGCTGATGAGCAGGGCCGGAATACGGGTGCCAAATCCATAGTCGTCCACCACTTTAGGCGGCAGCGAATCCCAAAAGCCACCACCTTCGTCATAGGTAATGAAGATAGCGGTTTTGTCCCAGGCCGGACCATCCGCAGCGGCGCGCACCAGCTGCTCCACCCATTCCATACCATAGGCGGGTGCGCAGTCAGCCGGGTGTTCGTCATGGGCGGCACTGGCCCTGACAAAGGAAACACCGGGCAGCTTGCCGGCATGGGCATCGGCGAGAAAGTCTTCGCTATCGCGCATGTGACCGTTCTTCACATATTCTGGCCAGCGCGGGTAGTACTGGAAGGGATTATGGTGGGCCACATACAGCTGACCCGTGTCGATCACCGCCGAGCCATCGCCGGGACCAAACGCGGTCTTGAGCGCCCATGGCTTCACCCGGTTCCAATTTTCGTTATACCAGGCCCAGGATACTCTGGCGCCATCCAGACGGTCACCGATATTGTCGTAGGTCTGCGCCTCCGGCGGCGGAGATATCTTCAGCGCTTTCACGGCATCCGCGTTGGTTGGTCCCTGCAGCGGCGGCAGGTCGTTGACCAGCACTTTTTGGTGGTCATAGGGCAGATCAAAGAAACGGTGCTCCAGACCCGCCTCCTTCGGATCGAAGGGCGCACAGACCTCCCTGGGTGCATGAGGATGGATACAGGAACGGGCGGCCGCCAGATAAAGCGCATTACCGGTGCTGCCACCGCTCATGGCCTGAAAGAAATGGTCAAAAAGCGTGTACTGGTGCGCCACCTGATGATAGAAGGGCAAATCCTCACCGGTATAATATCCTAGCACCGGGCCGCTGGGGCGGGCCAGATCGAAGGCGATCTGCTCGGGGCTCATTTTCCTGAATTCATCCCGCGACAAAAGGGTTTTGCTGCTACCCGCCAGGGCCACGAAGCGATCCATTTTGCCGTTGTGCACTTCCGCCATCATACGGAAAAAGCGATGCGCAGGATCCCAGTGCACATTGCCCCTGGCCGGAATATAGGGTGCCATGTGAAAAGGCTGGTTCGGCAACTGCACATTCTGGAAACCAGGAATTTCCGCAGGTAACGGAAGATTATCATAAGCGATGCCCGCGGGGTTTTTCTGTAAACCGAGGAAACGCGGATCCAACTGTCCCTGCCCATCCAACAGGTTGACGACCTGCTGCCCGTTTTTCGGCTGAAAAGTACCGAAGTAGTGATCGAAACTGCGATTTTCCTGAAAGATCACCACCACATGCTCGATCTTCTGGCGCAGGAGACTCTCCCCACTGACGCCTGCCGCACGTGCCACCCCCAGCAGATGCGGAGCAGCGACAACTGCACCACTCCCCAGCCCCAGCCGCTTCAAAAACTGCCGGCGATTCTGTCGCTCCATGAAAAAACTCCTGATTCCATTAACGATTGGTAAGTATCCGCCCATATAGTCGGCGGATACTAGGAAGCGCGTCCTGACAAATGCACCTCTACCGTAAAATTGGTGGCATGCTTCGGCATATCTTTGGAGAAGGGCGGGTACTGTCCTTCTTTCACTGATTTCAATGCCGCCCTATCGATGGGCCCCGCCCCGCTGGACCGGGAAATTTTCGCCCACTGCAATCGACCCGAAGGCGCAAGCCGGAATGTGATGACCGCAGTGCCGCTTAAATGCATCAGGCGGATAGCTTCGGGCACATGGGCATCCGCCTGGACCTGGGCCCGCACCAAGGCTGCGTATTCGGCTAACGCCGCCTGACGTGCGGCCATGCTGGGCGCGGGCGGCGGTGGTGGCGGCAGGACCACCGGCGGCCTGGGCGGTGCCACCGGCGCGAGAGGCAACGGTGTTTTGGCTATCAGCGGCTTCGGTACAGGCACCTGATGCACCACTGGTTTCGGCAACGGAACGGGACGCGGCAGCGGCTTGGGATGCACTATCGGCTTTGGCGGCGGCGGTACCGGCTTTGGCTTGGGCGGAACCGGCCGTACCATGTGAATTGCAATAATCTTCTTTATGACCGGCTTGGGGGGTGGCGTATTACTTCCCACCCAGATCAATCCGCCCACCAGCAACGCCTCCAATACCGCACCGACCAACAATGCCCGGCCAAAATGCTCTTTATTCGTATTTAGTGGCGGCGGCGTCCAGGTTGGACTGCCAACGATTGTATTCACCGATTACCTTCCTTGTTTTTCCTAACCACTCGCTTTCGCGGCAATCCCGATATCGCTCACTCCTGCCTTCTGGCAGCGATCCATCACATGAACGAAATCCTGAAAAGGCACGCCTTTATCGGCAGCGATGGTGATCTGGGTCTTGGCAGGGTTACCATCACCGGCGAGCATTTTCTGCAGGTCGTCCAGATCATAGTGATGACCCTTCACATCCACCGACCCATCCTTATCGATATTGATGGTATAGTGCGGGCGCGGAAGCTGCTGCGCCTGGCTGGACCTGGGCAACTGCAGGCTCAGTCCTTTGTCGGGGATCATTTGCAGCGTGATCATGATAAAAAACACCAGCAGGAAGAGCATGATGTCGATCATGGGAATGATCTCCACCCGGCCCTTCTTCTGCTCGAAGTAACGGCGCTCCATCAGCTGGCCCTCGCCACGGACAACATTTCACTGCGTTGCTTGTCACTGTTGTCCGGGGTGATCATGGGTTGACCGTCCATCCGATTGAGCAGCATGGTCTTTACGGAATCCAGTTGCAGGAGAATCTGCCGCACCTGATTGTTGAAGGCATTGAAAGCCATCAGACCGAGCATGGCGATGAACAGCCCAGTTGCCGTGGCGACCAGCGCGTCAGCCACACCGCCGGTGACCGCCGTAGGCGCATGTCCCGGAGTGGCCAGCACTGAAAAAGCGTGGAACATACCGATAATCGTGCCGAACAAACCCAGCAGCGGCGCCAAGGTGATGATAGTGTCGAGCAACCACAGACGGCGATCCAGTTGCGGCGCCAACACCAGCACGCTTTCTTCGAGACGACTGGCAAGGCCTTCGCCTTTCACCTGCCCATGATGGGAGGCAGCCATACGCAGCAGCGCGGCTTCGGGCAGATCACTCGCCCCATCAGCCATCTGATTCAGTGTGTCACGATCCAGGCGACCATGGCTACCCAGTTCATGCACAAAGATCAGTCCACGCAGGATGGTGCGCCGCAAAAACCAGAACCGGTCCACGATAACGGACAGTTCGACCAATAACAGCGCGCCAAGCACGTAGAGAACGCCATCTGAATAGTTGGCGAGGTGAATGAGATATTGCAGGTTCATAAGGACTCCCTCTCTAACCGAAGGCGGTACCATAGCAAATCAATGTGACAGTTTTATGAACCTGTTATGACAAATTTACATCAATGGCGTTTTTCGGCGGCAAACTCAGGCGATACCCAAACCCATGTACCGTTTCCAGCCACTCCGCAGCACCGGCCTTTTCCAGACATTTGCGCAAACGATGCACCTGAGCCGCCACCGAATTTTCCTGGATGAGGCTGCGGCCATCGGTCAATACATTGGCAATTTCGCGGGACGAGAAGGTCCGATCCGGGTGCAATGCCAAATAGTGCAGAAACCGGAAAAGTCGTCGGCTCAGACGTATTTCTTCACCATTCACCCATACCCGACAGCTTCCCGGGTTGACTTGGATCAGCGATCCCTGCTCTACCGGGAGGCATTTCCAGTGCTGGTTTTTTTTCAGCAGCGCCGATGCCTGCGCCAGCAACAACGTCTCGCTATACGGAGTCGAGACATACGCGCTCGCGCCGGCATCCAGGGCGGACATGGCATTTGCATCACCATCCATCCCGATAGCCAGCACCGGCAAACCGGCACAAGCCGGGTAAGCACTTAATTCCATGAGCCACGGCGCAAATCGGGCAGACCAGTCCTGCAGAATGAACAAGGCCGGGTGCCATCCTGTAACAAGCTGAAAGGCGTCATTCATTGTGCTCGTCGTGCGCAGGAAAGCGCCCGATCCCTGCAGACGGAATATAAGCCCGCTCGGTGGCGCCGTCTCTGCCAGCAGCAGAATGCGTGCCTGATAAAGCGGATCCATTTCCACATTGTTATTCGTTGTGCTGCCTTGCGGTATGGCCATCATGGTTTCCTGCCGAAACTGGACCTTATGACAGGATATACCCACAATATGACATTATCATGAAACTAAAATGACAATTTTATGACAAAAGCCCAGCGACATATGTACCGCAATACACAGGATTTGCGGAGACCGCAGTGGTCTCCGCTACTCCAACCAGGCATGGAAGATCAGTGAATTACTGAAGTGGGATGGTTTGCTGTTGCGGCTGCTGTGGCGTCGCTGGCTGACTGCTGGCCTGAGGCAATACCGCCCCCGTCGGAGCCTGAGGACTGGCGGCCATGCCCAGCTGTTGCGAAAGCAGCTTCTGGAACCGCAAAGATAGTGGCTTGTCGCCAAAAGTCCCGATACGGATGTTGACCTTGGTAACATCCGTGGCCATGGAAGTCAGCGTTACCTTGGCGGTCTGGCCGTTCATGGTGGTACCCTCGATCAGATACTCGGACGGACTCTTGCGGATTTCGCCGTTATAGTGGATGCCCATTTCTCGGAACGCCGCCTTCGACGCTGCACTGACCCGCGTCACCGACGTCGGATAGTAGGCGTAGAAATTGGCGACCCCGCCATTTTCCACATAGGCCACGGCCCCACCACCAGCCCCGGCCGCGAGAAGCGCCACACAACCACCAAGCGGCAGAACTGCTACCACGCCCACTACCGCCAACCACGCCCAACGCCGTTGCGTCGCCATGCCAACCCCCTAGCTCCGTCAAAGAAACCGAGAAATAGTGACAAAAAACCCGGCAGAACCGGGCTCCTTCGCTATTGTCTGAAATCCTATCACAGCTCACCCATGAACATCCACAGCACGTTCGCCAGCGCGGAAGGCAACCGTGCATATTGTCACAAAAAAGTCACCTCCGTGACGCACTGCTGTCACATGAGGCTGCTAGCATGGGCACCATTCCAGGAGGCAAAAGGCCTCCACTTTATGTAAGAGATAGCCGCATGAACAGCGTAATACAAAGCCAGGCACACCCGCCGGTGGTGCTTGAGCGAAACCCATGGACTACCCAAGCCTTGCAGGGTCGGTTATCCGCCTATAGCGGATCGATCTTTCGGGTCAGCGTGACCTGCACCGTTGCAAGGCCGCCCTGGGCGCGCAGTTCTGTTCTCTGCGCCGCGCTTTGGCGCCGCCTCTTTCTGATATTTCAGGAGTCTTGATTGATGAATACCGCTTACCTCATCCACCTCGCCAATTACTCTGACGGCGTGCTCTATATACTGGCCGGCCTTCTTGTGGTCGCCCTTGGCGTCATTGTCGACCGGTTCTGGTATCTGCGCCGCACCATCCTGCGCGGCTCGCTATTCGTTCGAGAGATCGCCCAGCACGGTCGCCTGGATCGGGAAACCCTGCAGAGACTTGCGGATGAGGCCGGAGATTTGCCCGAGGCCGCCCTGCTGAAGACGGCGGTGATCCATTCGGGATATGTGCTGGGCGATCCTCTCGCCAGTCGCCTGGAGGAGAGCATCCTGATCATGGCGCCGCAACTGGATCGCCGTCTGTGGCTGTTGGACACCATCATCACCCTGGCGCCGCTGCTGGGCCTCTTCGGTACTATCATCGGCATGTTTCACGCTTTCTCCGTATTGACCGCACCAGGGCACGCACCTACCGCGGTGACGGGCGGGGTGGCGGATGCCCTGGTCGCCACCGCCACCGGCCTGTTCGTCGCCATGACCGGCCTGGTGGCTTTCAATGCCTTCAATAATCAGGTGCGGCAGATCCTGCTGCAACTGGATTCGGTGAAGACCATATTGCTCAACAGCATGGACGGTCACCCGATGCCCGATAACAGGGAGAATATTTTGCAGGCGGTCGCCCCGAAGGTGGCGTCAGCCGTGGCGAGGGCGGTCTGATGGAGCAGTGCGGCTTTTCTTGGAGTAAGACTAATGAATAATATGATCGCGAAGGCGGTGATCTGCGTCATCCTTGCAGGACCGCTGTGTTACTTACCCTCTGCCTTGGCCAACCCCCTGAATCGGCATGTTTTGAGTTCGGTTCAACTTGACTCACAAAATATAGCAAATTACACCGCCACGTTGCCCACGGGCCGCATAGTGACGCCGGTCGGCGCAATCAACGGCACCCCGAATTTCCCCACGATGGTAGCAGCAGATGGCAATCGTATTGCCGTGCTGGCTAACGGTGCAACACCTTTTCAAACCATTACGTTTTATGACGGGAATAATCTTCGGCGGGTAGATCGCCTGGCAGCGTTTTCGAAAGTGGCACCCGTTCAACCGATGGCTTACGCAACACCTGATGGTAGCGGTATCGCGATCAATCCGCAACATGCGGGTGCGGCAGGCGTGGTGTATATTCCAAAAGAAGGCGTTGCACTTAAAATTGCCCAGGCCAAAGCCACGCTTGCCGCCGAGAGCGATTCCCAAGCCATTCCCAGTTCGGTCATTTCGCACAGCGACTTTTTCCAAGGGCTTACTGCCGGTCCGGATGGAACCTTCTACGCTACAGGAGGTGATTCTGATCAGGTGGTGGCTTTGCGCAGTGTGCAGGGCAAGGTTGAGGTGATTCATCGGTATCCTTTGCAGTGGCAGGCTTTTCCGAAGGATCAATATCCCTATCAGTATCAGGGGAACCAGCAGAAGAAATATCTCTTTTACCCGGACTCGGTGGTCGTCGGTCCCCAGAATAAGCATCTCTATGTGACGGGGATGCTCGCCAACAGTCTGGCACGTATCAGTATCGCCAGTGGCAAGACCGAATACGTCAATGTCGGTGCCTATCCCTTTGCGGTGGCTCTGGCCGATAACGGGCAGCGGTTGGTGGTCAGCGACTGGGCAGGCAACGGCGTTGTGGTGCTGGACCGGCAACGCCTGAAGGTTCTGGGCGAAATTCCCACTGGGCCGGCGGTCGGCCCGTCAACAGTGGCGGCGGGTGTGCACCCTACGGCGATGGTTGCGGTGCCCGACAGTCCCGACGTCTTTGTGGCCGACGCCAATGTCGACAAGGTGGTGGAAGTCGATACGCAAAACTTGCGCCCGCTGCAGGTGGTGGACGACAGCCCCTATCCCGACGCCCCTCCCGGTAGCTATCCGGATGGACTTGCGGTTGCCGATGGCAAGCTCTATATCGCCAACGCCGGTAATAATGATGTGGCGGTGTATGACATCCGAACGGGAAAGCGTCTGGGCCTGATTCCCACGGCCTGGTACCCGACCAGCCTGACGGTGGCGAATGGTGCCTTATATATCAGCTGTGCCAAGGGTCTGGGTGCCGGGCCCAATCTACAGTGGCAGTATATCGGCAATATGATGCACGGGGTGATCCAAAAGGTGGCTCTCCAGGAAATCCCGGCCCATCTGGCCGATTGGACCGAGAAGTCTTTGCACAACGATGGTTTTACGTCGGCCCAGCGCAGCGCCCGTCACGAGGGAAATGTCAAAACCACCACCTATCTGCGCAAGCATATTCACTACGTTGTATTCATCCTGCGTGAAAATAAGACCTTTGATGAAGATTTAGGGGATTACACGGCGGCTGGCAAATGGGCGGATCCACATTTTGATCTGTATAATCAGAAAGAATTGCCCAACTTGTATAATCTGGCCCATCATTATGCGCTGTTCGGGAATTTCATGGCCGACGGGGAAGTCACCGCACAGGGTCATCAGTGGACCGATGGCGCTTCGGATTCCGATGTGGTGCAGCGCTTGTGGCCCGAATATTATTCTAACCGCGGTTTGCTCTGGAACGCCGGTCCCGGCGGTAGCTCTTCCCTCAAGCCCACCGCACAGGGCGCACACAACCCCTATGATATCTATCAGCCGCTGGGAGATCATACCAACCCCTGGATCAGCTATCCTGAAAAGCTCTATTTGTTCAATGATCTTTTGGAACATCATATCCGTTTCGAGGATTTTGGCGAGAACGTGACGCGACGCCGGGATGGTGTCATTCGTTCTGGCCTACTGCAGCATATGGATGTCCGTTATCCCTATTGGGATCGGATGATTCTGGATACGGCTCGTGTGAGACTGGCCGAACACTGGCTGAAGGCCCATCCGGGCGTAAAATTTCCGCATTTCATTTATATCTGGATACCGGACGACCACACTGCAGGCTTGTCTCCCTGCTATTACGCGCCAGATTATTACGTAGCCAATAACGATTACGCCACAGCCAAATTCATCCATTACCTGTCCACGACGCCGCAATGGAAGCATATGGCGATTTTCCTGACCGAGGACGATGCGCAGTCCGGTGCCGATCATATCAATGGTCATCGCACTTTTGCGCTGGTCATCAGCCCCTGGGTCAAAAAAGGCGTGCTGGAAACGCATCTGAATTCCCAGGTGAATATCGTCAAAACCATTGAAGCAACCTTGGGTCTGCCGCCCATGTCCCAGTGGGATGCCAATGCCTCGGTCATTGCGGGTATCTGGACAGATCATCCGGATTTCGCGCCGACGCCGGCGGTGCTTCCGATTCAGGTGCCGGTGTCTTTCAATCCGGGTAAATGCAGCAATCGAACATTGCTCAGAAGAGAGGCTGGGGCCACCGGTCATATGCTGACTGCGGAATGGTTGAAGGCGCATACCGATCCCCACGGGCGGCGTCTGGCGCCGGTTAGTGCGGCGAACGCCTATACCCCCACTTCGCTGCTCAAGGTCAGCGGTCCGGAGCAGTTGAAGCAGGAATGGATCGCCAGCAAGGGGGTCAAGAGCTATGACCATTTTATGGCCTACCTACATCACTATGCCCAAGTCCATGGGGCGACCATCGCCAGCTATGAAGCCAACGAAGGAAAACTCCATTGAACAAACCATGCAACCGCAAAAATCACCAAATATTCCGTGCCACGACCAGACCTATGCAAGGACATTGAGAGCGTATGAATGCAGCCACCTCCCTTTCTTCCCCGGTTCAGCCCCCGAAGTTCAGGAAGGATCACTTCGGACGGGCGCTGATGATCGGTGCCATTATAGAGGCACTGATGATTGGGGGATTGATATATTCCCATCTATCGCAGCCGGTGACGGTCAAACCAAAGCCCAAGATTATGGCGATTCACATGATGAAACCGGCACCACCCAAGCCCAAACCGGTGCCCCCGCCACCGAAACCCGTGGTGCATCCAAAGCCTGTTCCGAAACCCGTGCCCAGACCACCTATACCAAGGCCGATTCCACATCCGGTGGTACATCATCCGCTACCGCCCCAACCGCTGCTCGCCAAAAAGGCCGTACCGCAGGCGCCAGTATACACGCCGCCGGTAACACCGCCCGCGCCACCACCGCCACCCGCTCCAAGTCCGGCAGCGCGCCAGTCGGCCATAAACACCTACGCGGCCATGCTGCGTACGCGAGTACAGGCCAATGCCCGCGTGCCGGATTCCGTCCGGATGATGCATGTAAGCGGCACTGCTACGATTTCCTTTCGCCTGACGCCGTCAGGGCATCTGCTCTCTGCGCAGGTTGCCCGGAGCAGTGGAATCGGCGCCATCGATCGCGCCGCCTTGAAGGCCGTGGAGGACACCAGCTTCCCACCATTTATCCGGAAAATGCCCCAACATCCCATGACGTTCGATGTGTTGGTGCATCTCTCCGCCCACGGTAGTTGAGGAAAAGTTCCGTTACTTTTTGGTTTTTGGAGACTGACATGGAAGCATCTGCCATTGAAAATGACGCCGCCGCACGCAAAGCTGTTGCCGAACACATCCGCGCCCTTTTCGACGGCCCCGGCAGCCGGCAATGGTACGACGGTTACGAAGCAGTATCGCAGACGCGGCACGCGCTGCTATGTGCGCAGAATGCCATTGCGGCGAGTGCGGAGGGGCATCTGGTAAGCGCCGCATTCCTCCATGATATTGGCCATCTCATCGATCTGAACGGGCGGGACAAATTTCAGAGTGGCACCGATGCCCAACATGAGGAGATCGGGGCCAACTGGTTGGGGCAGTGGTTTCCACCATCGGTAACCGAACCGATTCGCTGGCACGTTGCAGCAAAACGTTACTTGTGCGCGACCGAACCGAGCTATCCTGCGTCCCTCTCCTTGGTTTCTCAACGAAGCCTGGTACTCCAGGGCGGAGCGATGTCCGCGGGAGAGTGTGCGGCCTTTGAAAAAACATGCTTCAGTGCCGATGCCATTCGCCTGCGCCGCTGGGACGACCATGCCAAAGACCCCGGAAAGCCGCTACCGGATTTCCAGGATGTCATGGCTTATATCATACGCAGCGTCCGCGTTCCCGTCCTGTAGCTACTACCGCAGCCCCTTCAGCGAGTAAGGAAATCCCAATGCACACAATCCATGCGCTACTCGATGATCTGAAGATCAACAAACAACACCGCCGAATCGTTCTGGCCGCTGGTTTGGGCATTTTTCTTGATGGTTATGATTTGTCCATCATCGCTGTCGCCCTGCTTTTGCTGAAACCTGACTGGCATCTGTCGGCGGTGGCTACCGGCTTGCTGGGCGCGGCAACGCTGGCAGGCGCGGCACTTGGTGGTCTGGTGGGTGGGCGCATTGCGGATCTTTTGGGCCGCAAAGTGCTTTACCTGATTGACGTGGCAGCATTTTTTATGGCGGCCCTGCTCTCCGGTGTTGCTTGGGATGTGTCCTCCCTGATCATTTTCCGCTTCTTTCTGGGTGTCGGTGTAGGTATGGATTATCCCTTGAGTTCGAGCTACATCGCAGAATTCATGCCCAAAGCGCAGAGAGGAGCAGGACTCTCTTGGGCATTTACCTTGTGGATGATTGGTGCTGTGGTTTCCGCAGTCGTTGGGTTGGTGCTGCTACAGGCCGGTCCGAATGCCTGGCGCTGGATGTTTATTAGCGGCGCGTTTCCCGCTCTGGCAGTACTCTGGTTGCGGCGCAACCTTCCTGAGACTCCGCGCTGGTATATCGCGCATAACCGACCGGAAGAGGCGATTCAGGTGCTTCAGAGCATGTCGCCGGAAGTGGATGCGCAAAGCCTTCGTGAAGCCCTTCAAAGGCAGGCTCCAGAACTCGTCCAGATACGCGCCTGGGCCACTTTGTTTGCTCCGCAATGGTTACGGCGCACACTGTTGGTAGTCATACCTTGGATGATGGTGGATATCAGTGTTTATGGTTTGATCGTGTATCTGCCTATCTTGCTGGAGGGCTTCGGCATCCACTCTCACACGGATGCCTTGGTGTGGAATGTGCTCTTCGATCTCATCGCTTTGTGCGGTATCGCGTCCCTGGCACTGAGCACACGTCGGATTGGTAGAGTTTTTCCGCAAATCGCGGGTTTTGCGCTGAATGCGTTTTTTCTGGGTGTCCTGGGTCTGGTAGCACTCTACATGCATCCCCCGATCTGGCTGCTCATTGTCACTATCTTCGGGTACACGTTCTTCAACAATTTTGGGCCAGCCACCACGACTTGGCTCCTGCCGGTAGAGATTTTCCCAACGGATCTACGCGCCTCAGCCCATGGCCTGGCGACGGCCTGTTCCCGCGTGGCGGCGACGACCTCCGTTTTTCTGCTGCCCAGCGTGCATGCAGCGGTAGGTAATGGTTGGCTGATGCTGATTCTGGCTGTTACGGCGCTGGTGGGTTTACTGGTGACCTTGCTGCTGGGGCGCGATATGGAGCCCGGTATTCGTAGTCTAGAGGAAGTTTCAGAAGTGGCGGAGCCGAATATCCGTGTAGCTGTGGCCATAGCGGATTAGCGCTCAAGAAATGCAGAAGAGGGCCCCAGATGCAGATACTTGACACGGCATATTCGCACCCATATTGTATAGACATCTAGATACTTTGGAACGGTTCAGATGAAATTCGATGAAGCGCCGACCAACCCCACCGATCTGACCAGCATGCGCGCTCGCTGGATGTCGGAAATCGCTCATGCAATGTTCTCCGACTTGGCGGATGTTGCGGCGGGTGTCGAATGCTGGCCGGAGTTTACTCCTGTCAATTCGCCCGAAACCGGCCTGATCATGGTCCATGGACGCATGGGCGGTCTGGGTGATCCCTTTCCTTTGGGAGAATGTACGGTCACCCGCTGCATAGTGCAGGACAATCAAGGCTACATGGGTTTGGCCTATGTCCTCGGCGATAATCTTGCCCATGCGGAAATCGCCGCCAAACTGGATGCCCTGCTTCAACATCCGGAGCGACAATCGTCCTTGTGGGATCGAATCATCGTCCCGCTCATGATCCTTCGTACAACCCGCGAAACGCAGATAAAGCAGGAGAATCAACATAGTCGTGTGCAGTTCTTCACAATGGAAACCATGCGGTCATGATGGCATTGGATTGCCAACAGACCTTTCGGATGCTCCTGGAAGCCATGTCCTGCCCAGGGCAACGCATGACGCTGCCGGACTCTGCTGGGGAATCGCCTTTCCGGCCCGCCTGCACGACCATCTTACATACCCTGCTGGACGCGGATACCCCGGTTGCCCTGGCGTATCCCGATGCCGCAGCGGAACATTGGCTCAGAACACGCTGTTACGCCCCAGTGGTCCCTCCCAAAGATGCTGTCTTTGCTGTTGCGACGGATTGGTCTTGGGAGGATCACGTTTTCCCCATCGGGACTGAGGAGGAACCAGAAAACAGTGCCACTCTGATCATCGAGATCCCTACCCTGCAAGGCGGGCCGAACCTGATCCTGAGAGGACCGGGTATTCAGAACACGCGAGCGATTGCGCCTGAGATTGGTGCCGGATTCTTGCCCTTCTCGCAACATAACCATGGCCTCTATCCCCGGGGCGTCGACCTGATATTGTGCAGTGGCCGGGATTTTCTCTGCCTGCCGAGAACCACAGAAATAGAGGAGGCCTGAGCAATGTCCTACGTGGCAGTCAAAGGAGGTTCCACCGCCATTCGGGCCGCCCATCGCCTCGTGCGCAAACGGATGCGGGGTGATCCCGATGCTCCTGAAATCACGCCCCGGCAAATATGCGAACAAATGCATCTGGGCGTGGATCGTGTCATGGCCGAAGCTTCTCTCTACGACGAGGATTTGGCGGCACGGGCCATGCTTCAGGCGCAGGGCGACATGATCGAGGCGATATTTTTACTGCGTGCCTATCGCGCCACCCTAACCAGATTCCTGGATTCCACGCCGCTCGCGATGGATACCATGCGGGTGCAGCGGCGTATCTCCGCAGCCTTCAAGGAGTTGCCCGGCGGCCAACAACTGGGGCAGACTTATGACTATTCTCACCGACTCTTCGGCTATTTTGATCGCCTGGAGACAAAGTCCGACATCGAGTCTGGCAAAACCGAAGTCCCGCCGGAGCCCATGACCAGCGTGATGGACCTGTTGGAAAAAGAGGGCTTGATGGAGCTGGCCGCAGCCTGTGAGCCGCCGGCAGAGAACATGCAGCAGGACATCACGCGGCACCCCCTGCTTTTCCCGGCCACTCGTGCGCAACGCTTACAGTCCCTGGCCCGCGGCGATGAAGGGTTTCTGCTCTCCATGGCCTATTCCACCCAAAGGGGATACGGCCAAAATCACCCCTTTATCGCAGAGTTGCGCATGGGGGATGTGACCGTGGAGATCACTCCACCGGAATTGGGGTTTCCCATCGAAATCGGGACCATTACCGTCACCGAATGCCAGATGATCAATCAGTTTCAGGCCAGGAGTCCCGAAGAGGCCGCCTTTACCCGCGGTTACGGCCTGGTCTTCGGCCATAGTGAGCGCAAGGCTATCGCCATGGCCCTGGTGGATCGGGCACTGCGGGCCGGTGAGCTGGGTGAAGAAGCCCTTTCTCCCGCGCAGAACGAGCAATTCGTCCTTAGTCACTGCGACAACGTCGAGACGACGGGTTTCGTAGAGCATCTGAAACTCCCGCACTACGTCGATTTCCAGAGCGAGATTCAGACCTTGCGGCATCTGCACAAGACGGCGGCAAAAGACGGGGCAGACAGGGTATGACAATCTGTTATAATTTCGCCTATCTCGATGAGGGGACGAAGAAGAAAATACGGCGAACCCTGCTCAAAGCCGTAGCCATCCCCGGTCATCAAATTCCTTTCGCCTCCCGTGAGATGCCTTTGCCTTACGGTTGGGGGACCGGCGGCATCCAGGTGACAGCCGCCGTTATTGGCCCTGAGGATATCCTCAAGGTGATCGATCAAGGCTCCGATGATACGACCAATGCGGTTTCCATCCGCAACTTCTTCCGGAGTACCACCGGAGTGCGGACTACCACCTCGACCCGGGAAGCAACCTTGATTCAGACCCGTCACCGGATCCCGGAAACACCCCTGCATGCGGGACAGATGTTGATCTATCAGGTGCCGATGCCGGAACCCCTGTTCAAGCTGGAGCCCAGGGTTTCCGAAACTATCGCCCTACACGCCATGGCCGATTACAGCCTCATGTATCTGAAGCTCTATGATCAGATCACTCGCTATGGCCGCATCGCCATCGGTTATGAATATCCGGTCATCGTCCACGATCGCTATCTTACGTCGTCGTCCCCGATCCCTGCCTATGATGTGCCAAAGATGCATATGAGTCCGGCGCTACAGCTATTTGGCGCAGGTCGGGAAAAGCGCCTTTATGCGATCCCCCCGTACACGCGGGTTATACCGCTCGACTTCACCGACTACCCTTTTGACCCGGTCAATACCTGGCAGCCCTGCGCGCTCTGCGGCGCGGTAGAGTCTTATAAGGATGAGATCGTGATCGATGACGCAGGCAATCGTCAGTTCATCTGCTCTGATACCGATTTCTGTGAGCATCGTCGATGAGTTACAGTTCCGTTCCCATACTGACGGCGCGCGATCTGACCCTGTCCTTTGGCACACTGCGTGCCCTGGAATCGGTGTCTTTGGAGGTCCATCCCGGCGAGGTGCTGGCCATTGTCGGGGAGAGCGGTTCCGGCAAAACAACCCTGCTGAACACCCTTTATGGGGTGCTGGCCCCGGGCGCTGGCGAGGTCCATTTCGGCGAGAATGGGAAGTTGGACCGCTGCGTGCAGACGCTTCCGCGACAGCAGTTGCGGCATCTGCATCGTTCGGCCTGGGGCTATGTCCATCAAAATCCCCGCGACGCGTTGCGCATGGAAATTACAGCGGGTGGCAATATCGTCGAAAGGCTCATGGCCGCCGGTGAAAAACACTATGGCACGCTACGCGAAAAGGCCCTGTTCTGGCTTCAGAAAGTAGAAATCGATCCCAAACGCATCGACGATTTGCCGGGAACCTTTTCGGGCGGGATGCAGCAACGACTGCAGATCGCCAGAACCCTGATCAGTCATCCCTATCTACTTTTCATGGACGAACCGACCAGTGGGCTGGACGTCTCGGTGCAGGCGGGTTTGCTGGATTTACTGCGTAATCTGGTGTCGGAGCAGAGAATGGCGGTAATTTTGGTGACCCATGATCTGGCGGTGGCCCGGTTGTTGGCCGGGCGCATTGCCGTGATGCAGCGCGGGCGCATTATCGAGACGGGAGTAACCGATCAGGTCCTCGATGATCCCCAGCATCCTTATACCCAACTCCTGGTCAGTTCGGTGTTGCCTGCATGAACCTGCTCGAAGTGAAAGACCTTCGCAAAACCTTCACCCTGCACCTGCGGGGCGGATTGCAACTGGCCGTGCTCCGTAATATTTCTTTTTCCGTAGCGGCGGGCGAATGTGTCGCGCTCGTTGGACCCTCTGGCGCCGGCAAATCCACTTTACTGCGCACCATTTATGGGAATTATCGTGTTGAAAGCGGTTCGGTGACCGTCATGCACGACGGCGAACTGGTGGATCTGACCCGAGTGCCACCGCAACAATTGCTAGTGATTCGTCGGCGCAGCATAGCCTATGTGAGTCAGTTTCTGCGTGTGATTCCAAGGGTGTCCACACGCGCGATCGTGGCCAGTGTGCTGAAGGATCAGGGCGTGCGTTCGGCAGACGCGGACGCCCGCGCCGAGTCCGTCTTGCTGACATTGAACCTTCCTTTGCGTTTGCACGGCTTGCCTCCGGCGACCTTCTCGGGGGGTGAACAACAGCGGGTCAACCTGGCGCGGGCCTTGGTCACAGACCATCCGGTATTGTTGTTGGATGAGCCGACGGCTTCTCTCGATGCCGAAAATGCCGCGGTGGTGCTGTCCCTGATCCAGGAGGCGAAACGGGCGGGTCGCGCTATCCTCAGCATCTTCCATGATCCGGACATGACCGTGCGCGTGGCCGATCGTCAAATTCCAATAGCTTCTTTAACGGAGAACGACAGATGACGCAGGGTTTCAGCAATGCGCGAATCGTGTTGGAGGATGTTGTATTGCATGGTGCGGTGCTCCTGGGTGCGGGAGGCAATATTGCGGATATCCTTGGGGAAACATCCCCCATCCCGGGCACCGAGGACTGCACCGGCGATTTTCTTCTGCCAGGCTTTGTGGACGTGCACACGGATAATCTGGAGCGCCAGGTGCAGCCGCGCAGCCATGTCCGCTGGCCTTCCCCTTCGGCATTTCTGGCCCACGATGCCCAGTGCGCGGCGATGGGCATCACCACCGTCGCCAATGCCTTATGCGTGGGTGATGCCGGCTTTGAAAACGGGCGCATCCAAACTCTGAAAAATGCGGTGGTAGACTTGTCGGCCCTGGATGCAAGCGGGTCGCTACGTGCCGATCATGTGCTCCATCTGCGTTGCGAACTCTCGGCGCCGAATATGCAGGAACTTTTTGAGGCGGTCATGGACCATACCAAGCTCCAAATGGTGAGCCTGATGGATCACACCCCGGGCGTCGGGCAGTACGCCGATCTGGAGAAGTTTCGAAAAAGTCGGCGCGATGAGGGATGCTCGTCCGAGGAACTGGAGGGCATGATCGTCGAAGCTCAGGCGAGACGTCATGCCCACAGCGAGAAAAACCGCGGCTATCTGCTGGATCAACTCAAATATTCCTCTCTGGTTCTGGCGAGCCACGATGACCGCACCGAGGCGGAGGTCCTTCGCAACGCCCAGGATGGCATCAAAGTCGCCGAGTTCCCGGTGTCCATGGAGGCGGCACGAGCGGCGCGTCAACAGAGTATGGCTATTGTGGCAGGGGCCCCCAACGTGGTACGCGGTGGATCCCATTCCGGTAACGTGGCCGTCAGCGATCTGGTCAAAGCTCGGTGTGTGGATGTCCTGGCCTCGGACTATGTGCCCAATGCGCTGTGTGAAGCGCCTTTCCGACTGGTGGATGATGGTCTTCTCGCGCTGCCCGAAGCGGTACGGATGATCACTGCAGCTCCGGCGCGCATGTTAGGTCTGCCGGATCGTGGCACCATTCGCGTAGGTCTGCGCGGTGATCTGGTCCGCATCCGGCTCATGGATGGGCATCCGATCGTCCGCTCGGTCTGGAAGGCTGGTCAGCGGATCGCGTGAGGAGATCGTGAGGGTCGCAATTTATTACGTACCAGATCGTCAGGACACCCTGTGGACGGCGGGTACCCGTTGGTTGGGGCGTGATCCGGAATCCGGTGAAATTCTTGAGCGGCCACCGGTCCCCGGCTTGGCGCAGGCCACCCGAAAAGCCAGCCGGTATGGTTTTCATGCAACGCTCAAGGCGCCCATGCCCATTCGAAAGCCGTTGGCGGAGGTGATAAACGCCGTTAAAGCATCCCTTTCCACGGTCGCCCCCTTTTCTCTACCACCGTTGCGACTGGCCCTGGAGGACGGCTTTGTGGCCCTCCGTCTCGGCGCACCTTGCCCGCGCCTCGCGGATCTGGCCGATCGGTGTGTGCAGGACTTGGACGATTTTCGGGTGCCCTACACAGCGGCAGCGGAGGAACAGATCCGAGCGTCTTCAGACCTCACCCCTCAAAACCTTGCCAATCTGGAGCGCTGGGGATACCCCTATGTTTTTTCGGAATGGGTTTTTCACATGACCCTCAGTGATCGGCAACTCGATGACCACATCTTCAGGATGGCCTGCGATTTTTTTGCAGAGAGTGCGGCACGCCCTCGCCGGATCAATGCGGTGGGAATCTTTGTGGAACCGGAGCCACAGCAGGATTTTATTTTGATCACCCGTATTCCTCTCGCTGGTGGCGGTGGTACATATGTCTAACACGCTCATACTGGTCGCGGGGCCCTCCGGTGCGGGAAAGGATTCGATAATCGATGCCTGTCGTCCCTTGCTGGCCTCTGACGCGCGGATTTACTTCGCCCGCCGTGTGGTCACTCGTGACGCGCAAAGCCCCGGCGAACTGTTGGTCAGCGTGCCCACTTTTGAGAGGCTGAAAGCCGAGGGCAGTTTGGCGTTTGACTGGACGGCCCACGGTCTGATGTATGGACTTCCACGGGAAGAACTCTTGCCCCATGGCATGGTGCAGGTCATCATAGCGAATGTATCGCGTACCGTTATCCCGGCTATCTGTGCTCAATACCCTGGTTATGTGGTGTTCATTAACGCTTCGGATAGTCACATCCGGGCACGTCTGCAGTTGCGAGATCGGGAGAAGTCAAACGATATCGAGAAGCGGCTGTCGCGAAAAGTTTTATTACCAGAGGAAGTACCGATGACCACCATACAGAACGATGGCACCCTGGCGGAGGCCGCCGCTCAGTTTCGGACGACCATTCTTCGCTTTACCACGAAAGCATGACCGATATCACCAAAGTACCTTACGCACCCGGCATCACTGTCTGGAAGCAGATCGTCGATGACATCCAGCAGCGGATGGACAGAGGCGAGGTGCGGCCCGGCGAGAAACTACCCAGCGAAGGGGCTCTGGCATCGACCTACGGCGTTAACCGGCATACGATTCGGCGGGCACTGCAGGAACTCGCCGCTCTTGGAAGACTGCATATTGCCCATGGCCGCGGTTCTTTTGTAGCGTCTACCGTCTTTGATTACCAGCTGGAAGAACGCCCGAGATTCTCTGAATGGATCAAGAAGTACAACCGGCCAGGTTCTTCGGAGGTGTTGGAAGCAGCCATCATACCCCTGCAGGATCTACCCGAATTACCGCGTATCCTCAACTACGGAGTGTTTCCCGATTATCCAAACGTGGCAATGGTTGAAACGCTGGGCAAACTTGGTGAGCATCCCGTATCCATCGCGCGGCACCTGTTTTTTGGTGAACGCCTGTTGACCTTGGTGGATGATCTGAAACAGGGGCTGGGGATCACGGTATCGCTGAAAAAAATGGGCGTGAATGATTACACCCGACTGAGGTCCTCCGTCTCAGCCGAGTTGCCCAAAGCCAGGGAACGTCGGTTACTCGCCATAGATAAATTCGATCCCGTTTTTATCTGCGAGAACGTGAACATCGACCCGGAAGGTGTGGGAATAGAGTTCTCAACGGTGATCTATCCTGCTTCCCGGGTGCGACTGGTGTACGAACCGGAGTGAGGGCAACAACGACTCCCCTGCTCCCGAACTCCGGATAAGAATTCCGTTTGGACGGCCGCCCAATCTGGAAGATAAGAGCTGAGCGGCAAACAATCCCCGAAATCTACCGCTAAAACATCGCCGTCAGAGATGCGTAAACCGCTCTTGGCGTACCTGGGCTGGCCAGAATTGTGCCCACGCTGCCCGGGCCATAGTTGCCACCCGCAGACACGTAGCCTTGTACGTTATATTCACGATTCAGAAGGTTATCCAACATAAGCGATACCCGCATGAGCTTCAATCCCGGGACATCCCGATCGAACATCGTCGTACGTGCCGAAAGTGACAAGTTTACGAGATTAACCGCCGAGAACGGTAACTTCAGACTAGTGGGTGCCGCACTGATGTCGCTGGACAAATAGGTAGCAGACTGATAATTGTCCAGAATCCTTGCGCTCCAGAGGGTGCGCGCGGCATACACACGGTAGCCAATACCGAAGTTGATGTTATAGGTAGGAAGCCCCGTCACTCTGGCGCCATTTACCGGATCACCAGAAGCATTGATGGTATTTTCAGAGCCATGCAGAATACTACCAATCAGACGGGCATTGAAACCCAGACGGCGCCCATAGGCGAGGAGGAAGTTAACGCCATTGATCGTTTCATTAGCCGGTTCGACAATGATATTTTGTGATTCCGCCTGCGTGATCTGCACTGCCAGGTCTGTCAACTTCTGGTGTACAAAAGCAACCTGTCCTTCAACTGGACCATGCGCATATTTTAAACCCGCCATATAAGAATTGATTTTGGCCGGCTCCGTCGGTGCAATGACGGGATGGGAAGCTCCTTCTCCATAAGCACTGTCAATCTGGGTCTGAAAGTTTTGCGACCAGGTGGCAAAGGCGTGTATTTCCGGCGCGATGGCCGCATTCAGTGCAAGGCTCGGGGCGAGTTTGGTAAAGTTGGCCGTATCTCCCGCCACCGTCGGGAAAGATCCGACGCTGTCACCCGGGAAAAGACTGGGTGCCGTAACCGAGGTAACGTTATTCACTGAAATATGATAATTAATCAGATTCAGGCCCGGCGTAATCGATAGGAACGATACGGGCGTGATCTTGTCCTGCAAGAACGCGCTGGCCGCACTCCAGTGATCGTGGTCGTCCCGGTAATACAAGGGACTGTTACTGCCTAGTTCGTGACCCGGAACCAAAGAACCGTAACCAGCAAAGGATGAGTCATATGTAGTTTGTTGATAGTAACCACCGACATCAATCTTGTTCCATGGCAACGTAATAGTAAAATCACCACGATAACCAAAATTCCCCGATGAAGTCGGATAATACTCGGTGTTCAACTTGGGAACCATCGGATAATTGTCTATGCGCACCTTGAGTCGATTACCCGCCCGATACCACAGGGCATTATTGAATTTAACATTACGAGTGAGATTGCTGGTGAGTTTGATATAACCAAGATAAGTATGATACTGCTCATTTTTTGTCCATAGATCACTGGATGGCGTATAGTAAAATCCCGAAGTAGTCTGGCTTAATGCCTGGCCTGCGACACCGTTGCCATTGATGGATCCACCAGCAAACGGATACACCGGAATCAGATGGGGCCGATTTTCCTGGGTATTGTTAAAATAAAAACCCATCGCAAAGTGTCCACCTTCAAACCTTTTCTGGGTTTTAAGGAAAAATGCAGTGCTTTGCGATGGTCCGGTAAGGGATGGACTGACCCGAGCCTGACCGGTACGCGTATAACCGCCGGCAATGTAGGTCCTCCATCCATCGATGGAACCCGTCGAAATACCAGTACTCGCGTTATATGCATTAAAACTTCCGCCACCGACATCGACAAAAACAGATGGTTTTTCTCCGGATGACTTAGTACTGAAATCTATTGTCCCACCCATGGAATCAAACCAGTGCTGTTTTGCAGTACCCGGCCCATATACTACATTGATACCGGAAAACATGCTGGCGATAGGCAGTTCGGCGGTGGAAAATCCATGATAGGATGCCAGTGGATTGTTGAGTGGAATACCATCCATCAACACCTGATTCCCGTTCATTTCGGCCTGACCCGTTTCATCAAAACCGATCTGAATGCCGTTCAGACGGATCTGATAGCGGTTGGCACCACTCGCAGTCCCGGTACGACGTGCCTGAAAACCGGGTGTATTCGCGGCAATTGCTTCCACCATACTGCCGCCAGGAGGCGTATCCTCTTCAATAACGGCCTGGGAAATATGTACAGACTGAACCGGTGACGCCATACTGATCTTGGCCCTATGCTTTTTATCTGTCGTCGATCCGCCAGCCTGGCCATTTACTTCACCCACATTGACAGCTGGTTTCCCGCCGGGGTCATCAGCATGGGCAAAGGCAATACAAGCCGCTCCCAAAGCGCCCGAAGCCCACCAAGCAATAAGCAGCGACTTTCTTGAAGATTTCATCTGGGACATGATTATGTTTCCTTTGGTAGTTAATAAGTTATTGAAATAATGCGCTGATTCACGATATGTTCAAACATTCAATCCGGTGCGGTATTGGCCCGATCGGTCATCGTCGTGCGGCCATTTTCGACATAACCGGCCAAACGCCATTGATGCTGACCATCATCAATTTCCAGGTCGTACCACTGGTGGCTGGATACTAGCGAGAAATCCAGCTCCTCGTGTTGCCCGCCATTCAGAGACAACCGGCGATCCTTATGCCCATAAGCACGATCGACGATACGGATCTGGAGCAACCGGCTCGACTGATGGTGACAATGCAGGCACAAGTCGCCATTGGGATGATAACTTTCGGTTATTTACAGAGCGGTCGCACCCCTGCCACACAATTAAAGGAAATCGGCCATTATAGCCATGCACCCCCCGAAAGATGCCAGAAGTAATGATCGAAGGAACGATTTTCCTGCATAAAACTAACGATATGTTCCACATCTTCAATGCTACCACTGGCCGAGTGCGCAGGCGTTGCCAACGCGCGCTGAATTGACCACGGCAAACTTGCAGTTACAGCACTGGCAGAATGCATGGTTTTCATAAAATCTCGGCGACTGTACTTATTCATGCGGGATACCCCATGATTGTGCATGCAAAACAGCTATTGCAGGTGGATATCCTTTGGTTGAGGCCTGATGCAGCCAATAAATCGGCCTTGTCACGGTAATATCGAGCGGCATTGGTTTGAGAGATCATGGCAACAAGCATCACGTTGCCGTACGAGCACCAACTTTGGCATCTAACTTTTAAGAGATGGAGATAACTTATCATCCTAAACTCCTGACAACAACGTAGATCAGAATTTGACCGTTACGCCACCAAAAACTTGTAAAGGTGCGCCGGCATAAGCAAATAACGAAGGTTGTTCCTGAGGATTGTATCCACCTGTAGACAGATAAATATCTGACTCATACTTCCTGTTTAACAGGTTATACACTCCCACACTGAAATCCGTTTCCTTGGCGCCTGGAATAATATGGTTAAAAACAAATGTTTTGTAGCTGGCCGATAAGTTGACTATATTATAGGCGTTTATAGTCTGATTGGTTGGGCCACCGGTAACATTATTATAAAGAGACTGCCCGCCCGAGTACTGATCGGTAAGGACCGGTTCAAGAATACCGTAGCGTGTTCTGAATTTATAGGAAACGGACAAATTAAAGGAATAATGAGGTATTCCTGATAGTCTCACTCCATTGAAGGATACTCCGGAATTATTGTAGTCCTTGGTATAGTAAGAGTGCTGTATGTTGGCAGAACCATAAACATACAATTGCCACATTGGACGCCACTTAGCATAAACGTTTACACCTTGGTATATCGCATTTCCAAGATTGTATCCTGACGCATTGAATTGGGTTATAGATCCGGACACGCCGTTCAACAAATTCGTCAGGTAGTCATGATAATAGTTGATGCCGATATTTGTGGTGTTATTGTGGTATCGGAGTCCCGCTTCATAATCTACCGCTCTTGTGATCGGTATATCGGCTGGATTAATTGCTATTTTTTGTAAATAGGCGCCATAGGCAAGATCAGTTTCATTTTGATAAGTTTCGCTATAGTTCGCGTAGAATGAAAAATTCTTGAGAAATTTGTAATTTATACCCAAGGATGGTTCAAAGCGCGTAAAGTTGGTCTTTGCCCCTGGAGTAGCAGTCAGGTAGATCGATTTAGTATCTGGATTGACCAAATCGCTCATTGATGTATAGAAACTTGCCAGTGCCACTCCGGGAGTTATCCGCAAATGATTATTCATGAGCTTTATTGTATCTTGCACATAAAGATTACTGAACAGAGTGTTTAACTCCACATTATTGTATACATATGGATTACTTTGTGATGTTCCCAATAATGGATTCCAAAGTTCTTCATTGGTATTGTATTGCTGATAAGATAACCAGCCACCCAGGTCTACATCATTGTAATGGGAGTGAAGATTGGCCCCTAAACGATCCCCGAACGAATTGTTTGTAGGAGCGTAATGCTCTGCCGCTTCTGGATTATAGCTAGAGGCACCATAGTTAAAATAGGCCTGATGCAGGCGGTACGCATGGCGATACCATGGCGTATTTTTAAGTGTCCATCCGCCACCCAGATCAAAAATTTGTTGTGAATAAAGTATATAAGAATCAACAATGTCATTCTTGTACCACAAATCCGATGATGGCACATAGTAGAAGCCACTTGTTTGCTGGCTCAACAATTGCCCAGGCTTGCCATAACCGTTGACCGAATATCCCGCTATCGGGGTGACCGGAATGGTGAGACTATGTGTAGCGTTTGATTTTTCGTAGTAAAAGCCGAATGTGAACATACCATTTGAGAAAGGATGTGCTGTTTTCATATATACTGACCAGGAATGCTGCGGCCAGTTGCTTGGGCTTTGGTAAAATGAGTTGGCACTGGTGTAGCCACCGGCCAATACTGTCGACCAGCCATACCAATGTCCTGTATTCAATGAGAAACTTGCAGTTTTACTGCCATAACTTCCAACTGATAAATTCGCCTTGGCATTTGCCTTGGTGGTTGGTTGCAACGGAACAAAGTTGATGGTGCCACCCAGGCTGTCATACCAACGATCTTTGGGATTGCCTGGCCCATAGATGACGTTAACTCCATGTATCATTGCAAGAATAGGAATCTGGTTGGAGTTCCATTGACCATCGTTGGTTATTTGATTGTTCATCGGAATCCCATCAAACAACACACTAATCTGATTTCTATAAGTATTACCACTCCACCAGCCAACACCCATACCATTAATAGATATATTATATCTTCCTGAACCATTCTGTGGGTTTTCACTCATGATATGTACCCCTGGTGCTGTTGCTAGCAATTCTGCAGCACCCGCATTGGGACTTATCATCTTCTTGTTTTTATTGCCAAGGACAACAGCAGACTGCGTCTCTCTGAAAACCTGCTTGTTTGTATACTTATTATCCAACTTTTTAAGCTTCTTGTGAAGTGGAGAATGTGTGGAATCGGCCGATCCAGTTACCTCACCTACATTTATAGTCGTCTTTGCATCAGCTTGTTCAACCGCAGTCATGGTAATAATCAATCCAGCAACAATCATTGCTGAAGATAACGGTTTTATATACAGGTAGATCATTTACAAATTCCTTATCAAGTTGTTGAGGATTCCAGTTCCTGTTCTCTATTTCGCTTTTGCAGCAATCCAGGTTTCACTCACCCCCGCCTTTTTGGCAGCGGTCCATGACATGAATAAACTCCTGAGATCATGGTCTGCCTGGCTTCGTATTATGGCGTTCGTGGAACTACCTCCGCATACGTACCTGATATATACCGTGCTAGATAATAACGTAGAGATATTTTTCTCCTGCAATGCAGCCCATGTTAGCAGCCCAATGTGACAGCAATGCGTCAATGCAGTGACTTTTTTGTGACAACCTGCACGTTCTCTGGCGGTGAAAATCGATACCCAAAGCGAGGTACGTTTTCTAGCCAGCCTTTGGCTCCTGCACTTTCCAGAATCTTGCGCAAACGATGAATCTTGACGACCCGAGTATTCCGGCCGTATTCGTCGGCCCCAACGGCGCCGGCAAGTCGACACTACTGGATACCGTGGGGGGCTGCGGCGGCCTTCCGAGGGTGGGTGGCCATTTTCGGGCGCAACCCGCGCCATGGGGAGGCGCGGCGACGGCCGGGGTATGTGCCGCAGCAAATTGGGTTTCCCCAGCTCCTGCGGGTAGGAGAAATCCTGAGTTTTGTGCGCAACGCCTATCCGGGAGCTGTCTGGGACGATGGCGTGACCGACGCCATGAGACTGGACGCTTTGTGGCGGCGGCAGTGCAGTGAACTTTCCGGCGGTGAGCAGCGGTGGGTGGCTCTGGCCTGCGCCTTGGCGTCCACCCTCGATCTCTTGATTCTGGATGAACCCACCACCGGGCTGGACTTCGGGATGCAAGAACGGGTGTGGTCTCTCCTGGAGGCAGCCCGCGAGCGCGGGGCGGCCGTTTTCTGTGCCACCTATTTCTGAAACGAAATGAACGCGGCTGGCGCCCGCTTGCCTAGTACTCGTCGGGGGACGAATGGTGGTTGACGGCGGTGCGCAGGCGGTGCTGAGCGAGACGGCGTTATTCCGGGTAGAGATTTCTGGCGTGAACGTGACGGATGCGTTGGCGATGTTGTGGCGCCATGACGGTGCGGCGCCAGGCAGCACAGTATTGTACTTCCTCCGCGAGGGGGCAGCGCAGGACTTCGCCGATGGCCTGCCGCGGCGGGAATATGGCCCGGAGGTGACGGTTGCCCTTAGACCCGTGTGCGTGGCCGATTTGTTGCAACGTTAGGAGAATCATGGTCATGTCCATTTGCTTTCCTTGCGCACTTTGGCTGGCTTGACCTGGCTGCGGATACTGTCCCGGCTACGGGGGCCATGGGCCTTCCTCTACGGCCTCGCCCTGCCCACCTTCGCCTATCTAGCCTTCAGTTTGAACCTCAATGCCGATGGGACATGGCGCCTGGAGTTCGCAGGAACGTGCGCGACCTTCGCCACCTTTGGAGTGGTACTGACCAGCAGGCTCAGCGGCCCGCAACAAGTTTCACGATCCCTGGAACCGCTATCCATGGGCGCTCCCTTTGGGAGCGACCGCACTTCTGGGCGCACTCTTAGCGGAAAATGCCCTTTTGATTCTACTGTCGGCGGGCCTAGCCCTAGGGGTGGCGGTTCTCACCGGGGTGGGCGTCCCTTGGACAGGGATCTACCTGGCTCTGCTGCCGGGTTCGATCCCTGTGGCCCTGCTTGGCCTTGCCATCAACCACTGGGTGCGGCCACCGGAGCCGCCCAAGGTCTCCAGCATCCTCTACATGGGTTTGTCCTTCGTCGGCGGTCTCTGGTCGCCGCCGCAGAACCTGCCACCCTTTGTCCCCGTAATTTCTCCCTGGACCCCCACCCGGGTCTGGGTAGAAATGGTGTGGGCGGCCATAGAGAATTACTGAGCGCCACTGGAGATTTGGCTCAAACTGCCGGGTTGAACCGCGCTCGGGCTGGCATTGATGCCGATCGCCCGCCACCACTAGCAGTTGTCCCGTCTCCGGTAAAATACCTCATCCAGGGCAGTGGCAAGCCGCTACACATCGTTTCGATCGCCCCCTGCATCCCTCGTCGCCCCCCCAAGTCCAGGGGCAGCGGTACCCGTTAGAAATATTCCACGATCATTGTCACAAAAAATTCATTCAAGATTCATAAAACGGTCACATTCGCCTGCTACGCTTCCCGAAAATAAAGCAGTCCATAAGGGAGCGTGATGATGCAACACTGGAGTCGTCGTCAATTTTTGCAAGCCTTGGGCGCGGGCAGCGCGGCAGGCTTGGCCTGCCATCCCCTCTCCGCCCTGAGCAAAGGCCACTTTTCTCTGGACCACGCCCCCGTTTCCGACGTGGACAGCATGCAGGCCGCCTACTCGGTATCGCGACCCAGCGGTGCCGTCCTCGGCTACTACACCCGCCAGGACGTCCCCTTCTACCACGCCCTCGCCGACCACTACGTCCTTTTCGATCACTTTCATCAGGCCATGTTTGGCGGCTCCACCGGCAACGCCCTCTTTCTCGCCGCCGCCCGCACCTGCCAGGACCCCAAGACGCCCCGCGAATGGCGCGTGCCCAAGGACATGTCCTACGTCGACCTGCCTTATGACCAGGCGGGCTACCTCATCAACAACCTGCCGCCGTTGCAGGGCCCCACGGACGAAGGCGGCGGTTTTTGGGACCATGTTCCCCCGCCGGCGCAGGATTATTATGGCCCCAGCGCCCGCGTCCCCGCCCTACTCGTGAGCGCGTGGACGCGTCCCGGCTATGTGGACCACCGCATCGTCGACACCACCAGTATCCTCCGGCGCATCGAAACCCGCTTCCAGCTTCCGCCCCTGAACGAACGGGACGCTGCAGCCTATGCCCTGACGGATGGACTGGATTTCAGCGGGAAAGTGCGCGACCCAGCGTTTATCTGATAGGAGATGATCCATGAACGGTGGATAGCATAGGCACAATTATCATATCACCTTGATCAATTAGAAATTTTAACACCCCAGATAGGGAGCGACCATGACCAAGATGCATTCCACTGCCTTGCGCAACGCGGTAGCCTTTGCCGTTTTTACCCTCGGTAGCGGCGCCGCCTTTGCCGCCGATGAATCCCTCGGTACCGTCACCGGTACGGCCGGTGCCGCCAACAACTTTTTCGGCAGCGCACCGGCCGGCAATGTCGGGCAGACGCCAAGCGAAGATCTGAAAAAGATCCAGCGCTTCAAAAAGGGTGCCACCAATGCTGAAACTCTCATCACCAAGGGGCAATTCGACCTCATCACCCCCACCGACTCTTACACCCAGGCCCTGCGCAACATGCCCAACACCCTCGTCGTCAGCGGCGGCGACAGCATGGATGGAGACGATATTTATATCAACGGCTTTGGAAAGAACCTGATCAACTTTACCCTGGATGGCATCCCCCTCAACGACAACGACAGCTACACCTTCTACAGCAACGAATTCATCCCCAGCCGCCTGATATCCGGCACCAGATACTATCCTGGCGCCGAATCCGCCGCCATTCCCGGCCTGTCTTCCTTCGGCGGCTCCGTGGAAACCTACAGCCTCCAGCCCTCTCCCTACCCCTTTGTCCGTCCCCTGGCCGGGGTCGGGTCCTTTGGCAAATACAATGCCGGCGGCCTCATCAATACCGGTCTGTTCCTGAGAAACATTGCCCCCACCTCCGCCTGGGTCTATTTCAACAAGAACCAGCGGGATGGCTATTTCCAGAACAATCCAGCGGTGCAAAACCAGTTCCTCTTCAAGTCGGTTTCGCAGATCGGGCCCGGCCAGCTCACCTTGTTCTTCAGCCAGAACAACCAGCGCTTCAATTACTACAACGGCGCCACGGCTGCGCAGATCGCCCAGTATGGTCGTGACTACAACAGCAATACCGACCAACCCTTCCTCGCCAATGGCAAACCCAACACCGCCTACACCGGCTACAATTACAATCAATACCTCAATTGGCTGAGCTATGCCAAATATAAGGCGCAATTCTCCTCGGTCAAATTCTCCAATCAATTCTACTACTACTATGGCAATGGTTTTAGCGCCGGCGCCAGCACCTTCAGCCAAACCGTACTGGCGCCCAATGGCAGCATTATCCACGCCGCCCCGCCGAGCAATGGCGTATTGCAACGTCATAGCGTCAACCAGACCGATCGCTGGGGCAATATCCTGCGCATGCGCTTTCCCCTCGGGCCGGTGGCCACCGAGCTGGGTTTCTGGTTCAACCACAACGATACCACCCACGACAGCCAGTATTACAACGGCAACACCTATGTCGGCTCCAGCTACCTCGAACCGGTGGTTACCGACACCTATGAACCTTACGTCGCCCTCACCTATCAACCCATGGATAGCCTCAAATTCAGCGCCGGCGTCAAATATCTCTATGCGACCCGCGATTTCCGCGACGATACCGCCCTGGCCCAGGGCAAACCGGGGCAGTTCAATGCCACCTTCCGTTCCCTGCTACCTTCCCTCGGCGTCAACTATCGCATCCTGGACAATTGGCACATCTATGCCAACTTCACCCAAAACAGCAACCCTCCCGGATATAACCAATTCTACACCGGCACCTACAATGCCAGTCTGAATCCCCAGAAGGCCAACACCTACGATATCGGCACCGTCTGGGATACGGGCGTGTGGTCGGGCGCGCTGGACCTCTTCCGCGTGGATTTCCAGAACTACATCCTCTCCACCACTGTCGTCCTTCCCGGTAGCGCCATCAACCAGACGGTCCTCGCCAACGCCGGCACCGCCATCAACCAGGGCATCAGTTGGCAGAACAATTTTGTCATCAATGACATTTTCAGCGCCTACGCCAACTTCGGTTTCCTCGACGCCCGGCTCAAATCGGCCGGCAAGCCCTTTCCCTATGCGCCCCATCATACCGAGGCGGCGGGTCTGATCGTGCGTTACCGTGGCTTCCGCGGCAGCATCGGCGTCAACGAAATTGGCAACGCCTATTATGCCTTGGGCGGCGGCTTTCTGCCCTTGGGCAGCCGCTTCTACACCGATGCCAGCCTGCGCTATACCTTCCGCAATGCACCTCTGGGCCGGAGCCTGGGCTTCAAGAGCGTGAGCGCCGGACTGTATCTCAATAATCTCTTCGATCGCAGCTATATCCAGAGCTATACCGGCAGTTCGGGCAACCCCAACAGGAAGCTCAACCTGCCCACCAACGTCTATGCCTCCCTGGAGGCCACCTTCTAAAAACCCGGACGGGTGCCCCACCCGGGACACCCCCTTTTTCAAATGGAGTTAGCCCATGAACTGGACCCAAATTGCCGACGTCGCCACCATGTCCGGCGGCATTCTTTATCTCATGCCCATCCTGCTGCTCATTGCCCTGACCGTCAGCATCGAGCGCTTCCTGTTTCTCAATCGCATGGTGCGCCTGGGTAACGAGGCGGCCCTGGCCGTCGAAGATCTGCCCAACCTGCAGGGACGGGCCTTGGCGGAGATCGCCGAGAAGAGCGCCTTCCCCTTCCGCGCCATCCTCGAGAGACCGGTGCGTTTTCCGCACATCAAAGACAGCGGACGCCTTTCGGAGATCCTCCAGGAAGCGGTGATGCGGCAGGTGCCGGTATTGGACAAGCGCCTGTGGATACTCGACACCATCGTCACCCTCGCTCCCCTGCTGGGCCTGCTGGGCACCATCATCGGCATGTTCCACGCCTTCCAGGTGCTGAACAACGCCGCCCAGAACCCCACTCTCATCACCGGTTCCGTGGCCGAAGCCCTGCTTGCCACCGCAGCCGGACTGATCATCGCCATTGTCGGCCTGGTGGCCTTCAACGGCCTGCACAATCGCATGCGCTACGTCGTTCACCAGATGGAAACCCTGCGCACCATGCTCATCAACCGCCTGGAGGGCCTCGATCACAGCCACGCCCTGATCCACAGCGAGGCCCAGCCCCTCATTTACGCCGCCGCGGAGGCCTGAGCATGCAATATCTGGAAATGCGCAAGGGGCGGGTAGAGATCATCCCCATGATCGACATCATGCTCTTCCTGCTGATCTTCTTCATCATGGTGACGATCCACATGATCCCCACCCAGGGGCTGCCCGCGCAGATGCCCGGTTCCAGCACCGCCCGCGATCTGCCCAAGCCCAAGGTCGTCCTCACCCTGCGCCAGTCCGGTGCAGTAGAGACGGACGGCCACACCATCAGCCTGCCGGATCTGGAAGCCAGGCTCCGCCAGGGCGATCCCGCCGAGACCCAGGTCACCATCGCCGCCGACAAGGGCGCCGACATCCAGGCTCTGGTCAAGGTCATGGACGCCTGCCGCCACGCCGGCGTCAGCGCCATCGGCCTGGCGGCCAAGCCGGAGTAGGAATCTTGACCACCGCCCTCGCATCCCCGTTGTTCCGCCCCCCGGAAGAAGGCCCCCTGCTGCGGCGGGCCTTGCTGGCCGCCGTGGCAGTGGAACTGCTGGTAATCGGCAACATGGCGTTTTTCTTCCGTCAGGAAAAGCCGCAATCCCCGTCCATTCCCCCCATGCAACTGGCGCTGATCGCTCCGGAGCCGGCCAAGGTCATTCCACCGTCACCAAGACCAGCAGCCCAACCCAAGGCGACACCCAAGCCCATGCCAAAACCGGTAGCGAAGCCGCTTCCACGGCCCGTCACCCAGCCGGTGGAGGCGCCGCGGCCGGCCACCACGGCACCGAGCCCATTGCCTGCTGCACCGTCTCTTCCATCGCCTGTGAACGCCCCGCCAGTCCAGAACGCCAACCCGGTCAAAAGCGACCCCGGGCCCAGGGAGGACCGGGCCGGAGAAGGACAATATGCCGGCAGGGTGGCGGGCGAGATCGAAAAACACAAGGTCTATCCGGCTAGCGCCAAAGAACTCGACATGACCGGCGACGTCGTCCTTGCCTACACCATCAGCCGGCAAGGCAGCGTAATGGAGGCGTCCGTCCTCAAGTCTTCCGGCTTCAAGCTGCTCGACGAAGCCGCCTTGAAGGCCCTGCGCGCCAGCCGCTTTGACGCCATGACCGCCGGCCTATGGCCCGGAGCCCCCAGCAAGACCTTCACCACCACCGTGCATTTCGCATTAGACGACTGACACCACCGAGGGAGCCAACAATGAAACACATCGTGACACCACGCGCCATCGTCAAGGCCATCCTGGCCGCCACCTTCATCGGCCCCGTTCCGGCCCTTGCCGATGATCCGGTCAAAACCGACGATATTTCGGTATTCGGCCAGAAGGAAACGCGGCAGGTCCTGACCATGACCCGTTCGGAACTCAGTGAGGCCCCGCCGGGATATAGCCCCCTGGCCTCCCTGCAGAAGCTGCCCGGCGTATTCTTTTCCTCATCAGACCCCCTCGGCAACTACGAATGGGGCAGCCGCTTCAGTATCCGGGGTTTCAACCAGAACCAGCTCGGTTTCACGCTGGATGGATTACCATTGGGCGATCAGAGCTACAGCAACAACAACGGCCTTTCCATCGGGCGCGCCATCAGCCAGGAAAACATCAGCCGGGTCAGCGTATCCGAAGGGGCCAGCGATACCGGCACGGCATCCACCAGCAACCTGGGCGGCAGCGTTCAGTTCTTTTCCGTCGATCCCAAGAATCGCTTCGGCGTGACCCTGGCCGAGACCTATGGCAGCGCCAACTCCAGCCGCACCTTTCTGCGCCTGGATACCGGCGACTTGGGTGCCCATACCAAGGCCTTCGTCAGCCTCCTCTATAGCCGCGCCGACAAATGGAAAGGCTATGGCCCGCAAAGCGAAAAACAACTCAACGCCAAGATCGTACACTTCTTCGGTGAGAGCAAGATCACGGCTTTTGTCGATCTATCCCGCCGTGATGAAAGCGACTACGCCGATCTCTCCCTCGACTCCCAGCGGCGCCTGGGCTGGAACTGGGACAATTATGCCCCGGATTTTCAGCGCGCCGCCAACGCCGCCAAAGGTATCTTTACCGGCGGCGTGACCAGCGTTGACGATGCCTATTATTTCGCCCGAGGCCTGCGCAACGACGAACTGGCTTATATGAACGCCAATCTCAAGCTCTCCGCCATAGCCCGTCTCGATACCACCGTCTATTATCACCACAATGATGGGCAAGGGCATTGGTATACCCCTTATGTGCCCTCCCCATCGGGCCTGCCCATATCCATCCGCACCACGGAATATGGCATCAGCCGGGGCGGCGTCATCTCTTCGCTGGTGGCGCGGCTCCACCATCACCGACTCAGCACCGGATTCTGGTATGAATACAATAAACATCAGCTTACCCGGAATTACTACAATATCACCTCCGGTGACATCAATGCCTACGATCATTTTCTCAGCAACCCCATTGCCACGGCTTTCTTGCAGCAGTTCGACACCACTACCTGGCAATTCTTCGCCCAGGATCAGGCCACCTTCTTCAATGACCGGCTAAAAGTAACCCTGGGCGTCAAAAGCCCCCATGTGAACATTGATGCCAACTCCCTGGTGGGCAATCTCGCCGCCGGTTCCATCAGCGCTCAGCGCGGCCTCCTGCCGCAGGTGGGCCTGAATTACCAGCTCACCCCGGCGGAGAATGTTTTCTTCTCCTACGCCCAGAACATGCGCGCCTTTCAGCCGGGCATTAGTGGACCGTTCTCCACCACGCAGGCCGCTTTCAACGCCACCTCCGGCAGCCTAAAACCGGAAACTTCCCAGACCGTGGATATCGGCATCAAGACCCAGCGGGGCAATTTCCAGGCGTCGCTGGATGCGTATCTGGTCAACTTTGATAACCGCTTGCTGAGCATCTCCCAGTGTGTGGGCATTCTCGGCTGCCCCTCCACCCTGGCCAACGTAGGCTCCGTGCATACCCGCGGCGTGGAAGGCGCCTTTCAATGGTCGCCCGTCCAGGATGTCACCTGGTACAATTCCTTGACTTATACCTCTTCCAAGTACCAGTCCGACTATCTGGACGGCACGACCCTGGTACGGGCCGCGGGTAAAAATGTCGTGGATGCCCCGCGCCTGATGTTTGCCACCCAGCTTGCCTATGAACACGCCGGTTTCTTCGGCCGCCTCGGTGCAAAATATACGGGTGAGCGCTATTACACCTACACCAATGACGCCAAAGTGCCGGGCTACTGGCTGACAGACCTCAGCACCGGCTACCGCCTGCGCCGCGTCCTCGGACTCCAGGAACTGCGCTTCCAGCTGAACGTCACCAACCTCCTCAACGAAAACTACTGGGCCACCATCGGTACCAACGGCTTTGTCTCCTCGGATCCGCAGGGACAGTTCTGGACCCTGCAAAACGGCGCGCCACGCCAGGTCTTCGGTACGGTGAGCGGCACCTTCTGATGCATTTATGGGCACGGACAGGCTATCGTCACGTGCCCACACTTCCTTCCCTCTGTTGCGTTACGTGCCGACACATCGGCGAAAATACTGGAGCCTATTCATGCATCGCACCTTCTTATTCCTCCTATCCGGCGCCTTTGCTCTCCTGGCCGGCCCCGCCGCAGCGCAAAGCGCAATGGACGAGAAGGATGGACCACCATCCAGTGCCGGACACCGGGAAAGCGCAAGGGCAGAGGCAGCAGTTCTGCCCACCGGTCAGCGTATTTCACCACGGGCCACTCCTGGCTCCCGGTTTTGGGATCGCCTCATGACCGATGGCGGCGCTGCGCCGGTCTATGCGCGGGGTGCCGTCAGCACATTACTGACGCCGGACGGGCATTATTTGTTGATCCTGACCTCGGGATTCAAGCGGAACGCCGACGCCCATGGCCATCCGTCAGCGCAGCGTTCCCGGCAGAGCGTGATTATTGAGGATGTCTCCAACCCGCGGCAGCCCCAAACCATCCAGGTCCTGCCCATCAACAACAGCTTTTGCGGCATGGCCCTGTCGGCGGATGGGAAAACCCTTTATGTAGGCGGCGGCGTCGATGACAATGTGCTGATTTTCCAAAAAACCGGGCCCTCCGGACAGTGGCGGACCGATGGCCATCCCATCCCTCTCGGACACCAGTCCGGCCTTGGTCTCCACGTCAAACCCCTCACCGCGGGCCTCGCCCTCAGCCCCGATGGCAGGCGCCTCCTCGTGAGCAATTTCTACAATGATTCAGTGAGCATGATCGACCTGGACCAGCGTCGCGTTCTCCGGGACGTGGACCTGCGTCCCGGCCCCAGCGAAGGACGGCACGGACAGGCCGGGGGTGAAAGCCCCTTCTGGGTCGTCATGGATCATCGGCAGCGCGTCTATGTCTCCAGCATGCGCGACCGTGAAATCGTCGTCATCGACACCGGCAATGACGACCCGAAGATCGTCGCCCGCATCGCCACGCCGGGGAATCCCAACCGCCTGCTCCTGGACGAGGCCCGCCAGCGGCTCTACGTGGCCATGGAAAACCGCGACAGCATCGCGGTCGTCGACACCCAAAAACTCCGGCTACAGGGCCAGGCCGGTCTGGTTCCGGGGGAGGTGCGCCGCGCCGGGACGCCGGGAGTTTCCCCGGGCGAAGAAAATCTGGGCTGGTCGGCCAACGCCCTCGGCATCTCGCCCGATCATCAGCGGCTTTACGCCACCCTAGGCCAGATGAATGCCATAGCCGTGCTCTCCCTGGCGGGAGCAATGCCGCACAGCCTCGGCCTCCTGCCAACGGCATGGTCGCCGCAGGACCTGGTCCCTGCGCCAGCCGGCGACGCCCTTTGGGTGATCAACAATAAATCCATTCCCGGAGCCAATCCGGGATATTGTTCCGGTTATCGGCATGGCTGCATCGCCTCATCCCCGGTCCAGCCGAAGCCCAACCAATACATCTTGCAACTTTCCCTTTCGGGCCTGCAAGAGATTCCGCATCTGGCCAAGGTGGACCTGCCGTCCATGACCTCGGTGGTCCTGAAAAACAACCACTCCACCCTCCTCTCCCACATCGATCGCCAAGTCATGGATTTCCTGCACCGGCATATCCGGCACGTCATCTATATCGTCAAGGAAAACCGTTCCTACGATCAGGTGCTGGGCGACCTTCCCCGGGGCAACGGCGACCCCTCCCTCACCGAGTTCCCCCTGGCCGTGACCCCCAACCAACATCGCCTCGCCCTCGACTTTGTCCTGCTGGATCACTTTCTGGATACGGGGGAAGTGAGCGGCGATGGCTGGGCGTGGTCCACGGCAGCCCGGGAGTCGGACATCAACAGCAAGATGCTGCCCAATAATTATGCCCAAGGCGGCGGTTCCTACGACTGGGAAGGCACCAATCGCAATGTCAACGTGGGCCTGCAGGGGGAAGAACGGCGCGCGGCCAATCCCGACACCCCCAAGGACCCCGATCTTCTGCCGGGGACCGCCGACGTTGCCGCACCGGATAGCGCTGCCGGCCGCTACCAACAAGGTTATCTGTGGAGCGCCGCCCTGCGCCATGGACTCACCCTGCGAAATTATGGATTTTTTGTGGACCTGGAACGATATGGCGCCAGCACCAACCGGATTCCGCTATCCCGCCATCCCTACCAGGAAAAAATCATCCAGGCCTATCCGGCCAATCCGGGGCTCGCCGCCCATACCGATCCATTTTTCCGCAGCTTTGATAACGCCTACCCGGATTATTACCGCTACCGTGAATGGGAGCGGGAATTCCGCGCCTATGAACGCAATGGCAAACTGCCCACTCTTTCGCTCATACGCTTCATGAATGACCATACGGGCAAATTTGGCCAAGCCATGGACGGCGTCAACACGCCGGAACTCCAGGTCGCAGACAATGATTTTGCCGTAGGCTTGCTGGCGGAGCGGATCGCCCATAGCCGCTACGCCCGGGATACCCTGATATTCGTGGTGGAGGACGACGCCCAGGACGGCCCGGACCATGTGGATGCCCACCGCAGCATCGCCTTCGTCGTCGGCCCCTATGTGAAACAAGGCGCGGTGCTTTCCACCCCCTACAACACCCTCAACCTGCTGCGCACCATGGAGATGGTGCTGGGACTGCCGCCCCTGAGCGCCCTGGACGGCGCCGCCCGCCCGATGGCGGATATTTTCGACCTTCGGCAACGGCCATGGAGCTTTCAGGCCTGCCCCTCGGGGATGCTGCAAAGCACCGCCCTCGCCAGCCGCTGGCCGGCCCGATACCGATCCTGCGGCAGCGCCCAAAACCATTTGCGGCCTTTGCACGACGGGAAATACTGGGCCGCAAAAACCCAGGGAATGGATTTTTCTGCCGAAGATCGCATCGATACCGCTCAATATAATCGCATCCTTTGGGAAGGCATCATGCACACGCCGCAACCCGATTGAGCGATTCTCATGAACATGACGGTTGACGCAGAACATGTTTCTCCCCTTCCATCCATACGAACGGAATCGAAAAAAATGGCTCCAGAACTTGCGCAGATGCCCGGTTACCGGCTTCCTGGAGAGGGCAAGGCCATGCAGCAAGCCCTTGGCCTCGCCTTTTTGGTAGAGATCCTCGCCTTGGCCGCCCTCTTCTACAGCATCCATCATCAGCACCCCATCCAGGCCGCTCTGCCGCCCATGCAAATCGCTCTGGCCACACCGGAACCGCCCGCCAAGCCGGTGACGCCCCCTACGCCGACACCAAAGCCCAAGACCGAAGAACCGCCCAAACCCGTGCTACGGAAAATGGCACCCAAACCCCACCCACAGCCCACGCCCACGCCGCCTCAGCGGATCAAGGAAATGCTGCCCCCGTCACCCTTGCCGAGCCCGGTGGCGGCCCCACCCACACAGGAAACACCCACGCCGGCACCACCCAGCTTGTCCCCCGTCGATCCCGCGGTACGCGAGGATTATCTTTCCCAAGTTAAAGGCGCCATTCAGGCCGCAGTCCACTTTCCCGGTGTTGCCCGAATGCTGGGGGAGACAAGCCGGGTACGGGTACGTTTCCATCTTCTCCATGGCCATGTCAGTCAAATCGATATCCTCAAAAAGGGGGCCATGGGTGCCTTTGACGAGGCCGCGCTGGCCGCGGTGCGCAACGCCCGGATCCCGCCACCCCCGGCGACGTTGGCCGGCAAAGATTTTCAGTTGACCGTGTGGGTAGAGTTCCAATTGGAAAACGGCTGAATATCTGAAGGAGCCGGCGTTGGCTTTAGCGCCGGATTGTTCTGGCCCCTCAGCGGTCTAGGCCAGGATATGCCCCTTCGCGCCAGCGCCCTCCATGCCGGTCCCATGCAGGGTTATCTCGCCGTCCGCTCGGCGCAGTTGTGGCTGCAGACCCTGGGGCCGGCCCGGGTCCAGGTGGCCTTCTGGCCGGAGGGACGAGAAGAGGCGCGCCGCCTCACCAAGATCGTCACTACCAAAGCACAGACCCAGTTTACCGCGCTCTTGACCCTGGACGACCTTGCGCCCGGCACCCGCTACGCCACCCGGGTGCTGCCGGACGGCCAAGCCCTAGCCGCATTCCCGTTCACGGTACATACCCTGTCCCTCTGGCAATGGCGCCGCCCCGGCGCACCGCGGCAAGGTCATGTAATGGACGTTAGCAGCCCAATGTGACAGTTGTGCGTCAATGAGGTGACTTTTTTGTGACATTTTTCGGGTCAATCAGTGGTGTAAAGCGATACCCAAAGCCAGGCACGGTGTCCAGCCAGCCTTTGGCGCCTGCACTTTCCAGAATCTTGCGTAAACGATGAATCTTGACGACCTGAGTATTGGGCGCGAGGTACGCGCCCTTACCCTCCGACAGGATATAGGCGATCTGATGGCTGGAAACGACTTCGTCCGGATGGATGGCGAAATAGTGGAGCAGATAAAAGAGTTGTCGCGGCAAATGCATTTCCTGCCCCAGTATCCAGACCCGCCGTGACACGAGATCAATGCAAAGGGTTTCCATTTCTCCCATCCGGATAGGGCGCATGCGCTCGCAATTTCTGAGCATGTTGCGGACCTGAGCGGTCAGTGGCTCCGGCCCCATACTGGACGGGATATAGGCCTGCGCCCCCGCCTCCAGCGCCGCCACGGCATCCATTCTTTCGTGGTCTTCTGGAGCGCCATCGCCGACGACCAGGAAGGATAATGAACCCTGATGCGGTGCGGGCTGCAGTCGCTGTAACCAATCGCCGTTCACGACGGACCATCCCAGCAGGACCAGGACCTCCGGATCCCAGTGCCGTATCCACTGTTCGGCTTCGGCTCGCTCAGTGACGGTATGCACCTGCGCATAGGCGCGCTCCAGAGCGGCTTTGACGGAAATGGCTGGTCTGTCGTCGTTAGTTCGCGCATTCACTACCAGAAGAACTCGTGGGTAATGCGGCGAGGGAGCGTGGTTTGGCAACTTTTCCCGCATCTGAGCGCACATCGCTGCTGGCAGCATATGTACATACGCATGCACACCAATACTGCCCAATAATATCCAGAACATAGCGGATGCTTCCTTTCGCCCGGTCAGGACTGCGGGCGCGTATCTCTTAACTGCCACTCCGGTTTAATAAAAACGAGTGCAGACCCAATGAGGAACAGGTCGTAGGCGTCCGTGAAAAATCCCATCCCCGCGCTGAATGCGGCGCGCAGGTGAAAAAAACTGATAGGGGCGTTGTTGAGGGAATCGATGACACTGAGTTGGGGTACTTGCGTGCCCGTGGACTGACTCATGGCAGATCTCCTTATGGGACTGACGTTGCGGTCCCAGTGAGGATAATTTGCTTATATGACACTAGTGCGACGATCTTGTGACGTTTTTATGACAGTCTACGTCCGCTCAATGGCTGTTTCACTGAAAACGGAGCCATCCCTGGCATCATGGCCATTACACCCGCAGGGCCGACCGGACGAGTTCCGGGCGGAAGAATCCAGTACCGATTCCCCTTTTCCTTTGCCGCCGCTGGTGGGAGCATGCGGCCGCACGAGGTGACGCTGCCGCCCGCAAGAATCTGGAAATGCTGGCGCAGTGGCAGCCGCGAGTCGTGCCGATAGCCTTCTCGATCCGGGCGATCATCGACGCGCAGGAATCGGCTTTCGCTTACGGTGGGAGGCCGCCATGAACGAAGAAGTTACATGGCTTCCATTTTTAGTCTCCTCATCGTGAATTGCTTTTCTCTCGAAGTATTTCCTTAGAAGCGATATTTGAAGTAAAAGCGATTACTGAAATACGGATTCTGATAATATGCATAACCAGTTTTATTTTGTGCTACAGATATATCCGTATAATCAGCAACATAAAGCCCCTTGAGAATGCTGGAAAGATCATAGGAGAAGCCCAAATCCATCGACCAGAGTTTCTGATTGGGAACAGCTTCACCCGTTGGAAAGCCGTATGCACCATTATAGGAGTAAACACTCCCCCCAAAGCCATAACGAACCAGATACCGAATAAAGCTGGCGTTGAACTTGAGCTGGTTGGCAAAAAAACCAAAGTTGGACGCTATGCCATACGCATACCCAGGGCCATAATCCGAAATACCGGTTTGCATGGTAGTGGTATAAAGTGTCCCGCTGATATCATTGTACGGATGAATCATGCCGCCATGTCGAAAAGAATTATAATTTCTGGGACTATAATCTGCTACCAGTGCCACATTATCATCGTAATTTGTACCGAATTTCACCCCGATTCGACCGCCGTAGACATGGGCATCTACCGAATCTGCATTTAACGCATTCAAGAAGCTTGTACTTACTCCTGAATTTCCTTCGGAAACCATCTGGAAATTTCCAAACAAGGAAACGCCGTTGGAGATCGGACGGCTGATTTCAGCCTCTCCGTAACACATATTGGCAAAACCATAAAAATGGTAATCCCAGACCTGGAGTTCCAGATGGTTACCTAAGAATGGGGTTTGGTAGCGTGCTCCTAACACGTAGAAACCATTGGTATGCGCACTGGTATACCGATTACCCGTGGTGAACGTTGCACTGAAACGACTGGCATAACTGTACATACGTGCAGCCATGAAACTCAGTGTTGCGGGTGAACCACCAATGGCTAAAGGACTGTTGCCAGACCACTGTTCATCCTTGGGGCGACCAATGATGTCCACGACTGTACTGATCCCAGTAAAAGCCCGTGGATTATACGTATAATCATCCCAGTTGGCATAAGGAGTATTGATAAACTGACGGCCACCCCGGATGACAAAAGGACCATGGTGATATTGCAAATAGGCCTGGCGCACTATGGCGATGCCATGACTGGGATAAGGGCCAGTCAGTTCCGGATCTTCATGCTGATAAAAACCGGT
This sequence comes from Acidithiobacillus ferrooxidans ATCC 23270, assembly GCF_000021485.1. Taxonomy (NCBI): domain Bacteria; kingdom Pseudomonadati; phylum Pseudomonadota; class Acidithiobacillia; order Acidithiobacillales; family Acidithiobacillaceae; genus Acidithiobacillus; species Acidithiobacillus ferrooxidans. Next base: position 2,060,081 of record NC_011761.1, read on the forward strand.
CCAGGTGGCAAAATCTCCGCCGACCCCCAGACTGAATCCTGCAAATTGTGGACTGTGCACATATAGATGACCGCCCAGAGCGAGCGAATGCGTGTCTTGTCCCGTATGAGCATGATTCAGATAGCTGAAATTAATAATCCCCAACATCGCGGAAATTCTGCTGTCGGAAATAGCACTGTCGATGAGGGCGTTGGAAGGGATCAACGAACTTGAGGGCGTCCCCGCCGTGGATAATGCGGGCATCCCAAGACTAATGACACATAATACGGCCATACTACAGGCCAGACTATTTCTGGATGGGTTTCTTCCGGAAAGTGCACTACGAAATCCATATTTATACTTTTTAATCATGGAATTCTTCTTACCCCAGACCCACGAACCAGCGGAACAGCAGGTTGTAATCCATCTGCTCCATCAGTTACCGCTCCGGGCGGATGCTGAAAAAGACTTGCAGCAGCAAGGCACGAAGGAGATGCCCCGGGGGAATGGAAGGACAGCCAAGGTGTGAATAGATGCGCCTGAAATGACCGTCCAGTTCCGCAAGGGACAGGTCCACGATCACCCGAATGACACGTAGAGGATGATCCGCAGGAACCCGCTGTTCCGGCGACAGATAGCTGAACATGCTCTGTGTCTCCACTTTGCCACTGCGCATCCCTTCGTCCTCCAGATTCCTAAGCTCGGGCAATTATATCACGGCCTTTTTCAGTAGCCTCCTAGGGATTGAGTGGGTGGAAAATGAGAAGTTGTCGTGAAGATATGTCTACTCCTCAAGTCGCTGTGTCCTTGTGGTTCGTCGGGGTGGGGAGAAGAGTGTGGTCACGCTATGCATAATCTCACCGCACCAAAAGCAAATGAAGCAAAAAATTACACAATCCGGGCCTCAAATTATAGACTATCCTCGATCTGCTCCAGGGTCTTACCCTTTGTTTCTGGTACAATCCATAGGGTGAACAGGATCGCCAAAACAGTCATTGACGCATAAAATATGAAAGTAGGGCCGCGTCCAATCATCAATAACAAGTCTAGGAATATACCGGAAATCACCATGTTTGAGACCCAATTGGCAACGGTTGCAATACTCATGGCCCTACCTCGGATAGCGAGCGGAAAAATCTCAGAGATCATCAGCCAGAAAATAGGTCCAAGGCCAATAGCAAAAAAAGCGACAAAGATAGCAACCATGCCCACGATGATATAAGCCAGTGCACCGTGAAGCTGTATCATGAATCCAATACCAATAACAATAAGACTGACCAGCATACCACAGAGGCCAAAAAGCAGAATTTTGCGGCGACCGGCGGTATCCAGTAACCGCATTGCGACGCTTGTCATGATCACATTGACGGCACCAATACCTACGGTGGCGAGAATGGAAACCGAAGCCGAGGATAAACCGGCATCCTGAAAAATGGTCGGTGCAAAATAAATAACCACATTGATGCCCGTTATTTGCTGAAAAACTGCCAGACCGATGCCAATAATCAGTGGCTTACGAACCTTACGTTCCAGAAGTAACGACCAGGGTGCTGCCCGACGGCTGCCCTCAACAACATCGCGACGTAGATCTCCAAGCTCTTCGGAAACATCCTGACGTCCCCGCAAAAAACGAAGTCCTGCCGTCGCCTTTTCTATAAGATCACGCCCCGCCAACCATCGCGGACTTTCCGGCAGGATCATCATCCCCCCAAGCAAGATGAAGCCGGGAATGGCACCAATTGCCAGCATCCATCGCCAACCATCGGTGACACCAGAGAGCATATAATCAACTACATAGGATAGAAAAATACCCACGGTAATATAAAATTGATTGATGGTTACAATGGCACCGCGCCAATGCGCCGCTGTGATTTCTGATAGGTACAGAGGGGTAATCATGGAAGACACCCCAATGGCGGCTCCTACCATAACCCGGCCCAGGAAGAGAACGGGTATGGTCCAAGCCACTGAGGCCAAAATCGCACCTGCTGAGAAGAGAACGGCGGCAACGATCAGTACGGCGCGACGTCCGAAAGCATCTGCAAGTGCTCCGGCAAATGCTGCGCCCACGGCGGCAGCGGCCAGTGCGATTGCAACAAATAGCCCCTTCATGCTTGCATCAAAGTGAAAAACATGATTTAAAAACAAGAGAACACCAGCTACGACACCTGTGTCGTAGCCAAATAGCAATCCACCGAGCCCAGCGACAATTGCAATCAAAATAAATCGCCAGTCCTTCCTGGGTTGGCGTGTCTCTGTCTCGCGCATCCGATAAATCTCCTCATGAGAACTTATGGGCATTTTCAATATCTTTTTGTATGATTCCCCGCTAGTTGCAGAGAACGCAATCACGCTTGTGGCCAGGATAATACCACGCAGATTGTTGCATGAACTTTTATTCTAACGTGCAACGCCTAAGTGCAGGTCGATAGCGGTAGAGAAATTCGGAGAGTTCTGGAACAGTCACTTTGAAATACAGGTTGCCGCAAAAAAACAGAGTCGGTATGGAGCACATCCAGGGAAAAATCAACGCAAGTCCTTTTCAGGTTTAGCTGTCTCAACCCGGTTCTTCGTCATTTCAAGCCCGGGCCTTCATCCACCTCTGCGATGCCGTTCGCTGCATCGAATTGGCCGTCGATCATCCTACGGCACCTGGTGAGCGGGTCCGGGTTTTCAATCAGACCACCGAGACCCATCGTGTTCGGGATTTGGCGCGATTGATCCATACCCTGACCGACATCCCCGTGGAATTTGTGGATAATCCCCGCAACGAGCGGGTCGAGAATGAATTGCGGGTGGCAAAACCAGGGCCTGCGGAATCTGGGACTGGAGACCGTCACTCGCTCAGCATTGCCAGAATTAACAGCATTTTTAGAATTACTCACCGCACCCAATGCGGGTGTCCAAAGTCGGCTTAGGATCTTGGTCACGCTTCCCGGCTCAATGGTCTGCAAGGCCAGCCAGCGCCTTGGGATGGGCATACCAGCGCAGCATACCGCTCAACGCGTTGTCCTCATCCAGGTCCACCGCCAGCGCCGCTGCGGTCTTGATCGGCAACACGGCACCCGTGAGGCGTTCCGCCCAGTTTCCCAGATGGGGCTGATGACCGACCAGGATCAAGGCCTTGGGCTGGGGATCCAGATCCCGCCAATCGCTGGCGAGAACCTCCAGATCGCCCGCCGCTATGGCGTCGTGCTCCCGAATCTTTTTAACCGCAAAGGCATTGGCTAGGATATCGGCGGTCTGGCGAGCACGTGGCAAAGGGCTGGTCCAGATCACCACCTTCCCTGACACGCAAAGTCGCAATCCTTTCGCCATCCCCTTTACCGTCGAACGTCCTGTAGTGGTCAGTTCCCGCTCAAGATCAGATGGCCGCGCCGCCGGGTCTTCCGCCTTGCCATGCCGCACCAACACGAGTTGCATCACCTACTCCTCCTCCGAACCAAAGCAAACCATGGCGAACGGAAAACCCGCTAAAAAAGAAAAGGCGTTCGTGAACTTCCACGAACGCCTACCAACTTAAATAATGGTACCGAGAGTCGGACTCGAACCGACACGATGTCACCACCACCGGATTTTGAGTCCGGCGCGTCTACCAGTTCCGCCATCCCGGCAAAATACCAAGCCATATTGTAAAGCGTCTGGCCGCCCCAGGCAAGACGCATCGGACTCACCCGGTGCGCGGGAAACCGAGAGGTCGGGCTCCTCACCAACCCCATGGGCCCCACGGACCCCACGGACCCCACGGCCCCCAGGGCCCGCCGTACCAACCACCGTTGATAAACACCGTACGCGTAGCGGGTTCTGGTACCTCCACCGGCCATAAATACACCGTGCTGGCCTGCAGTTGGGGATAGGGATAATCATACCCGCCGACCTTTTCCGCTTGCACCCCGGTCACGGTACCAATAAAAGTAAGCTCCCGTCCCGCCGCGTAGAGCACCGGGTCGTAGAACCCGGGCGCACAGGCAATAAACCGCCCTTCATCCGATTTTTCCCCACCCTTGTAAGGCCGTCCATCCTGACGCAGTGGCAGCGCCATTACCGTAAAGCACGTCTCCTGAGCCTTCGGCTGCGCTTTGATGAGTGTTCCGCCCCAACGCACCAGCTTGCCGTTTTCCGCCCCTGTTTGCGCCTGACGCGGCGTAACGGACGGGAACTGCCCGCTCACCGGCGTTACCGTCGCGCACCCCCCCAGAGCCAGCGCCACGATCATACCTGTCAAGACCTTCGATATGTTCATTTCACCCTCCTGCAGCATCGCCATCGTTGACCGGTAAGCACCTCAGTATAGACCATCTTTCCGGGAATATTACTGCGTAAAACCAAGCGCCTGCAGGATGCCCCCAACCGGAACGGTCATGCGGTCCAGGACAATTCCGCGCAGAGCCCACCGCCGACGGCGTTGAAGAGGCGCAGGCGCATTCCCTGCGCCTCTGCGAGCTGACGGGCGATGGCGAGACCCAGGCCACTGCCCTCCCCATGTCCCCGGGCATCATCCAGGCGGATAAAAGGCTCAAAAACGGTCTCTAGATCCGCCTCCGGAACCCCTGGCCCCTCATCGCAAAGGCGCAACTGGGTGCGTCCCTGAGTTTTCTGGAACTCCGCCCTCACCCTCCCGCCGCCGTAACGCAGCGCATTGTCCAGCAAGTTGGACAGCAAGCGGCGCAGTGCCTCCCGATCCCCCCGGAAGGGATAACGGCGCGGCAAAGTCGCCTGCCAGTGGCCACCCTCCCTTTCAAAATCCGCTCCCACCTCGGCCAGCAGCACCATCAGATCAAAATCCGCGACCTTCGCCGACATACCGCGCCCCAACGCCAGCGATTGGGCCAGTAGTGCATCCATTCGCTCGATATCCTGCAGCATACCTTCCCGCAGGTGCTGCGGGGTGTTGTCCGGCAGCAACTCCCAGGCCATGCGCAGACGCGCCAGCGGCGAACGCAGATCATGGGAGATTCCGGTCAGCAGCAACGACTGATGGTTGATCATCGCCTGCAAACGGGTTCGCAGGTTGGCGAAGATGTTGAGGATGTTCTGGAACTCATAAGCACCGCCATGGGGCAGACTCGGCAGAGGGGCCTTCAGCGATCCGCGCAAGGCTTCCGAAATCACCTCCAAAGGCCGCAAGACCCGGCGTACCAGAATCATGGTCAGTACCAACAGCGCCAACGTAGAAAAAACAATCACAAAAATCATGGCGACGGGGAGGGAGGAAACAAGTCGTCGACGATCAAAATATACCCAGATATTGTGTCCACCGATGGGAACGGGTACCCAGAAGGTATGGGTACTTCCTCCCAGTACATAGACCGCAGCAGGTGCACCCAGGCGGCGGGAGAGTGCCCGGCTCAGCAGCCAGCTATAGATGTGACCATGGGTATGGGATACCGAACGATCCAGATGTTTGGCAATCTCCATTCCGTTATCTGCCCGCAAACTGGTTAAGAAAGCAGGACGATCTTCGGGTGACAGTTCTGTATAGGTTTTCGCGCTGATCACAATCAATCCGGCGAGATCTTCCGCTGAACGTTCAGCCAAGGGATACAGCACCGTGGCAACGACTATCAACAGCGTCAGAATCTGTAGAACGACGATACCCAGCCCCAGGGTCCACGCCGTCTGGGAAAACAATCTGCGCCCACCCTGTGAACTCATGAGGACGGAGTGAAGCGGTATCCGGCGCCACGCTCGGTTTGCAAAAAGCGGGGTTGTCGGGGATTTTCTTCAATCACCTTGCGCAGGCGCGTCACCCGGACGTCAATACTGCGATCAAAACGGCCATCTTCCTCTCCGCCCAGCAATTGCAGTAACAAATCGCGGCTGAGTATCCGGCGTGGTCGCTGTGCAAAGACCAGGAGCAGATCCATCTCTGCAGGATTCACATCGACCTCGGCATCACCCCGATAGAGTCGCCTCTCCGCCACATGCAGACAGAAGTCGCCAAAGCTGAGTTTGTCGCTGCCCTCGTCTTTCCCGCTGCGGCGTAGCAGCACCCGCAGCCGCGCCAGCAACTCCCGCGCATTGAATGGCTTGGCCAGATAGTCATCCACGCCGCTTTCCAGCCCGAGAATACGCTCGTCCTCCTCACCACGGGCGGACAGCATCAGAATGGGAGGTCCCGCCTTGCTGCGCAGGTCTTTGGCGAGGCTGATGCCGTCCTGCCCCGGCAGCATCCAGTCCAGCACGATGACATCCACCGGCCCCGCCGCCAGTTGTTGGCGCATCTGCTGCCCATTGGCGGCGAGCAGTACGGCGAGGCCCTGGGCCTGAAGAAACTCCCGCAGCATCTCTGCAAGCCGCCGATCATCATCCACTATCAAAACGACTGCCATCCCGGCCTCACAATATCCTGAAAACGGGTACCGTCCTGCATCAGGATACCAAGCCAGCAGGACGACGCTTTCCGGAAATATTCTCGAAATATGGTGGATACACTATACACCACAGGCAGCATCGGTATCCAAACCAAAAGATTGAGCGGAGCGAATAAGTCGGGCAGTCCAAGCCATCTCAGATGTCGGACAGATGGGCTGCGATACGAGTTTTGTAGCGGTTGTTTTGCGGCTATTAGACGGACCTTTGGTCCGTCTTTTTTATTCCTGGACCTAAAACGGCAGGTGGATCCGGCACCATTCTGCCCAGAAAATCATTTTCTACCGGAAATATTCCAGAAACAAAGGGTCCGTAGTCTACATTCCATGGCGCGGGGCCAAGGCCCAACCCATTCTAAGATGGGGGATCGCCCGACAGGATTTAGCGCACTGACGACCAAGGGCCGCAGTGCTTAGTTTGAAATGGTTTTGTAGCGGTTGTTTTGCGGCTATTAGACGGACCTTTGGTCCGTCTTTTTTTATGTCCCGAAAGCGATGGTATACTAGGCCCGTTCGCTCATCAAGGATGTCGCATGGACCCCAAAGCACACCGCCTCATCTGGATCGATCTGGAGATGACAGGTCTGCATCCGGGACAGGATCAGATTCTGGAAATCGCCACGCTGGTCACGGACGATAGTCTGCGGATTCTCTGCGAAGGCCCGGTACTGGCCGTCCATCAACCCGAATTCGTGCTCGCGGCGCTGGATGACTGGAACCAGCGTACCCACAGTACTTCGGGCCTCCTGCAGCGGGTCCGCGACAGCCGCCTGGATATGGCCGCCGCAGAAACCCAAACTCTGGACTTCCTGCACCAGCATGTTACCACCGGCACATCACCGATGTGCGGCAACAGCGTATGTCAGGATCGCCGATTTTTAGCCCGCCTGATGCCGCGGCTGGAACGTTTTTTTCACTATCGGATGATCGATGTGAGCACCGTCAAGGAACTCGCCACCCGCTGGTATCCGCACCTACCCAAATTTTCCAAGGCCGAGCGCCACGAAGCGCTGGCCGATATTCGCGAATCTGTTGCCGAACTCGCTTATTATCGCGAACGACTTTTCCCGCAGACACCTTTTCCAGGCTCTGGGGCTGGAAACTCCGCAACTGAATAGGCGCCGATAGTTGGCTCGCCTACCACCGCGGCTTCTTTGCCGATACGGTGCGGATGCAACCACACCAATGTTAAGATGGCTGCTTGCAGCCGGTCGGCAACCTGGCGCGGGGTGGATGCGGCATTTATTTTGGAGGCTCCAACGCGGTGGATATTGATCTCTTTTACGAACTCGCCGTACCCGCCCATATGGGTCGCAGTGAGGCTCAGGTTTATCATGAAACGCTGGATGAACTCAGCCTCGCCGATACCCTGGGTTTCCACGGCGCGTGGTTGGTGGAACACCATTTCATGCGGGAATACTCACACTCCAGTGCTCCAGAAACGGTCCTTGCCGCCGCCAGCCAGCGTACCCGGAATCTGCGTCTCGGGCACGCCGTCGTCGTCCTGCCCTACAATCACGCCATCCGGGTTGCGGAACGCGCCGCCGCCTTGGATATTCTCAGCCATGGCCGTCTGGAGATGGGCATCGGGCGAGGGTTTTCTCCCAAGGAATATCAGATTTTTGGCAATCGGATGGCGGACAGCAGGCTACACCTGCAGGAGGGGCTGCAAATCCTTCGCCAGGCCGGCGGTGGTGCTTTCAGCCATCACGGAAAACTCTACGACTTCAGTGATCTGGACATTCTTCCCAAGCCTCTCCAGCAGCCCCACCCTCCCCTGTGGGCGGCCGCCGTGAGTCCGGCAACTTTCCAGTGGGCGGCACAAGAGGCCATTGGCGTGCTTTCCGGGCCATTCAAACCCTGGTTCCTGATCAAACAGGATCTGCGTGCCTATAAAAAGACCTGGCGAGAGCACCACGGAGACGGCCCCGTGCAGGCGGGCCAAAATGGGAACTTCGCCATGACCATAGGTTGTTTATGTTTGGAAGATGCGGCCGAGGCGCGTCGGCTGGCGGAAGGTTTCACCTGGTACTACCAGCGACTCCTGGATCAGACGCGACCGGTTCTGGTACAGCTGCGCGAGAGCTATGAATACTACCATCGCCTCGGCTTTCTGGAGCCGCTGCTGCGCCGCGGCCTCAGCCTGCAACTGCTGGAGACCATGGGCATGGTCGTCGTCGGTGACCCCGACACCTGTCGTCGGCGGCTGGCCCGTTATGCCCGGGCAGGGGTAAATCGCCTGATTCTGGCCGTAGGTGCCGGGATGGTCCCCAGCGAGGTCACCCAGCGCTCGCTGCGCCTGCTGGCCGATGAGGTACTGCCGGCCCTGCGCACCTCCCCCTCCCCCCACTGATGCAGGTGCTGGTCACCGGCGCTGCGGGGCATACGGCGGCGGCTCTGCTGCCGGCCTTGCTCGCTTGGCCGTATATCCGCCGGATTATCGCCCTGGACCGACGGCCGCCGGCATTGCAGCATCCCAAACTATATTACCTGCCTCTGGATATCCGTGACCCACAACTGGCGGAGCACCTGACCGGAGTGGATTGCGTCATCCATCTTGCCTTTATGGTGCTCAGCCCTCGCCTTGGACCACAACAGCGCTGGCGTGCGGAAATGCGCCAGGTCAATCTTGATGGCAGTCAGCACCTGTTCCTTGCGGCCGCGGATGCCGGTGTACCGCAAGTCGTCTATTCCGGCAGTGTGGCCGCCTATGGCGCCTGGCCGGACAATCCGGTGCCCATTGGCGAGAACCAACCTTGCCGGCCGGTACCCGGTTTTGCCTACAGTGAGGACAAGGCCGCACTGGAGCAGTGGCTGGACGGGTTCACGGCTGCTCAGAAAAAAACCGCTGTCACCCGCCTGCGCTTGCACGCCATTATCGGTCTCCATGGGCAGGCCCTGGTGAATGAGATTGCGACGAGCCCTTACGGACTGCGACTAAGCAATCCGGACCTGCCCATCCAGTGTCTCCATGAAGATGACGCGGCCAGCGCAATACTGGCCGCGCTCCGTTATGGGCAGGATGGCATCTTCAACATCGCGGCGCCTGATCCCATTCCCTGGTCCAGCATTCCCCGCCGTTGGCAGTTGCCCCTCTCACCCACGCAAATGCACGGTCTGCACAGGTGGCTGCGGCCCCTCAGCACCCGCCTTGGTGATCCCGGCTGGCTGCAGGTGCTGGAAAATCCATTGATCGTCGATATTTCCAGCGCCCGGCAGAAATTGAAATGGCAGCCCCGCTATGACGTGCGTCACGCGATAAACCAGGTGCGTGATGCCTGCGGACAGAGCCCGATACACCCTTGGAGCGGCTGAGCGTCCGTGGCAGAATGGCGTATGAACTTTGCTCATCATATTCCTGCGCAAGCGCAGATCCAGCGGCACCATGACGCCTTGGTCAACCGGCTCAGCGAGCACAGCAGTCACTACCGGGACCCGGTCCAGACGGTCCCCTGGGAAAGCCTCGACGCGGAAACAGCTTGGCTCCCGGAAGAGTTGCTGTCCTTGTATGGGTTGCCTGAATACTCACAGTTGAGTCCGGAGGAGCGTATCCGCCTTTCCCAGGTCGAGTTCGTCTCCTTTTGCGAGTTGGGCTTGTGGCTGGAAGCACTCTTCATCCAACGCCTTGGCGCCAACTCACTCCAGGAGATGTACCGCGACCCGGTCAGTTACCACTATCAGTTGCACGAACTGCGGGAAGAAGTGGGGCACAGCCTTATGTTTCTGGAGCTACAGCGACGTTCCCAGCGTTCCTTCATGACACCGCTGAGCCAACGCCCGCCACTGGCGCGTCTTTTCGCCCGCTACGCGCCAGAAGGCTCGGCCGCTTTCTGGGCTACCATCCTCATCGGCGAGAACGTACCCGATCGCGTAAATCGTATTATCTTTGCCCACAAAGAATTACCCGCTGCGGTGCTGACCATCACCCATGTGCATATGCGCGAAGAAGCCCGCCATATGGCCTTCGCGCGTACCACTATCCAGATGCGCAGCCAGGCCATGAGCCGGGCGAAAAAACTTCTGATCAGCCCTGTCCTGCGCGAGGTTTTCCGGCAGTTTTTGCGGACCTGCTTCTTCCCGTCCGAACAGGTCTATGCAGCAGCCGGGCTGAGCAATCCCCGGATCTGGGTGCGGCGTGCGCGCCGCAATCCACACCGTATCGAACTGATGAACCAGTGTGCGCTTCCCAGCCGGGATTTCCTGCGCACCCAGGGCTTTGCCTTGTGATCCGCGCTTTCCTGCTATAGTTTGAGAGTTGACGTCCCACTTGACCACCGAGGTGTGCCATGGCGGTATTGCAGATTGCGACCCGGCCCTTTGCCGACCAACGCCCCGGCACCTCCGGCCTGCGTAAAAAGGTCAAAGTTTTTCAGCAGCCGCATTACCTTGAAAATTTCGTGCAATCCATCTTCAACGCCATTCCCGATCGTGCCGGGAAAACCTTGGTGCTCGGCGGTGACGGGCGGTTTTATAACCGCGAAGCCATACAGATCATCCTCCGGATGGCAGCGGGCAATGGCTGGGGCAAGGTCGTTGTGGGCCGTGGTGGGCTCTTCTCCACGCCTGCGGTCTCTACCGTCATCCGCGCCCGCGGCGCCCACGGCGGCATCATCCTGAGCGCCTCCCATAACGCGGGGGGCCCCGACCAGGACTTTGGCATCAAGTACAATACGGCCAATGGCGGTCCCGCTCCGGAAAAGCTCACCGACGCCATCTGGACCGCGAGCAGGTCCATCCAGGGCTATCAGATACTGGACGGCGCGGACGTCGACATTGACCACGCTGCCACTTTTTGGCTGGGCGACATGCAGATAGAAGTCTGTGACCCGGTAGCCGAGTATGCAGAACTGATGGCCCGCATTTTTGATTTTGACGCGCTGAAACGACTCATGCAGGGGCCTTTCCGGATGCGTTTCGATGCCCTGCATGCCATTACCGGACCCTATGCCCATGAGATTTTTGAAAAGCAGCTCGGGGCACCGGCAGGCACGGTGGTCAACGGCACCCCCCTCACGGATTTTGGGGGCGGTCATCCCGATCCGAATCTGGTTTACGCCAAGCCCCTGGCCGACGAACTCTTCGCAGAGAACGCACCCGACTTTGGCGCCGCATCCGATGGAGATGGGGACCGCAACATGATCCTGGGACGCCATTTTTTTGTGACCCCCAGCGATTCACTCGCGGTACTTGCGGCACATGCCACCGCAATCCCCGCTTACCGTCATGGTCTCAAAGGCATCGCCCGTTCCATGCCCACCAGCCAGGCTGCGGATGTGGTGGCTGAGGCCCTGGGTATCGCCCATTATGAAACGCCCACCGGCTGGAAATTCTTTGGTAACCTGCTGGATGCGGGCAAAATCACCTTTTGCGGCGAGGAAAGTTTTGGTACCGGGTCGGATCACATCCGTGAAAAAGACGGACTCTGGGCCGTATTGGCCTGGCTCTCGGTGATCGCCCATACCGGACAACCGGTGGCGGAGATCGTCACCCGGCACTGGCAGCGTTTCGGGCGTCATTACTACACCCGCCACGATTACGAAAATCTTCCGGCGGAAATCGGGGAACAGATCATGCACAGCATTGCCGCCCAATTGCCGGTGCTCCCTGGTCAGACCCTGGCGGGACGGGAGATCCTCATTGCGGATGACTTTGCCTATGCCGACCCCATCGACGGCAGTGTCAGCGCGCATCAGGGCCTGCGTCTGCTCTTTGCCGACGGTGCCCGGCTGATATTCCGCCTGTCGGGTACCGGAACCGAAGGTGCCACCTTGCGTATTTATCACGAGCATCTGGAGAAAGACCCGCTGCGCCAGCACCAGGATCCGCAACGTACCCTGCGCGATCTGATCCAGGTCGGCAGGAATCTCAGCCGACTCGAAACCCTCACGGGTCGCAAGACCCCCACTGTCATCACCTGATATAGGAGACTGATCATGATGAATTTTGAAAACGACGGCGACAACGGCATGGGCTACAGCGCCCTGGGGATCGCCCTGCTGGCGGGTGCGGTAGCGGGCGCGGTCACGGCTCTGCTCTTCGCTCCGCAGACAGGTGACCGCACTCGCGAACAATTGCGGCAGCAGGCCAATCGGGCCTGGGATCGCGTCGTCGCGTCGCGTGAGCGGATAAATGAGCGAGTTGAGGAACTGCTCGATACCATTGCCATTTATAGCGAAGAACTGGTGCAGAAGGGCAAGGAACTGAGTGACAAAGAGCGCCAACGCCTGAATGACGGTATTGCTCTCGCCCGCGGCGAACTGGACCGTCTGCGCCGTCGTCTCTCTCGCCTCGATTGACCGCAGCGGGGCGAGCGGCTATTCTCCTCCGCGACGGGGCGTAGCGCAGCTTGGTAGCGCGCCTGCTTTGGGAGCAGGATGTCGTAGGTTCGAATCCTATCGCCCCGACCAATCAAAGCAAAGTGAGCCATGTCTGAGCCCACGGAAGTGGAAGCGGCCTTTTGGCGACAACCTTTGCCAAACCTTTTTCATGCGCTCCATACCAGCCCTCGTGGCTTAACAACGGAAGAAGCCGCTTCGCGATTGACGTCTTTCGGCCTGAACGCACTACGACCCGCGCTGCGCGGCACGCTCCTCCGGCTGTTTCTCTCCCGTTTTCGCAATCCCCTGGTCATTATCCTTCTGGTCGCCAGCGCGATTTCTGCCGTGACAGGCGACAGGGCCAGCTTCCTGATCATCAGCGCCATGGTGTTGATGAGCGTGGCCTTGGACACCGTGCAGGAATACCGCGCTGGGCAGGCGGCCGAGCGACTCAAGCGATCCGTCGCCGTGCACGCCACGGTCCTGCGTGATGGTCGCCCGCGTGACATTCCGATTTTCGAGGTGGTGCCAGGAGATGCGGTGCTGCTGACCGCAGGTGATTCGGTCCCCGCAGACGGGCGACTCATCGAGGCACGGGATTTTTTTGTCAACCAGGCGCTCCTCACCGGCGAGCCGTACCCGGTGGAAAAGCATGCGATCGAACTTTCCGGCGAGGCAGATCTGGATACCGCCGATAATGCAGCCTTCATGGGCACATCCGTCATCAGCGGCAAGGCGACCATCCTGGTCTGCCGCACCGGCCTGGGCACCGCCCTCGGCGAGATCGCCGACAGCCTGGCCAGCAAACCGCCCCCCACTTCCTTCGAACGGGGCACACGCCAATTCGGCTTGCTGATCATGCGCCTAACGGTTTTTCTGGCGTTGTTCGCGCTTTTGGTCAACACCGCATTTCATCGCCCCCTGCTGGAGTCCTTTCTGTTCGCCGTCGCCCTGGCCGTAGGTCTCACGCCAGAACTTCTACCGATGATCGTTTCGGTTACCCTCGCGCGCGGGGCCATCCGGATGGCCCGGAAAAAGGTGATCGTGAAACGCTTGGCGTCGGTGCAGAATCTGGGGTCGATGGACGTGCTCTGCACGGACAAGACGGGAACACTCACCGAGGCGCACATCCGGCTTGAGCACCACGTGGACATCATGGGGCGGGAGAGCGAAGGGGTGCTGGAATTAGCTTATCTCAACAGCCACTTCGAGACTGGCCTCAAAAGCCCTCTGGACGATGCCATTCTCGCCCATCAGGAAATCAACGTCAGCGCCTGGCGAAAAATTGATGAAGCACCCTTCGATTTCGAGCGGCGGCGGGTCTCCGTGCTGGTGGAAAAAAACGATAGCCGGCTTCTGGTAGTGAAGGGTGCTCCCGAGGACGTCCTTCGACTTGCCGTGGCGTATGAGGCGGACGGGGTCCAAACGCCATTCGACGCACAGACTCGCAGTCGGGCAGAGGTGTTGTGCGACGAATGGGGACAGAAGGGCTTCCGGGTGCTCGGTATCGCCTGGCGACGAGTGCCACTTGACCATCCCCACGCCGTGGTGGGCGATGAAACCGAGTTGGTATTTGCCGGCTTTGCCGCTTTCCTGGATCCCCCGAAGGAAACGGCGGCCCGTGCGGTTGGCGATTTGGCCAAAAGCGGGGTGGCAGTGAAGATTGTCACTGGTGACAACGATCTGGTCACCCGTCACGTCTGTGCGCAAATCGGGCTGCCTGTGAGCAAGGTCCTGACCGGCGCCGAGATCCAGAAGATGGACGACTTTGCCCTGCAGGCGCTAGTGGAGGAGGCAAACCTATTTTGCCGCGTCACTCCCGCACAGAAAAACCGCGTTATCCTGGCCCTCAAAGCACGTCACCACGTCGTGGGTTTTCTTGGCGACGGCATCAACGACGCCCCCTCGCTCCATTCCGCAGATGTGGGGATATCCGTGGACGGCGCGGTGGACGTGGCCAAGGATGCAGCGGACATGATCCTGCTCGAACGCGACCTCGATGTGTTGTACGAAGGCATTCGAGAAGGACGACGCACCTTCGGTAACGTATTGAAGTATATCATGATGGGCACCAGTTCCAATTTTGGGAACATGTTCAGCATGGCTGGTGCCACCCTGATCATCCCGTTTTTGCCCATGCTGCCGGTACAGATCCTGCTCAACAACTTCCTTTACGACCTCTCGGAGGTTCCGATCCCACTGGACAATGTAGATGAAAGCTATTTGTCGCACCCTCACGAGTGGGATATGGCCTTCATTCGCAACTTCATGATGGTGATCGGCCCGATCAGTTCGCTCTTCGACTTCCTCACTTTTTATATCATGTTGCACGTTTTCCATGCCGGTGAGGAGATGTTCCACACCGGCTGGTTCATCGAATCCATCGCCACCCAGGTTCTGGTAATATTCGTCATTCGTACCCGCTTCAATCCTTTGACCAGCCGTCCGCACCCTTTGCTGGCGGGAACATCATTAACCGTGGTCGCTGTGGCCGCCCTGCTGCCTTTGACCCCGATAGGCGCCACGCTGGGATTTGTGGCACTGCCGTTGGATTTCTTCGCGATACTTATGGCCATGGTCGTCGTGTACCTGCTGGCGGTGGAAGGAGTGAAAAGATGGTTTTACCGACGCCTAGCAGCCCGTCGGTTTTAGCTTCGGGGTGCTACCGATTTCCGCCAAGGATTTCTTGAAATTGCTCATTTGGAGCCGATCTCGGTTCTTTTTGCCCTGGGCCCTAACGTATAGCGCACAAGGAGGACTACCGGAATCCCGTCACCGATTTGATAATACCGAAGACGGGCCCTATGCCCTGTTGTTCCAAAGTGGCATTGCTATGGCAAACTCCTGTAAAATGCGGCTGCGCCGAGTCCCGGCTAAGGAATGGCACATATCAGAAAGAGGGAAGCGAAATGAACGAGAATGCGGCATTACTGAACAAAGAGGCACCGGACTCAGGTGGAGATCTACCCGTGCGCTATGACCGGACAACCATCATTCTGCATTGGCTAACCGTGGTTCTGGTCGTCGTACTCTTTGCCCTGGCCGAAATCTGGGATTTTCTCGAGCATGGGGCGCCGCTCCGGAAGGAATTCCAGTCCCTTCATATTTCACTGGGCATCCTGCTGACGGTGGTGCTCATAATACGGCTGGGCTGGCGTACCACACGCGGCACGCGCATGCCGGCGGCGACAAACTTGCAGGAAAGGCTGGCGAAAGGGATGCAACATGTGCTCTACCTCCTGCTGGCGGTACAGGTAGCGCTTGGTTTTCTGCTGCGCTGGGCACAGGCGGAATCCTTCACATTCTTCGGGCTCTTGTCCCTGCAGTTTGCGACTGTCAAAAATCGCGTCCTGGAACACACCTTCGGCAACTTCCACAACATCATTGCCTGGACCATCATTATCCTCGCCGGTCTGCATGCTGCGGCGGCACTGATGCACCACTACATCCTCAAGGATGACACGCTGGAACGGATACTCCCGAGAAAAACCGGCCGTTAGTCGCCTGCGCACGGCGTTTTCCGGTCAATTCCACCGCGGACCCCCTGGAACAAACCCGGCGCCAATGCGCCGGGAGGACCGTGGCCAATCCTCCTCACTCATGAGGGTTAGGCTACCGGGCAGACTGTAAAAAACCGTTTAACCTCAACGACAGAGTAGTCCTGCGCAGCGTCCCTGATTTCGATCTGGCAGGTCAGATTCCGGGGAAAGTCCAAATTGAAGATCATGGCCCGCTGCTTTGCGGCCTGAGCATCGAGCAGAGTCCCATTTGCCCGGCGCCGCATATCCCGTGCCGTGGCCGGGACCGCCCCCAGAGCGGCGGAGAAGCCCGCTCGCCTTCCTGATGGCGGGAGGCGGACCGAAAAGGGTCGAGCTGGCAGGCGATATTGCCAAACTGGTGCGTCACAACATGGAGAAGGATATCCACCATTTCCATCCGGCGGTGATAGGGAACTCATCGGGCAAATATCGGTCCATGAATCGTGGTTGCGGTATTCCCCCTGCGACCATTGTTTCTACGATTCTATATTTTTTGGTGAAATTCAGGAGGATTACCATGAGAAGCGACCCCACTCACCCTCCATGGAAGCGTCAGGTACTCACCCTCGCGAGTGTCGCCGTCTTGAAGACCACACCTTGATTCAAGGATAAACATAATCTCATCGAACCTGTACCGATAGTTGGCGGGCATAGCCATGCGTGACTTTGCTCGCTGCGCTTAGAAAAATAAGGAACGTCAATGACTACAGCCGCACTTAGCCCATCCAACGAAAAGAACGCCATGCTCAAGGTACCGAAGATCACCGTGTATTTCTGGATGGCGAAACTCCTGACCACCGCCATGGGAGAAGCCACGTCGGATTTTCTCGTTTTCCACACAAACCCCTATCTGGCCGTGGTGGGTTGTGGTTTGTTATTCCTGGCCGCTATCTGGCTGCAGATGCGGAGCAATCAATATACCGCACACTATTACTGGTTTGCCGTCATTATGGTGAGCATCTTCGGTACCCAAATAGCGGATGTCACCCATGTCGTGCTGGGCGTTCCCTATGACATCTCGACATCCGTTTTTCTGGTTGCCTTGATCGGGATTCTTGGCACCTGGAAACTCAAAGAGAAAACTCTTTCCATTCACAGTGTGCATACACCTCGGCGAGAGGCATTCTATTGGGCGACCATCGTAGCTACCTTTGCCCTTGGCACCGCCGCCGGTGACATGACAGCATCGAGCCTGGATTTAGGCTACCTTGGATCGGGCTTACTATTTGTCCTTTTGTTTGGCATTCCCGTCGTTGCATATTTCATGTTCGACCTCAATGAAATTGCCGCCTTCTGGATAGCCTATATCCTGACCAGGCCGCTGGGGGCTTCTTTCGCGGATTGGACAGACAAGCCGATAACGTTCGGTGGCCTTGGTCTTGGCACGGGCCCGGTGAGCATATCGCTGACGCTGGTCATTTTGATGCTGCTCATCTTCCTGATAATTTCCAGAGTAGATGACCCCAACCGAGCGCAAAAGATAGACGTACGCTAGCAATCTGCCGTTAAAAACCAAGATGTGTAATTGCTAGGCTATGAGCCCCTGAGAAAACATTTAATAGTCCAAAAAATGAACACTTATAAAGGCTTCGTCTCCGCCTATCACTTCTAGCCGATGATTGGTGTAGATACCCGTAAAGCCCATCGGATACCCAGATTTTTATCGGGATTGAAGAGCAGGCATCACCTTGCGGGTCATGCAGGGAAAAGTGTCTGATGTATCTGTCCGATGTAATTGTTGCTTAATATTGACTAAAGTCGGTG
The DNA here is from genome assembly GCF_000021485.1 of Acidithiobacillus ferrooxidans ATCC 23270. NCBI lineage: Bacteria > Pseudomonadati > Pseudomonadota > Acidithiobacillia > Acidithiobacillales > Acidithiobacillaceae > Acidithiobacillus > Acidithiobacillus ferrooxidans. The sequence goes on from NC_011761.1 coordinate 2,078,051, forward strand.
GATTAAAACCTTGTGATTGATATTTAATAAATATGGAAGCATATCCTAAACGCTCTGGTACCTGATTTTACGAAGGACTAGTATCCCTCAAGTCCTATTCGGCCTTGCCATGAGTCATTTTTCATTAGCCAATGCGAAAACAATCCCTGGTTCCCAGTCCACCGCCCTCTGAATCTTCCGCAAAAAATCATATTCGTCACGGCACCCGCTCATTTCGAAATACGAGCCTGGCGCTTTTCGCAGCAGGATTCGCCACATTCAGCATGATTTATTGTGTACAGCCCCTGATGCCTGCCTTCAGCAGAGAGTATGGAGTGGCCGCCACGAGTAGTGCTCTTTCCCTGTCTTTGACTACGGGGATTCTGGCTTTCACGATGCTCCTGGTCGGGAACTGGTCGGATCGTCTGGGACGTAAGCCAATCATGGTCTGGTCACTGTTCATGTCCGCATTTCTGGTGCTCGCCACGGGATTCGCTCCAAATTGGGATGTTTTTCTGCTGGCGCGGGCCTTGCTGGGCATCAGCATCAGTGGTTTGCCGGCAGTAGCTATGACGTATCTCAATGAGGAGGTACACGCGGACTCTATTGGCATAGGTATGGGGTTATATATCAGTGGAAGTGCAGTGGGTGGCATGTCAGGTCGGCTGGTTGCTGGCGTTTTGGCCAATTATTGGGGTTGGCATGTTGCCATTGTCAGCATCGGCGTCATCAGCTTGATCGCTGCCGTTCTGTTTGTTCGCAGCTTGCCAGATTCGCTGCACTTTTCCCCACAGCATGTGTCCTGGAACGGCAGAGTCCAGCAAATACGTATGTTGTTCAAAGATTCGGGGCTCCCTTGGTTGTTTGCGGAAGGCTTTTTCCTGATGGGCATTTTCGTGACCTTTTATAATTATCTGACTTATCGCCTGGTGACTTCTCCTTACGACTTCAGTCAGGCTCAGGTGGGACTGATCTTCAGCGTCTACGGGGTTGGTATTTTCAGCTCTCCAGTGATGGGACATATTGCCGGATGGGTGGGGCGTCGAAAAGTGCTGTGGATGGCTTTCGCGTTGGTGATTACTGGAGTCCTTCTCAGTTTTGCGGGGGCCGTATGGGCGATTATGCTCGGCACCATATTGTTGACTTTTGGTTTTTTTGGAGGACATTCCATTGTCAGCAGTTGGGTGGGTCGGAGAGCGCATGGAGCCAAGGCGCAGGCAGCATCATTGTATCTCTTTTTTTATTATCTGGGTTCGGCGGTACTGGGAAGTTCCGGAGGATATTTCTATTCTGGCTGGGGTTGGGATGGTGTGGCCGGGCTGCTGACTTTTCTGGCAGCATCTGGACTGCTCATCGCCTGGAAACTGCGTGCGCTGCCGCCTCTGACTTCAATATCGTCAATAACTGTCGGAGAAGCGGTGAATGGTCCCTACAACGGTAAACCACATGGATATCAGAACGCGCGCTAGGGGAGGACAGCGGTATGTAACACACGCTATCTTGCTGTAGATATGAATAGGAAACTGGAAGAATGGTAATCCCCAGACCTGCCGCTACCAATCCTATCATTGTCGATGCTTCCTGCACTTCCTGAACAATTCTGGGATTAAACCCGGCATCGTGGCAAATCTGATAAAACTGATTTCGTATGCCGGTACCGGCCGAGTCCGCAAAAATAATGAACTGCTCGTGGACCAGTTGTGCCGGATCAAGAGGTACAGACAGGGTTGGAGAAATCGGACAGAACGGGTGTTTGGCAGGTAGAACTGCTACGAGAGGATCGGCGTAGAGCATATGGGATTGAAGCATTGCAGGTAAATGCTGAACCCGCATAATACCCACCTGTATTTTTTCGTGGATCAATGCGTCTATTTGTTCGAGAGAATTCAACTCTTCCAGACCCAGATGCACGGACGGGAATTCTGTTCGAAACCGGAATATGGCTCTGGGGACCTGTTTTGCCAACATGGCTGAGCGGGTCATACCGATGTGCAGTTCACCTTTCTCTCCGCGTTCCACACTGCGCACATAGTCCACGGCACGATCCACTTGGACAAGAATGGCGCGGGCCTCTTTCAGAAAAGCCTCTCCTGCATCGGTTAGGGCCACCCGACGGTTAGTGCGTACAAGTAGCCGCGCTCCTAGCATTTCCTCAAGCGTGTGAATCTGTTGGCTGAGCGGCGGCTGGGAAATGCCCAAACGCTCTGCCGCGCGGCTGAAATGCAGATCTTCAGCCACTGCGATGAAGTAACGGAGATGGCGGAGTTCAAGTGACATTAATAATGAAGAGCCAACAATAAAAAGTTAAATAGACAGAATGCTTCAGTATATTTCTTGCTGATCGTGGCGGATTGATGTCCCATACCAAGTTACATGAGGCGCTCATAAGGTGGCCAAATATAACTCTAACCCTGTCCATTTCCCGTGGTCATGTCTCCCAATTTGCATGACCGCCTCTGTATTATCATGACCTGCTCCCACTGGTTCAAAAATGCCTGCACGCACTGGGGTGTTGGCGCGCACCCATGTGTCATGGGTGCTATGGCTGTCACCGTGACGGGTGTCACGGGTTGGACGGCCACCAGATCGGGGCCAGAGCCGGCGCCCAGCAAACGCTCAGAGCTATCAAATCCTTATCAAAACCGACTTATCAAGGCTTTTGTCATGCCGGGCGCAACGCCTAACATGTCGTTTTAATTGGTGGGCCCGCACGGACTCGAACCGTGGACCAAGGGATTATGAGTCCCCTGCTCTAACCAACTGAGCTACAGGCCCTGAAGAACGGCGTGGAATGCACTGATCCCACGCCTCATACCGCTAAAAAACATCCGTCACGATGGAATCGTCACTTCACCGTCCACAAAACTACGTAACCGCTCCGATCGAGAGGGATGACGCAGTTTGCGCAGCGCCTTGGCTTCAATCTGGCGGATACGCTCACGAGTAACGTCAAACTGCTTGCCGACCTCCTCCAGCGTGTGGTCGGTATTCATCCCGATGCCAAAACGCATACGCAACACCTTGGCTTCCCGCGCTGTCAGGCCATTATCAAGCAACTCCTCGACCACTTCGCGAATGGCGGCGTTAACGGCAGAATCCGCTGGCGCCGTCACATTCCGGTCTTCGATGAAGTCGCCCAGGTGCGAATCTTCATCGTCACCGATGGGCGTCTCCATGGAGATAGGCTCCTTGGCAATTTTGAGCACCTTGCGGATTTTATCCTCGGGCATTTCCATCCGTTCTGCCAACTCTTCAGGCGACGGTTCACGTCCCATTTCCTGGAGCATCTGGCGACTGATTCGATTGAGTTTGTTTATGGTTTCGATCATATGTACCGGGATACGAATGGTCCGCGCCTGATCCGCAATACTCCGCGTAATGGCCTGGCGTATCCACCAAGTCGCATAAGTAGAGAATTTGTAGCCACGTCGGTATTCGAACTTGTCCACCGCTTTCATCAGACCGATATTTCCTTCCTGAATCAGATCCAGGAACTGCAGGCCACGATTGGTATACTTCTTGGCGATAGAGATCACCAAACGCAGATTGGCCTCCACCATTTCCTTCTTGGCACGCCGCGCCTTGGCCTCACCAATGGACATCAGGCGACTGGCCTCTTTGATCTCGGCAATCGGCAAACCGGCACGCTTCTCAATATTCGCCAAGCGTTTCATGATCGCCACGATATCATCACGAAACTCAACCAAACGGGTACTATAGGCATGACCAGCGGCGATTTGCTGATCAATCCAGCCGATATCACCCTCATGACCGGGATAACTGCGCACAAATTCTTTGCGCGGGAAGCGCGCACGTTCAATGCACAGTTCCATCAACTCCCGTTCGCACTGACGCACCTCTTCCGTTAGCCCGCGCAGGGCGTCGGTCATGACGTCAATCTGACGACCGTTGAGTTTGATTTCCAGGAAACGTTCGGCGAGCTCCCGGCGCTGCCGCTGATAACTTTCACCATGCATCTCCCCCTCGGCATGGCTGGCCAGCAGCGCGGTATACGCAGCACGGATGACCGCAAAACGTTCCAGTGCATCTTCGAGCTGTGGCCCCTTGTCTACGACTTCGATATCACCGTCTTCGGATTCTTCCTCATCCTCATCGACGTCCAGATCGTCGCCTTCCACCAGCACGCTTTCTTCTGCCTCACTGACGGTTTCTGCATCCAGCGCGCTAAGATCAATAAAGGCGTCGACCACTTCATCCAGGCGCGTCTCGCCGCGCTCCACCCGAGCCGCGGCGTCCAGAAGAAGAGAGATGGTCGTCGGGCAGGTCGATACAGCGCGCAATACCTGCATCAGACCATCTTCGATACGCCGGGCAATTTCGATTTCGCCTTCACGCGTGAGCAGTTCCACGCTGCCCATCTCGCGCATGTACATGCGCACCGGATCACTGGTTCGCCCGATATCCGCCTCGACCACGGCCAGGGCTTCCTCTGCCGCTTCTTCCGCTTCCTGAGCGGCGACTACGGTACCACCTTCCCCATCCATCAGCAGGGTATCGTCGTCCGGAGCCTCCTCAAAGACTTCAATACCCATGTCATTGATCATGGAGATGACATTTTCCATCTGCTCGGGGTCGAAAACCTCTTCCGGCAAATGATCATTGATCTCGCGATAGGTCAGGTAGCCTTGCTCTTTACCACGCGCAATAAGCCGCTTCAGCTCAGACCGCTGAGATTCATTATCCACTACACTCTCACCGTCTCTCATAACCAACCTGCACTCGCGGAAAGCCGCGCATTATATAGGAAAAACCACACGCATGGAAAGGTGCCCCGTCACAGAACTGCACCCTCAGCCCATTTTTCATTTCATTCCGATCCAACGCCGTTGCGCCTGTCGCGCCGGGACAAACGCACTACTTCAGCCCTCTCCTGCTCGGAGAGCGCACTCAAACCACCCTGATCTGCGGCCCGGCTGATAAAGTGACTGCGCGCCGCAGCAAGGCGCTGATTCACTCGCGCCACACAACCGGAAATTTCAAGCCGCATCAGCACCTGTCCTTCCTCGTCGCCAGAGTCGCTCATCACCAGCGCGTAGCATGCCTCCGCATGTTTCAGTACCGACAGTTTTGCGAATAGTTCGTGAGAACTTAGATGGGTCATGTTGGCCAAGATATCAAGGGCCTCTGCCAGAATTTCAGCCATGGGATCACGGTCGAAGAGGAAAGGCAGCAAATCACGGTCCAACGCCTGCCAGGCAGGGTCTTCGGGAAAATTCAGCAATAGTCGCAAAGCCGTTTTAAAAAGGGATCGTCCTCCGGCAGCGGAGAATGTCGCTTTACGCGGTGCGCGCGATGTCGCGCGCCGGGCGACGGGTGCCAATCCGCAAAGCGTCTGCACCCGTTGTTCATAAACCTCCCGTAACACCGGATCGCTCACCCGTTTCAGAAAATCGCGTGCCGCATGCAGAAAAAGTGCCTTCTCATCTTCTGCGGCGAGGTTGTGTCGGCGTTGCAACTCCTCCAGAAAAAAATCGATGGCTGGACGCGCGGTCGGGAGCATTGATTCAAACACCGCGCCTCCCTGTTCGCGCACCAACGAGTCTGGGTCCTGGCCATCCGGCAGGAACAGCAACCGTAGCAGACGCCCCGCGCGCAGATGCTCCGGCGCCGTCTGCACGGCCCGCCAGGCCGCATTACGTCCGGCGGTATCGCCATCGAAACAGAGTAGCACCTCGTGCGCTGCCCGGAAGAGCATTTCCATCTGGCTGTCCCCCAAGGCCGTCCCGCTCGCCGCGACGGCGTAGTCGATGCCAGCCTGGTGCAGGGTAATGACATCCAGATACCCTTCCACCAGCAGCACCCGCCCTGCTCGGCGCATCCCCTCCCTGGCTTGGTGCAGACCATAGAGCACCCGCCCCTTGTGGTAGAGCGCACTTTCCGGCGAGTTGAGGTATTTGGGTTCATGACCATCGAGACTGCGGCCGCCCAATCCCACCGCCTGTCCTCGTCCGTCGCGGATCGGAAAAATCACTCGCCCGCGAAAACGGTCGTAGACCGATCCGTCTTCACGGCCGCTCACCAGGCCCGCGCCCAGCAACTGCTGGCGCAATGACGGTTCCCTGCCCAGTTTCTGGCTCAGAAACCCGGCTGCAGACGGTGCGTACCCCAGCTCGAAGCGCCCAATGATCTCCTCGCTCAAACCCCTTCCACGCAGATACTCCTGCGCCGGCGGGTGCTCTGCGAGGGCAGATCGGTAAACGCCAATGGCTTTTTCGAGAATCGCCCGCAGCGGCCGAAGACTTTCCTGCTCTCCGGCAGGGCCGTCTTCCGGCAGGGCGACACCGACTTCGTCAGCGAGTGTCTTCACCGCCTCCGGAAAAGACAGCCGATCATGGGCCATCAAGAATCCGATGGCATTCCCATGGGCGTGACAGCCAAAGCAGTAATAAATCTGTTTGTCGGCACTGACCGAGAAAGACGGGCTCTTTTCCTGATGAAAGGGGCAGCAGGCCCAGAAATCCCGGCCTTTTTTCTTCAGCGGTACGCGGCTATCGATGAGACGCACCAGATCACAGTGCTCCAGCAGGGCGTCAATGAATGCGGGAGAAAAGTTGGCCATGGCTCAGCGTAACTCCAACTCGCTGACGCCGCCACCGCCATGCTCTGGCCGCGCCATACGCCACTGGCTGACCCGAGGGTCTTGCCCGGCAAACTCGCGCACCATTTCTGCGAGCACCCCGTTGCCCTTACCATGCAGGATCTGGACCTGTCGACGACCGGCGGCTACGGCGCCATCCACATGACGACGCAGCGCCGCCAGGGCGTCTTCCCGAAGCTGTCCGCGCAAATCCAGACGCCAGGGATGATCGTCGGGGGTGGCATACTGGGTGCTGCCTGCTTCTTTTGGGATCTGCAGCGCGGCGTCCACGGCAAATTGTGCGGCGGGCACCCACAACTGCTTGCCCCGTAATTGAATCTGCACCCTGTGTTGTGCGGGATCCGCACGCAGCACTTGGGTCACCTGCCGGAGTGGCAGGAACAGACCCCTGGTCCCCACCGCGGGCAGGCTGTCCACTTGCTGCTCCTCCGCCCGGAAGGGGACTTCCAGACGTTGCAAAGCCGCCGTTGCCGCCTGGGTATCCCTCCCGGACTTGAGCGCGGCAATGGCTTGCCGCACCTGCTGGCGCGCCGTTGCCAGTATATCTTCCCATTCGGCGCGGGCGGCGGCGGCGGCTTTGTCACGCTCCTGCCTCGCTGCTTCCAGTTCGCGTTCCAGGCTGCGGGCCACACTGGTGGCTTCGTCACGCGCCAGTACGGCCTCATCCATAGCCTGCCGGGCGGCCTGCAATAGGGTTTCCCGTTGCGCTTCCCAACGTTCCCAGTTCTCGCGGTCATCGGCATAGAGTGCCTCGGCGCGGTTCATCAGTGGTGCAGGCATCCCCACGCGCCGGGCGATGACCAGACCCTGGCTCGCGCCGCCTACACCCCAAAGCAGACGGTAGGTGGGTTTCAAAGACTCTGCATCAAAGCCCATACCCGCCAGGGCTACACCCGCATGGCTCAGGGCATAACGCTTCATCACTTCCAGATGGCTCGTGAGCAGTGTGCAGCATTCGGCCGCCAGCAAGGCCTCTGCGACCGCCTGAGCCAGCGCGCCCCCTTCCCGCGGGTCGGTGCCATTGCCCAGTTCGTCGAGAAGCACGAGACTGTGGGCGTCGGCATGCTCCAGCACTTCCCGAAGACGCTGTACCTGCGCCGAAAAAGTGGAAAGATCCGTGTGGATATCCTGGGCGTCGCCGATGACCGCAAAGCACTTCGGGAAATAACCCAATGTACCTTCCGCAGTTACCGGCAATCCCATGTAGGCCATCAGATGATTGAGTCCGAGTGCTTTCAGGATAGCCGTCTTGCCGCCGGTATTGGGGCCGGTAATGACCAGTTGCTGCGCGTCCGCCCCGAGACGCAGGGCGTTACCCACGACCTGCCCCGGATGGCGCAGACAAAGCAGCGGATGACGCAGGGCCCGCAGATCAAATGCCGCAGCCGCATCGACCTTGGGCAAAATCCCGCCACAGGCATCCCCCAGTTCCAGTCCCGCCCGTACCGCATCCAGCCGGCCAATATGCCGCAGGGCGGCGACGATGCCCGGCACTTCCAGCCCTACCGCTGCGCTCAGGGCACGAAGAATGCGCTCCTGCTCCTGAATTTCGGCACGCCGGTCCTGGACCAGTTGATTATTCAGATCGACGGCCGCCAGCGGCTCCACAAAAAGAGTCTCACCACTTGCCGACCGGTCATGGACGATCGCCTTGATACGCCCTTTATGGCTAGCTTTGAGCGGGAGTACGTAACGCTCATTACGCTGCACGATGACCTGATCCTGCCAGTATTCCTGCCAGTCTCGATTACGCAGAAAGCCCTGCAGAAAACGCTGCAATTCGTTGCGGCTGATTCGCAAGCGCTGGCGCAGGAGGGCGAGATCCGCACTCGCCGTATCCAGGAGCTCACCCTCCTCATCCAACGCCACGCCGAGACGGCGCAACAAGGTCACCGGGGGATCAAGCTCGCCTGCCAGCCCGGTCAAGGCATCCCGAGTCTCGCGCAAAGCTGCGGCATAGCCCTTCTGCGCCGTCAGCACATCGAGCACCGCGCGCAAATCTCTCCCGCTGAGCACGGCACCAGGGCGCTGTGCCAGAACCAGCAGAGCATCGATATCGGGGAGATCAGAAACGGGAAGAAGAAAACCGGCGGAAAACCGCTGCGACAACCAGGCCAACCAATTCAAACGATCATGGATTTCCGCAAGCGGCACCCAGGGGGTAGTCGCCGCAACATGTCTGCGGCCATAGATGTGGCCACAATGCTGTGACCACGCGCTCTGCACATCACTGGCATCCAGAGCCCGCCAGAAGCTGTCCTGCCAAGGAGCAACCCCGGCCACAGCCATGCCCCCGCCCATCAACTGCCGAGGCGGGCCTTCACTTTATCCGCCACCACGGCCATATCCGCACGCCCCTGCATCTGCGGGCGCAGAAAGGTAAGTACCTTACCCATATCTTTAGGTCCGCTGGCCGCCACCGCTGTCATCGCCTCGCTGATCAGCCCGTCAATCTCGCCGGGTGACAGCGCCTCCGGCAGATAAACTGCGAGAAAAGAAATTTCTGATTCTTCCTTTTCGGCAAGGTCCGGACGCCCACCGGCAATAAACTGACTGGCAGAATCTTTGCGCTGCTTGATCAGCTTGTCCACGATGCGCAACGCTTCAGCATCATCAAGCTCGCGGCGCTCGTCAATTTCCCGCTGTTTGATTGCCGCCAGGAGCATACGAATAGTCCCAAGACGCTCGGCTTCCCGGGCGCGCATGGCAGACTTCATATCCTCCTGGATGCGCTCACGTAGTGTCATCAGTAGAGCCGGACCAGACGCATGGACTGACGACGCATGCGCTTCAACGCCCGCTTGCGGGCAGCAGCGGCCTTACGCTTGCGCTCTTCCGTGGGCTTTTCGTAGAATTCGCGACGCCTTACCTCGGTAAGGACTCCTGCCTTTTCGCAGGAACGTTTGAAACGCCGCAACGCGACTTCGAAAGGCTCATTTTCTTTGACACGAACAGTTGGCATAGAAGGATTCCGACCTCTTTGGATAAGGGTAGCGAGAAAGGGGCCGATTATAGGCGGATCAACGATCCGAGTCAAAAGCCCCCTGGCCGCCTGCCACCATAACTCCGCCAGGGTCGGCACCCATCGGACGACCAGCACCGCTGTTGCTAAAACCGCAAAACATTCGTTGCCAGCCCTTGACAGCCTGATCAAAAAGAATCCTAATATACGAGTGGTTAAAGTGCTTTTAAAATATAAAATTAGGCGACAATGTTACAACGCCTTGTGATCAGGATCGGGGAGGTCGTGATGCACACTGAAGCCAGAGAGTTAGCGGGGTCAGATATTCCGGAGATGGGTCCGGTCACCGATCCGCCGCCTCTGAGTGATTTCGTGGACGACGAAAATGGCGGGCCGTTTCTCAGCCAGAAGCAGGAGCTGCAACTCATCCGGCGCTTGCGTCGGGGTGACGAGTGCGCCCGCGCCACACTGATCTCCGCGCACATGCCGTTGGTGCGGGCGGTCGCCAGGGGTTATCGCAATAAAGGACTCAGTCAGGAAGACCTCCTTCAGGAGGGTTACATGGGTCTACTGCGTGCCGTCGACCGCTTTCAGGAAGGCCTCGGCACACGTTTCTCCAGTTATGCGACCTGGTGGATCCGGGAGGCTATGCAGCGGGCGCTCATCCGTTCCCGCTTCATCCGCCTGCCCGATTACCTTGCCAAGTCCCTGCACGCTTATATGCAGAGCGGGGCGGAGGAAGACAGCGACGCCGGTGTGCGCAGGGAGCAGCGGCGTGAAGCCCTAGGGGTGCGCGAGAGCACCATGCGCGCCCTGGATTTCGCCGATATCCGCGTCTTCTCGCTCGACGAGGAAATATCCGACGGACCGGGCCGCATCGAACAGGTGACCGGCGACGTTGCCAGTCCGGACAGCGACTATGACCGTGATGCCATCTGCAAGGCACTGCGGGAGCATCTGACCGAACTCAATGAAAAACAGCGGGAGGTCATGGTCTTTCGCTACGGCATGCATGGTGACGCGCCCATGACCCTGGAAGCCGTCGCCGAGCGTATGGGCGTCAGTCGCGAGGCGGTAAGACAGTTGCAGGTGCGGGCACTGACCCGTCTGCGTCAGTCGTTGAGCGAGAGCGGCTGGGGTTGCTGACGCTCCGCCAGCAACCCCAGCAACCTGCGTAAGGCCGCCGCTCTGTGGCTGTGTTCGTTTTTTTTCTTCAGGCTCCACTGTGCCGCGCTGCCAGATCCATGCGTGGGCCAAAACAGGGGATCGTAGCCAAACCCCCCGTCGCCGGCAGGACGCTCACCAATAGTCCCTCTCCAAAAGCCTTGGGCTACCAGTGGCGAAGGGTCGGTGGCAAATTCCAGAAAAACCATGCAAGCCACGTAATAGGCAGCACGGGCTTCCCCCCGCGCCTCGGCCAGCATGCTCAGCAACTTCGCGTTATTGGCTGCATCGCTGGCGTCCGGGCCGGCATAACGCGCGGAGTAAATGCCGGGTGCTCCCTGGAGATAGGGCACACAAAGCCCGGAATCTTCGGCGAGCGCCGCCATACCACTTTGCGAGGCGGCATGGCGTGCCTTGAGCAATGCATTTTCCACAAAGGTGGTGCCTGTTTCTTCCATACCGGCGATGCCCAGTTCCGTCTGGCCGACGAGCGCGAAGCCACGGGCGGCAAGCAGCGGTTGCAACTCACGCAACTTGCCTGCATTACTCGTGGCCAGCAACAAGGGCGTCATGAACGGGCTTCCGGACACTCCTGATGCTGACGGGCCACCAATTCGGCGATCCCCTTGCGCGCCAGAGCCAGCATTTCAGCCATCTGTTCCGCACTGAACACCGCGCCCTCCGCAGTTCCCTGTACTTCCACAAAGGCGCCGGCGCCGGTCATCACCACATTCATATCCACATCGGCATTGCTGTCTTCGGCATAGTCGAGATCCAGCACCGCCTGCCCCTGATAAACACCTACCGAGACGGCGGCCACCCAGTCCCGCAGAGGATTATTCCGAAGCTGTCCCACAGTACGCAGATGCTGGACGGCATCGGCTACCGCCAGACAAGCGCCGGTAATGCTGGCGGTACGGGTTCCGCCATCGGCCTGAAGCACATCACAATCCACCCAGATAGTGCGTTCGCCCAAAGCTTGCAGATCCACGGCGGCGCGCAGACTGCGCCCGATAAGACGTTGGATTTCATGGGTGCGCCCGCCGATACGACCTTTGGCGGACTCCCGTGCCACCCGCTCCCGGGTGGCACGGGGCAACATACTGTATTCCGCCGTCACCCACCCCTTGCCCGCGCCGCGCAGGAAGGGCGGTACCTTTTCTTCGACGCTGGCGGTGCATAGCACCTTGGTATCGCCGCAGGCTATCAGCACCGAACCTTCAGCATGCTTGGTAAAATTTCTGGTAACTTGTACCGGACGCAAGGCGTCTGCATTTCTTCCGCTAGGACGTATCATGGGAATACTCGTTGTAGGTGGTGGAGCATTGTATCGTGAGGAGATGGGAAGATTCAAAATGCGGCGCTGAGCAGCACTGTCCCTCATCCCTCTTCCCCCCCTATAATAATAAAAAGTCCGCTTCTCAGAGGAACAAACCATGCCCGGCATTGACCACATAGAAATCGCCCAGTTTCTCAAACAACATCATCTGGCCCAGTCTCTGACCATCAGCGAAATCCAGACCCTCGCAGAATACGTCACCCACGCCCAATTTCATCTGGATCAGGTGATTGCCGAATGGGGCTCTCTGGGAGAGGCCCTGTTCTTCTGCGTCAAGGGTGAAATGGCCATCGTTCACCACACAGCCGACGGCGACGAAGTAGAAGTGGTCCGGGTGCATGACGGAGAAATGGCCGGAGAGATGTCCTTTTTTGACCGTCAGCCACGTAGCGCCCGAATCATTGCCAAAAGCGAAGATACCCAGGTGCTGGTCCTGACCCGCGCCCGGTATCAGCGCCTGAAGGTGGAAAAACCGTATATCACCGTGAATATTCTGGAGCAGGCCATCATCAGCCTGGACCATTTGTTCCGCAATCTTTCTCAGGGCTACACGGACTTCTCTACCTATATTTATGGCAAGGGCAAGCGCTAGATTTTGTCGCCGCCCGGAGTTTTTCCTTACGCTCCGCCGCGTTGGCTGAGCAACTCCGCAATCCGGCGCAAACGCTCCAGAGGATCCTGAAGAACCAGCAACTGCTGCTTTTCTTCGGGGGAGGCGGGCAGCGCCTGCGCCAGGACCATTCCGGCACTACTGGCGTCTATTCCGGCGGCAGGCACCTTGCCGATCAAATCCTCAAGAATGGCGTGCAACGGCTGGCTTTCCCGACCCATTGGCACGATGGGCTCTTCGGCCCAGGGATGGATAGAGGCCATCGCCAGCTGTCCCTCATAACGCCAGTCCTGAATGGTGAAACGTTTCTGGCCGCGCACCTGAATCTGGAGAATGCCGGCCTCTCCCCCCCAGTCCACAATGCGTGCCAGGGTACCCACCAATTCCGGCTCGGCGTGGCCATCGCCCCGGGGGTGGCTAAGGCAAATGCCAAAATCCCGACCCTGCCGCAGTGAGGCGCTGATCATGTCCAGATAACGCGGCTCAAAAATACGCAGCCCTAATAAAGCCTTGGGGAAAAGTACCGTTCGGAGTAAAAATAGGGGCGTCCAGTCCGTATCCGTCACCTGTCACACCTCTCGCGAGTACCCATGAACCCCACCCTGAAACCACCGTCGTCGTATTCGCTCTACGTGCATCTGCCTTGGTGCAAGGCCAAGTGCCCCTATTGCGATTTCAATTCCCATGCAGCCGACCGCATCCCGGCAGAACGTTATCTGGATGCATTGATCGCCGATCTGGACCGCGAACTGCCGCGCATCTGGGGACGCAGTGTGCGGACTGTTTTTATCGGTGGCGGCACCCCCAGCCTCTTCCCGCCAGAAATCATCGACCGCCTGATCTCCACGATCCGCGCCCGCCTGCGGCCGCACTCCCGTATGGAAATCACCCTGGAGGCCAATCCGGGAGCGATAGAGGCGGCCTATTTCCGCGCCTTCCGGGAGGTGGGCATCACCCGACTCTCCTTAGGCATCCAGTCTTTCAACGACGATTCTCTGCAACGCCTCGGGCGTATCCATGATGCCGCCGCAGCCCACCGGGCCGTGGAACTCGCCATCGCGGCTGAATTCGAGAGCTATAATCTCGATCTCATCTTTGCCCTGCCGGGGCAGGATCTCGCCGCAGCGCGGGCCGATCTGCGCACGGCGTTGGAGTATGCACCCCCTCATCTGTCCCTCTATCAACTCACGCTGGAAGCCGGAACCCCATTCTCGACCCATCCACCCGCCGATCTGCCGGACAGCGACCAAGCCGCCGACATGGAAGATATCCTGCGCCGGCAACTCCAGGAGGCCGGCATGGAGCGCTACGAAATATCCGCCCATGCCCGGCCCGGTCATCGCTGCCAGCACAACCGCAACTACTGGCTTTATGGTGACTATATCGGCATCGGCGCCGGAGCGCACGGCAAAATCACCCTTCCCGAAGGCATCTGGCGCAGCCGCAAACCCAGCCGCCCCGAAAGTTATATGGACGATGCGCTCAGTGTTCTCGACATCCTCGGCGACCGGGAGCCGATTTTACCCGCCGACAGGCCCTTCGAGTTCATGCTCAACGCGTTGCGCCTGACCGACGGCTTCCCGGTGGCGCTCTTCCCTGAGCGGACCGGCCTGTCTTTGCAGATCATTCAACCGCAGCTCCGCCAAGCCGAACGCGACGGGCTGGTGATCATGGAAGATGGCATCCTGCGACCCACCGCGCTCGGGCTCAACTTCTATAATGACCTCTGCGTGCGTTTCGTACCGTGATAACGGCACCTCACTCAGTCCCGTCCTACCATCCTGGCTTCGTGGCCGGCGATCGAGCCTTCGCTGAACAGATACGCATGCAATTCCTTATCCAGACGCGGCATTTTGCGGCGCAGCCACTCGAGGATCATAGCAGCATGTTCAATTTCTTCATCTCGGTTGTGTTCCAGCACCTGCCTGAGAATAGGATCGGTGCAGGCATCCGCGCGCTGCTGGTACCAGTCAACCGCCTCAAACTCCTCCATGAGCGAAGAAATGGCTCGGTGGATATCTATGGTTTCCGGAGACAGAGACTCGGGGGATTCATGCAACGCTTCGTGTGCCATGATCGACTCCTTTGGGCAGTCTGGTGAAACATCCTTCAGATCATAGTCCAAAGTTTGGCCAAGACCAAAGTGCCCCCCGCTTTGGGCTTGCCCGCATCCTCTCCAAAGCGGGGCTGTGCTCCCGGACCGTTGCGGTGGAATGGATTCGTGCCGGGCGGGTAGAGGTAGACGGTCGCCGGATCCTCGATCCCGAGGCACGCTTCCCCCTGTCCGGCCCCGGTATCCGGATCGATGGTCTCGACATCACCGCCAGCACCCGCCAGGTTTTGCTGTTACATAAACCCCGCGGCGTTCTTACTACTCGTCAGGATGAAAGAGGACGTGCCACCGTATACGACCTGCTGCCCGGGAGTCCATGGCTGGCCCCCGTCGGACGCCTGGATCAGGCCAGCTCCGGCCTGCTGCTTTTCAGCAACGATCCACACTGGGCGCAACGACTGCTGGATCCGGATCAGCATGTGGCCAAGACCTATCATGTGCAGATTCGCCCGCCCCTCTCCACCGACACCGTAGTCCAACTCGCGGCTGACTCCGTGCTCGACGGCGAACCGTGCTTACCGATGCAGATCAGGGAGTTACGCTGCGGCGGCAAAACCCAATGGCTGGAGTTTATTTTGCAGGAAGGGCGCAATCGCCAGATTCGGCGCCTCCTTGCCGCCTGTGATAGGGAAGTGTTGCGACTGATTCGCGTAGCGGTGGGAAATCTGCCTCTCGGCGAACTGCGGGCCGGTGAATGGCGCTGGTTGCATAGTGGTGAGGAAGAGCTGCTACGTCAGACGCCCACGCCCGGTGATATCCCCTGCCTACCGTCAGAATGATCCTAACCGAATCTTATGCCGCAGAGGCCTACCTATATTAGATATCTATGACATTTACATATCAATAGAATTAATGTATGTTAGTTATGTCTTATTTACTGATGAGGATGATGCTATGGAACAGGAAATGGAACAGGAATTCGAGCTCATCTCCCTAATTTATCAGCTGGAAGAAGCAGGATACTGCTTTGCTGATGTCTCGGATGAGCAACTTCAACAAGCGTTTTCAGACGGCCGGGACCTGCGGGATCTAGCCGTCTTGCGTTCTGCCTGAGCGCCTACTGTCTGACCTCTGACCGGCCGGCCTACGGGTCGGCTTTTTTATGACGACCAGGCGGAGTCTCACACGATGAAGCCGCAGGTCTTGCCAGACCGTGGCACCCACCTTATAGTGACCGAACGGTCGGTATCCGGGCGGGCGCATTCGTCGGACCGGCGTCGGTGTGCGCAAAGCGGATCGGTACTTGCAGGACCATCCGCCCCAGAGAGGAGCCCATCCGTGGCGCAAGAGAGCCCGGCTTCACGTCTTACCATTACGGTCGCGGTCATGCTGGCGGTAGTCATGCAGGTGCTAGACCTGACCATTGTCAACGTGGCGTTGACCTACATGCGCGGCTCCCTGCATGCCAACAGCGATCAGATCACCTGGGTGCTCACCAGTTACATGGTCGCCAATGTGATCATCCTGCCCCTTACCGGGTTACTGGTGGAACGCTATGGTCAACGCACCATCATGCTTTGGAGTGTGGTCGGCTTTGTGATTTCTTCCGTGCTCTGCGGGCAATCCCATAGTCTGGTGGAAATCGTGCTCTGGCGTTTTCTGCAAGGCATTTTTGGTGCTTCTCTGGCCCCCGTAGGGCAAACCATCATGCTCGGCGCCTACCCGTCCGACAAGCGTGGTCAGGCTATGGCCATTCTCGGCATGGGCATCATGCTGGGTCCGATCCTGGGCCCTACCCTGGGTGGCTATCTGACGGACACGCTCAGTTGGCGCTGGGTGTTCTATGTGAATATTCCCTTTGGTATCCTCGCGTTCCTGCTCATGCGGACCATTCCCGACGGCGGCAAGAGCACCACTCCCCGTCCAGTGGACTGGACAGGCTTCACGCTGATGGCCGTAGGGCTGGGCAGCCTGCAAGGCATGCTGAGCCTCGGTGATCAGGATAACTGGTTCAGTTCGCGAACCATCATCATCCTGACCATCTGCGCCATTTTGGGTATGCTTTTTTTCGTCTGGCGCTCTCTGAGCACACCCTATCCCGTAGTGGACTTGCGTCTGCTCAAAGACCGGAATCTGTCCATCGGTAGCATGGGGATCGGCATATTCGGTCTCGCCCTCTTCGGAACCATGGTGATTCTGCCTATCATGCTGGAGGGTCTGATGCGCTATGAGGCATTTACTGCGGGACTGGTGATGGCACCGCAGGGTATCGGTGCCATGATCGCCATGATGTTCGCGGGGCGCATGCTGGGACGTGGCGTCAATCCACGCAATATCGTGTTGGTGGGCATCGTTTTCGGAGCATTCGGCACTTATCTCACCACCCTCTATAATCTGGATATCAGCATGGCCTGGGTAATCTGGCCCAGTTTCATTCGCGGTATCGGTTTTGGCCTGGTGACAATCCCGCTCTTCACCCTGGCTTTTACGACCCTCGAAAAAGCCCAACAGGCGGAGGGCTCGGGCATTTTCAACCTGATGCGGACCTTGGGCGGAAGCATCGGTATCGCCATCGTTTCGACGGTGATGACTCAGGAAACGCAGGTGGGCTGGAATCAAATGGGAGGGCTCATCAACCCGTTCAATCCCGCTTTTCACCGGTATCTTACGGCAGCAGGCCTGACTCCGGGGCCGACGACTTGGCATCTGCTGGGTAACGTCATCGTTTATGACCAAGCGAACATGCGCGGAACGCTGGACGCCTTTATGCTGGTTTTTTATGGCTTTCTGGTTTTGATTCCGCTGATCATGTTCCTGAAGAGGCCACCCGGCAGCTCAGCAGGAGTGACACAGGTAACGCACTTCGGCGAATGAAGGTCGGGTTCACCGGGCGGAGGTTCGCTCCAGATGCGGTACCGAAGGCAGCCACAGGGTGCGGGCGAAGCCCCAGTCCAGTAACTTGAGGCTCTGCCAGGAAGCCCGCCAGAACCCGCGACCTTCGTCACGGAAAGATGGTACGCCGAGAATCACCGCGATCAGGCTGATACCATTCTGCGTGCCCGTAGCGACAAGGCAATGCCCCGCAGCGTCGGTATAGCCACTTTTCATGCCGGTGATAAAGGGCACACGTCCCACCAGCAAATTGGGATTGGGACTGGTAATACCCGCGTAGGTGAAGTTTTCGTGCCTGAAAAAAGGCATGAACTGCGGAAACTGGGTCATGAGCGTGCGGGTGAGGACGGCCACATCGTAAGGACTGGCCATGTTGTTGGGATGTGGCAACCCATCGGGATCATAGAAGGTGGTGGAAAGCATCCCAATCTTGCGCGCCGTCCGGTTCATCTCGGCAACAAAGGCAGGTACGCTGCCAGCTACCAGATGCGCCGTCTCCACGGCGGCGTCGTTGCCAGACGGAACAGTCATCCCAAGGATCAGTTGTGCAATGGTAAAAGGCATGCCAGGATGCATAAACATGCTGGACCCCCCCGTCTGCAGCGCCGCCCGGCAGGGCACAAAGTGCTGGTTCAACTGCAGATGGCCGCTGTCGATATCCTTGAAGAGCAGATACAACGTCATCAGCTTGGTAATGCTGGCGATGGCGTAGGGCCGATAGGCATTTTTGGTGGCGATGATCGCGCCGGTATCGGCATTCATCAAGATATAGGCACGCGCATCTATGGGTGGAAGGCCGCTGGTCTCGGCCTCAGCGCGCGGTATGCAAAATAGAAAAATCGCCACTAACGAAAGCCAGGAAAAGAGCCACCACCCTGTGGAAGGGAAATATTTTACCGTCGAGGGTCCAAAATCTGTGTCGGGTACAGGAATGGAGGCCAGCATGGGAACACCTCGCCGCATCGGCTATATCAGGTTCAAGTAATTTCTCAGGATACCTTGATATTAGGCTATTTTTTCACGGTTGCCTATAGACCAACGCTCGACTCGGATGAATCAATCCTACCAGCCCCATATGGAAGGTCATCCACAAACCATATAGACTGGTCGGTATGATAATGCATGCCTCTCTGTCCTACGCCACGCTGATCCAAAATCCATTGCTCTGGGCCATCGCGGGGGTGATCATTCTGGTCGCCTTTTATGTCCGCGCAGTGATCGGCTTTGGCTCCGGATTGATTTCCGTGGCGCTGCTGACGCTTATTTTCCCCATCAAAGAAGTAGTGCCCGTGGTGCTGCTGCTGGATCTGCTCGGTTCCGTATTGCTCGGCGCCTATGACTTCCGGGAAATGCGCTGGCCGGAGTTGCGCTGGCTGATTCCCGGCAGCCTGATCGGGCTGGCTTTCGGCTCCTTTATCCTCGCCGATACCAATGCCCAGAATCTTACTCGCTTTCTCGGCGTGTTCATTCTCGCCTATGTCTGTTATGCGCTGCTCATGAAGCCTGAGCGACTACCCCAGGTCGCCTTGCCCTGGGGAATGCCGCTGGGAATTTTCGGTGGGGTGGTGGGCAGTTTGTATGGCGGCGGAGGTCCGCCCATTGTCGCCTATCTGCAAATGCGTCATCTCGACAAGCGCGCCTTTCGCGCCACGTTTCAAGGTATCGCCCTTACGGACAATATTCTGCGGGCCTTTATGTACATAGCGCTGGCCCTGCTGACCTGGCAACTGACGGTGGGTTTTTTCCTGCTGATTCCACCGGTGCTGCTCGGTCTGTGGACAGGTAATCGCTTACATCTGCGCATCAATCAAAGGACTTTTCTCATGGGGACCCTCGCAGTACTCGCAGTGGTCGGTTTGAAATATCTCATCTGAACGAGGGAGTGTGACATGGCGTTACGCAGCATGGATGAACTTCGGCAACAGGCTCAGGGTGCATTATCCCTGAACATCGCTTTCATTGGCGTCGTCAACGGGCTTTTTAGCACCCTCCATGCTCTGGGCAACGCCGATAGCGCAGCGCTGGCGGCCGCTACCGGGATGGATACCGGCTACGTGCTGCGCTGGTGTGATGCGGCCTATGCCTTTGGCTGGCTGGAACTGACTGACAATGAGCAATGGCGGCTGAGTGAGGATGGCGACCGCATGCGCCCGGAAGCCGAAAACAGCCGTGTTGGCGTAGCGGTGGGTGCCGTACTTTCTGCACACATGGCGGAGCGGGCGGCGGGTCTCATGCGCACGGGGGAGCGTCCCGGTGAAAAGGTGCTGGCCGAACGCGAAACTATTCTGCCTTGGTTCGGGCTGATGCTGGAGAACAATTTTCGCAAGACGTTCGAGGAGAAAATCTGCCCGACCGTCCCCATCTTTGCCGAAGTCGATGCACGCGGTGGGCTGGCAGTGGACCTGGGATGCGGCAATGGCTGGTATTTGCGGGCCCTCGCCGCACGCTGCGGACATCTGCACGGTCTGGGGCTGGATGGTTTCGCCGAAAACATCCGCCAAGCTACGGAAAAAGCCCAAAGCGAGGGTATTGCAGATCGCCTGCATTTTGATGAAGGTGATATCCATCAGTTTTCCCTGCCTGAGCCCGCCGACCTCATCGCCATGAATCGGTCCCTGCATCATGTCTGGGAAAACCGTGGTGAGATTTTTCAGCGACTGCACGCCAGCCTGAAACCCGAAGGCGCCATCGTCATCTGGGAGCCGGCCTGGCCCGACGATCACCGCGTCCTGCGTGAGCCGCCGTTACGCGGCATGGCCTTTCAAAATCTGACCGAGCATGTGCAGGGCAACCATTTTTTGCATCCGGAGGAAATTGCCACAGCCCTCAGCGAGGCCGGCCTCCATCCGGAGATTTTCCCCTTCGGCAGCGATGTCGTGGTGGTGGGCCGGGTGTAAGGCCTCGCATTTCCAGCACCGTGTTCCGCCCATTGCATTACGGGGGAGTTGCCTTTATCCTACGCGGCAATGGGGCGGTAGCTCAGCTGGGAGAGCGTCGCGTTCGCAATGCGAAGGTCGGGAGTTCGATCCTCCTCCGCTCCACCAAATAAAACAATGGCCTAGGTGATAAACCCAGGCCATTTTTCTTGCTAAACCACCTGTCGCGGTAAATATGCGCCACTAGCGATACTAATCTCGCGGCAATGCGGGGTGCATCATGGCGGCAACCGATTTGCCTGACAGGTTGGAATTCACAAGCGTGGCCATCCCGCTCGATAGGGAAATATCTTAATTTCGCTCCAAATATTATCCCAACGCCTTCCGCGCGTTGACAAAAATCTGCATCCAGGGTGTAGCCTCACCCCACTCCGGCGGCCGCCAGCTCAGCTGCAGGCTACGCACCACCCGTTCGGGATGAGGCATGAGGATAGACACCCGACCGTCCTCATTACAGAGACCGGTAACGCCTTGCGGGGAGCCGTTGGGATTGGCTGGATACTGCACTGCCGGCTGTCCCTGGGCATCCACAAAGCGCATGGTAACAGGTCCTGAGCCAGGCTGATCCCCGGCGAAGTGCGCCCGCCCTTCGCCGTGGGCAATAACGATGGGCGCATAAGTGCCCGCCATACCCGCAAATAACAGCGACGGCGAATCCACGACCTCGACCATGGCCAGCCGCGCTTCGAACTGCTCCGAGCGATTGCGTGCAAAACGCGGCCAGTGCGCTGCGCCGGGGATAATATCGCGCAACTCTGCCAACATCTGACAGCCATTGCAAACGCCCAGGGCGAGGCGCGAGGTATCGGCAAAGAAGGCGGCGAAATCGTCCCGCAGACGATCATGGAAAAGGATCGATTTGGCCCAGCCCGCACCGGCGCCCAGCACATCTCCGTAGGAAAAGCCGCCGCAAGCGGCCATTGCCTGGAAATCCGGTAAGCGATGACGACCGGCCGCAAGGTCGCTCATATGCACGTCCACGGCGGTAAAACCGGCACGATGGAAAGCCGCCGCCATCTCGATCTGACCATTGACACCCTGCTCCCGGAGGATCGCCACGCGGGGCCTGGCCCCGCTCTGAATCATCGGCATCTGCGGGCAAAAGGACAGGCGAGAAAACAGCGGCGCATCTGGGCTGGCCACCATAGCAAAGGACTCCTGGGCACAAAGCGGATCATCGCGCAGGGCCTGCATCCGGTAGCTGGTCTCCGCCCAGACATGCAGTAGTTCAGCTACAGCTTCATTCAGAACGGATTGGCCGTCCTGCTGTATTTGTAAACGCCAGTGTTCGGCCTTTACCTGACCAATGACCTGAGCCCGTCCAGCGAGGCCGGCATCGGCAAAAATCTGCATTATGTGCTCGCGCTGGGCGGCTGGGGTCTGAATGACCACTCCCGGTTCCTCGGCAAAAAGGAAGGACCAGCGATCCGCCCTCGAAGGCAGTTGAATGTCCGCCCCACAACGGCTGGCGAAAGACATTTCGCAGAGGGTCGCCCAGAGACCACCGTCGGAGCGATCATGGTAGGCCAGCACCAGTTCCTGCACACGCAACGCCTGCAATGCGGAGAACAGGCCTCGAATCAACTCGGGAGCATCCAGATCAGGCGTACTATCGCCCATCTGCCCCAAAGTCTGGGCCAGAATGGAAGCGCCGAGCCGGCCGCACCCCAAGTCCACCAGCCAGAGATCCGTATCGGGTTGAGCAGACCATTGAGGGGTCCAGCTCTTCCGCAAATCCGCCACGGGCGCGAAGGCCGAGATGATCACCGACAGGGGCGACACGACGGTCTTTTCCACGCCCTCCTCTCGCCAGATAGTGCGCATGGATAGGGAGTCTTTGCCCACCGGGATGGCAAGGTCCAGCGCCGGACAGAGCTCCAGTGCCGCAGCACGTACCGCGTCATAGAGCGCCGCGTCTTCTCCTGGATGATCCGCCGCCGCCATCCAGTTGGCCGAGAGTTTGATATCTCCCAGCGCGGCCACATCGGCGGCAAAAAGATTGGTGAGGGCTTCGGCAATGGCCAACCGGGCACTGGCTACAGGATTCAATACCGCCACCGGGGCACGTTCGCCGATGGCCATGGCCTCGCCGTGGTCATTCCAGAAGTCCGCGGCAGTAACGCCGCAATCGGCCACCGGCACCTGCCATGGCCCCACCATCTGGTCGCGGTGAATCAGGCCGCCGACGCTGCGGTCACCGATGGTGATGAGGAATTCCTTGCTGGCCACCGAGGGATGGCGCAGGACGGCATAGGCGGCAGCGCGCAGGTCGGCGCCGGACAGATCCAGCGGTCGCAAATCGGGCTGCACATGCCGACTGTCCCGCTCCATGCGCGGCGGGCAACCCAGCAGGGCGCTGAGGGCCATATCCACCGGCCGGTCATGGAGCAGGGAATCCTCCAGAATCAGGGCGTCCGCCGCCGTGGCTTCTCCCAGGACTGCACAGGGGCAGCGCTCGCGGGCGCAGATCTCCGTGAAACGCGGCAAGTCTGCTGCCGCCACGGCCAGCACATAACGCTCCTGCGCCTCATTACTCCAGATCTGCATGGGTGACATGGCCTGTTCTTCATTGGGTACCGCCCGCAGTTGCAGACGGCCGCCACGACCACCATCGTGCAACAACTCGGGAATGGCGTTGGAGAGCCCGCCCGCCCCGACATCATGGATGGATAAAATGGGGGAATCCTCTCCCAGGGCAATACAGCGCTCGATCACTTCCTGGGCCCGGCGCTGCATTTCCGGATTGCCGCGCTGCACCGAGGCAAAATCCAGTTGCTCGTCCCCTGCCCCGCTGGCCACACTGGATGCGGCGCCACCACCCAGACCGATGAGCATGGCCGGGCCGCCGATAACCAGCACCTTGGCACCTTCCGGCAGAGGCTTCTTCTCCACCAGCAAGGGGCGAATCTGCCCCAGACCGCCGGCGAGCATGATGGGTTTGTGGTAGCCGCGGTGCAGCCCGTCCTGATCACATTCGAAGACCCGGAAATAGCCGGCAATGGCCGGGCGGCCGAATTCGTTGTTGAAGGCCGCAGCACCCAGAGGGCCTTCGCGCATGATGTCCAGCGCGGAGCGGATACGCGCCGGCTTTCCGTAAGGATTCGACTCCCATGACTGGATATAGCCGGGAATCCGCAGATGCGATACCGAGAATCCAGTCAAACCCGCCTTGGGCTTCCCGCCCCGCCCGGTGGCGCCCTCGTCGCGAATCTCGCCGCCACTCCCCGTGGCCGCTCCGGGAAAAGGCGAAATGGCCGTCGGATGGTTGTGGGTTTCCACTTTCATCAGGATGGCGGTGCGCTCTTCCGCTACGGCATACGCTCCCGACGCGCTCACCGCGAAAGGCCGACTGAGCGCGCCACCCGCCATGACCGCGGCATTGTCCTTATAGGCAGATAGCGTACCCTGCGGATGCAGACGGTGCGTTTCGCGAACCATGGCGAAGAGGCTGAGGGCCTGATCCTGGCCATCCAGCCGGAAGGCCGCATTGAACACCTTGTGCCGACAATGCTCGGAGTTGGCCTGCGCAAACATCATCAGCTCGGCATCACTGGGATCGCGGCCCAAGCCGGAAAAATAATCAAACAGATAATCCAGTTCCGCCGGAGCGAGAGCGAGCCCCATACGGTTATTGGCCGAAAGCAAGGCGGCACGTCCCTCTTTGCGCAGAGGAATGCGGACCAGCGCTGCGGGTTCTGGGTGGGCAAAAATGGCCTCTGCCGCCGCCCAGTCCGGCAACACCGACTCGGTCATGGGATCGTGCAAAAGCCCGCTCATCGCCTGTAACTCCGCCACGCTGAAGGCCGCACCGCCGACTTTGCGCAAGCGATACGAAACCCCTCGTTCAATACGCCGCACCGCACCCAATCCACAGTGTCCGGCAATATCCGTCGCCTTGCTGGACCATGGCGAGATGGTCCCGAGGCGGGGCACCACGCAAACTTCCTGGGCGTCCTCTGCATCTCCTTCAGCAGGTTCCCCGTAACGCAGCAAAGCCGTCAGCACCCCCATTTCTGCCGACCTCAGGGGCGCGCCGAGATCCATCAGATGGACGTATTGAGCGACTGCGCTCTGGACGGGAAAGCCCTCGGCGACGAGGATGCGCAGCAAGTGTTGCACACGAAAGGCGGACAGCGCCGCAGAGCCGCGAAGCAGCAGCATGGAATGGTCCCTCATTCAAGAAACGCGGCAGGACGAGCCAGAAGACTATCCCGCTGGAAAGATTGCGACTTTATGATGCTGCCGGAAGCGGCACACCCAGGCGGCGGGCGACTTCTGCATAAGCTTCTACCACTCCGCCCAGGCCGCGGCGGAAGCGATCTTTATCCATTTTTTCCAGGCTCAGGGCGTCCCAGAGTCGGCACCCATCGGGACTGAATTCATCGCCGAGATACAACTCACCGTCAAAACGCCCGAACTCCAGTTTAAAGTCCACCAGAATCAGATTCGCTTTTGCAAATAGTGCGGACAGCAGCATATTGACTCGCATCGTCCAACGGCGCATAGCTTCTACTTCTTCTGCCGTCGCCCAACCAAAAGTACGAATATGGGACGTGTTGATCATGGGATCATGCAGCGCATCGTTCTTCAGGAAGAATTCCAGCGTCGGCGGCTCCAGAACCCGGCCCTCCTCGATACCCAGGCGCTTGGACAAGGACCCCGCCGCCCGATTCCGCACCACACACTCCACCGGGATCATCTCCAGACGGCGCACCAGGCTTTCTCGCGCATTGAGGCGGCGGATAAAATGGGTCGGCACACCCTCACCCTGCAAATACTCCATGATGAAGGCGTTGAACGCATTGTTTATCTCACCTTTATGGGCTAGTTGCTCGACCTTTTCGCCATCAAAGGCCGAAGTGTCGTCCTTGAAATGCAGAACCAACTCATCGGGTGATTCGCTGGCATAGACGATCTTGGCCTTGCCTTCATAGAGGGCGATGCGTTCATTCATCGGGGTTGTCCTTCCGGAAAAACGCGAGCGAAAATGGCGTCCACATTGCGGGTGTGATAGCCAAGATCAAACAACTCAGCCAGTTCTGGCGCACTCAGATAGGGCTGAATCTGTGGGTCCGCTGCCAGGAGAGATTTGAAGTCCGCATTCGCCTCCCAGACCTGCATTGCGTTGCGCTGCACCACCCGGTATGCGTCCTCGCGCAGCATGCCCTTCCCGGTGAGCGCCAGCAGCACCCGCTGTGAGAAAATCAGGCCATGCATCTTGTGCAGGTTATCCAGCATCCGCTGCGGATAAACCACGAGCCGTTCCAGCAGGCCGCTCGCCCGATGGAACATGAAGTCCATGACGATGCAGGCATCGGGGCCGATCACCCGCTCCACACTGGAGTGGGAAATATCGCGCTCATGCCAGAGGGCGATGTCCTCCAGCGCCATGCCCGCATAACCACGCAGCAGGCGGGCGAGACCCGTCAGATTCTCGGAGAGGATAGGATTGCGCTTGTGGGGCATGGCGGAACTGCCCTTCTGCCCGGCGGTGAACGGCTCCTCCGCTTCCAGCACCTCGGTGCGTTGCAGATGGCGGATTTCCACGGCGATCTTCTCGATGGACCCGGCAATCACCGCCAGTGTGCCGAAAAACTCGGCGTGACGGTCCCGGGAAATGACTTGCGTACTGGCCAGTTCGGGGGCCAACCCCAGATCCGCACAGACCGCTTCTTCGACATCGGGGTCGATGTTGGCGAACGTTCCGACGGCCCCCGACAACATACCCGCAGACACAGCATCTATGGCACTGATCAGGCGTTGCCGGTTACGCTGAGCTTCAGCACACCACACCGCCACCTTCAGACCAAAAGTGATGGGCTCCGCGTGAATGCCATGGGAGCGGCCGATCATCACCGTGTCCTTGTGCTTCCAGGCCAGATGCGCCAGTGCCTGATACAGGCGATCCATCCCTTCCAGCAGCAGTGCCCCGGAACGTTTCAACTGCAGCGCAAAGCCCGTATCCACCACGTCCGAAGAGGTCAGGCCAAGGTGGATGAAGCGGCTGGACGGCCCCACATGCTCGGCCACGGACGTCAGAAAGGCAATGACGTCGTGTTTGACTTCCAGCTCGATTTCCGCAATACGGGCGCTATCAAAAGCCGCCTTCGCCTCGATCTCCGCCAAGGCGTCGGCAGGAATCTGCCCCCGCGCCGCCAGTGCCCGGCAAGCTGCCAGCTCCACGTCGAGCCAGGCCTGATATTTGGCATCCTGCGTCCATAAGGCACCCATTTCCGGGCGCGTGTAACGCTCGATCATGCCTTATCTCCGTTTTTGGGAGACAGGCCCGCCTGCAGCTTGTCGAGAATTTCTGCAGACCATTTGGGCGCATCCTTGCCCACGCCCGGCGTCGTCTCCAGGACGCTGCCCGTATCGTCTTTCATGCGCAACAGCGTCACCCGGACAGAAACGGGCTTCTGTTTCTCCCGACTGCTCCAGATGGCCTTGATATTATCCCAGGTCCGCTGGAAGATGCCGCCGATGAAGCTCTGTTTCTGACCTGCCTGTGCACCACCCTTCCGGACCTGCACTTTCCATATCCCCGTGCCTTCCCTTTGCACGGGATAGCCCAGACCCTGCAAGACCACTTGTACTGCGGGCTCCGCCTTGGCGGGGACGGCATTCAACACCAGATAAGGGCCGCGGTCATCCCGGTAGCGGGTCACTTTGATCTCCGGCATTTCTGCGAGAATGGATTCCTCGCTCAGACGTTTTTGCAGCGCTTCCATAATCTGACGATTATGCCCGGCGTCGGCGGGCACCTTCTTCCACCCCACGCTGCTGCCGTTGGGATTATTCCAGAGGCGTTCCTGTTGTATCGTCAGGATTTCCGCACCCTTTTCACCAGCACTCAGGTGAAAAGTGTATTTCTCCCGATAGGTTGGTGCGACAGTATGCCCCAGCACAAAGGCCAGACCACTGCGGAAATCACGCCAGCCGGTGACCAGTTCACCCTGTTCAGGAGAAAATTTCGCCACCGAGGTATCATCCGCCGCCAGTACCGCTTTCAGGGCGGCCCAAATCCGCTCTGGCCGGGCGGTCGTGCTCAACCGCAAGTCCGCGCCGCCACCCAGAATCTGCGCCCCCACGCCAGCGAGGGTTTTTTCCTCTACCGGCTGCTGCCCGGCCGCCTCGTGAGGTTGAAACAGTCCATAACCACCGGAGGCGCTATTCGTATTCGTCGGCAACTCGCTGGAGGTTACCGCCCCCCCGGGTATGGTAACCCCCGGCTGCGGCGCCTGGACCAGTAGGTCCGGCGGGATCTTCAGGGGTTCCATCACCTTGGAGTCCTGGTATTGGGGTCCGTTGTTGGACCTGAAGAAGGGAATGTACGAACACCCCCCCAAACCGAGAGTGGCGACCACGGCAAGAGCTACGTAACGGCGCATGCAAAACTCCACTGAACGCGACCAGGCGCGAGAATGATCAGATACACTGCGCCCGGCGCAAACTTTCGCGCAGACGCTCATGATGAACGGACGAAAGGGTGGTCAGGGGCAGGCGCAGAACGGACTCCATGCGGCCCATTTCGTGCAGCGCCCATTTGACCGGGATGGGATTGGACTCCAAAAAGAGATCCCGGTGTAATCCTGTCAATTGCGCGTTGACCGCACGGGCGCCCACAAAGTCTCCAGCCAGTGCCAGGTCACACATCCGCGCCATCAGTCGGGGCGCTGCGTTGGCGGTAACGGAGATCACGCCGCGAGCACCCAACGCCATGGCTGCAAGGGCGGCACCATCATCACCGCTGTAAACCTGCACCTGATCCCCGCACAAGGCCAGAATTTCGGCGACCCGTTCGACTTTGCCGCTTGCTTCCTTGATGCCGATGATATCCGCACGCGGCGCCAGGCGCGCCACCGTCTCCGGTAAAATATCACCGGCAGTGCGACCAGGAACATTGTAGAGAATGATGGGGAAATGGCAGTGCTCAGCGATCGCCGAATAGTGTTGGAACAGTCCTTCCTGGGTAGGCTTGTTGTAATAGGGGGAAACCAGCAGCGCTGCATCGGCCTTGACTTCCATGGCCGCACGGGTGAGCTCTATGGCCTCATGGGTCGCGTTGGCCCCGGTCCCGGCGATCACCGGAACGCGCCCCCTGGCCTGTTCCACCACCGTCTGGATCACCGCCACATGTTCCCTCATTTCGAGGGTGGCGGATTCTCCGGTAGTGCCGACGGCGACCAGCGCGTGCGTCCCTTCGGCGATGTGCCACTCCACGAGTTCGCGAAGTGCAACATCATCTATTGCCCCGTCCACCTGCATGGGCGTCACCAAAGCTACCATACTGCCATGAAACATGATCCAGCTCCCGCTTTATCGCATGCCATTTCTGCCAGGGATGGTACTTGCCCGACGGCGGGCTTGGCAAGGCAAGAAACCCGCACCGTCCACGGACGGCCATTCAGCGCATTCGGAATGGGACGATCAGAGAAAAGAAAGTGGCGCTCCCAAGGGGGTTCGAACCCCTGTTACCGACGTGAGAGGCCAGTGTCCTAGACCACTAGACGATGGGAGCGAAGCGCAGATTATAAGCTCTTCTTCCCCAAAAGCAAGACCCAGCCGATGCTCCTTCAGCCAGCATATTGAAGAATAGCCCAGAACTGCAGCGCCGTACCCGCGATGACAAAAACATGCCAGATGGAATGGAAATATTTCCAGCGATCCAGCAGAAAAAAGAGGACGCCTATGGTATAGGCCAGCCCGCCAGCGGCCAGCCACCACAAAAACCAGCCGGGTGCGGAATTATAGAGCGGCACGGCGGCGAATACCGCCAGCCAGCCCATGAGGAGGTAGAGCCAGAGAGAAATCGATTGCGCGCGCGTCCCTGCCATGGCCAGCAGAGTGATGCCCAGCGCCGCAAGGCCCCACTCCACGGTCAGCAGCACCCAACCCCACGAGCCATGGAGCACCATCAGCGTCACCGGGGTGTAAGTGCCGGCAATAAGGAGATAGATCGCGGATCGGTCCACCAACTGGAAAGCCCGTTTAAGTCGCCCCGACGGCAGAATGTGATAAATGGTCGAAGCGCCGTACAGCATCACGATGGTCACCACGAATATACTGATGGTGATTACCGCGAGAGGGGTACTGTGGAGACCTGCGCCAACGATCCACAGCACAAAAACCAGCGCGGCACCGACCGCGCCTGCGCCATGCAGCAGACTGTTAATCCACTCTTCAACACGGGTCTGATCCCGCACCATGCCGTCCGAATTCAGATCCATCACCTGTCCGCCATTCTGCATCATCCATTTTGAGTTAGTTATAACATAATCATCTGGATTCCCGCCATGACGCGTCAGGCTCCCATGATGGGAACACGCAGATGCACTCCGGGCTGACCCTCTCCGTGCGGCAGGTTGTTGGCCAGACGCAAAGCCTCTACGCTCAGCCCGTAACGGTCCGCCACATCCGCCAGATTTTCCGCTTTTCCCAGCACATGCCGCGTCGCAGACCACGCGCTATCCGCTGGTGGTGCGTTCACAAAATGGGCGAGGACCGCATCATGCATGGTGCGCGCAAGCAGTTGACGGAAAGCCGGATCACGCAGGCGTTGCTCCTCCTGCGGGTTGGAAATAAAGGCAGTCTCCACCAGCATGGACGGCACATCCGGGGCGCGCAGCACTACGAAATTGGCGTGCTGCACGGCAGCGTTGTGCAGATCCTCCACCCCGGCCAACCCGCGAATCATCATATCCGCAGCAGCAGCCGCCGCGTTCATGGCAGCCGTCTGGGTCATATTAATGAGTACCTCGTTGAGCATAAGATCATGCACCCCCGATTGTACGTCGCCGAGGAGAGGATCAGCGGCATTCTGCGTTCTGGCCAGCCAGCGGGCCGCCGCACTGGTCGCCCCCGTTTGCGACAGCGCCCAGACCGTCGAACCGCTCACTGTTCGCTCCGGAAAGGCGTCCGCATGAATGGAGACGAAGAGGTCGGCACGCTGCGCCAAGCCCAGGTGCATACGATCCATGAGCGGTACATAACGATCGGTATCACGGGACATGACCAGACGCATTCCGGGAGTGCTGCGAATCAGTCGGGCCAGAGACAGAGCAACATCCAGCACGACATCCTTCTCACGGGTCCCCCTGGCGCCGATGGCACCCGGATCGTGGCCGCCATGGCCGGGATCCAGACAGACCACAATGGGCCGTCCCGCCCCGGCAACAGGATGCGAACGGGAGGACTCCACCGCAGTTCCAGCGACGGGAAGCAAGTCCAGCACCAGGCGATGTGAAGCACCACCACCGGGGCCCAGAGAGAAACTATGCCAGCGTACCGCTTCCCGCAAAGGCAAGCGCAGCACCACCCCGGCGGCGCTCTCGTTCATCTCCGCTCCGCCCTGCAGTGGTCCCAACGCAGGCACCACGGGACGGCCAAGCCAATGCTGTATGCCGGGCAACTCGATATGCAGCACTTCACCCACACTACGGATCACCGGTGCAGCCGTCAAACGCCGGTTGAGATCAAAGACCAGGCGCACACCCTGCCCGTGGCGGCCCACCCGCAGCCCACGGAGCTGCGCGGCGGCGGCCATATTCCAGCCGCACAACAATACGCCGCCCAGCGCGGCCTGTCGCAGGAACTGCCGCCTTGAGAAACCCGTATCAGACTGCCTGGCCATAGCCGCCCCCACTATCCTTTATAAATGTTGAGTTATAGTGGTAAGTTAGAGCTTATCCGGAAGAAGTCAAGGTAATGCCTGGGTCTCAGACTCCCTGTCCTGTCAACCAGCGCTGAAGTTCCGCTGCACTCATGGCGCCGCTCATCCGCGCCAGTTCTTTTCCGGCCTTGAAAAGCACCATGGTGGGGATGGAACGAATCTGGAAGCGGTTACCGATTTGCGGTTCATCTTCGGTATTCACCTTGGCAAAGAGCACACGCCCCCGCATCGCCCGACCCGCCTGCTCAAACTGCGGTGCCATGGTTCGGCAGGGCCCGCACCAGGGGGCCCAGAAATCGACCAACACCGGCAATTCGTTTTTCTGGATATACTGGGAAAAACTGCTACTGCTGAGATTGACGGGGTGGTCAGGAAAAATCTGTGCGTGGCATTTGCCACACTTGGGGTTCTCCCCCAAACGCTCTTTGGGCACCCGATTGACGGCGCCGCAGGCAGGACAAAGCAATATCACGGATGTCATGACTTTCCCCCATGTTTCATCGAACCGCTATTATCCATCCCCCTGGCCATTTTCCTGCAACAGGTCATCCAAGGCACCATGACGATCCAGTGCGGCAAGGTCATCATAGCCGCCGACATGTCGTCCATTGATGAATACCTGCGGCACCGTATGCCGCCCATGTGCGAGCTTGAGCATGCTCTGGCGCAGCGCGGGGTCCCGGTCCACCCGGAGGATTTCCGGTGTGATCCCCTTACTGCTCAGCAGCGCTTCGGCGCGTCGACAATACGGGCAGGTACCCGTCGCGTACATCCGCACCACCGCTCCTTTCACCATCACTTCTCTACCGGCAGACCGGCACTCCGCCACGCGCCGATCCCGCCTCTCAGACTGTAAATCTTGTCAAAGCCGGCTTTTTTCAGGCTGGCCGCGGCGCGCGACGAACGCATGCCACTCGCACACTGACAGATGATATGATGACCACGATGCTTCTCCAGATCCTGCATATATTTGGGCAAGTCACCCAGAGGAATGTGCCGGGCACCGGGCAGATGCCCCTGCGACCATTCTTTCTGCTCCCGCACATCGATGATTACCGCATCTTCATGGTTGATCAACTGTACCGCGGTCGCCGGGTCTACTTCATGGATACCCGCCGCCCTCCGCGTCAATGGCCCCTTGAAAATCATGATGATCAGCGCCACGGCCCCAAGCAGCAAGGGCCACTGCGACTCGATAAAGAAAAGAATTTTATGGTCCATGACTTAGCGTCCGCAGGCCCCGGAACCAGGCACTCCGAACTTGAGCAGGATGCGATCCAGTGGGCAGAAACAGGTGAAACCACTTTGCAGCAGGTTGAAACCCACAAAGAGGGTGACAACCAAAAACCATTCGCTCACGAAAACCGGACTGCCCGGAGCACCCAGCGCCACGCTGAGCAATACAAAAAAACCGGCAACCACCCGCACCCAACGTTCCGTATTCATCCGCAGTCAAACTCCTTGTGTATGTTTTTCCAAGCGCCGCTCCCAGAGGAAATAGAGCAGCGGAATCACGATCAATGTCAGCAATGTGGAGGCGAACGTGCCAAATATCAAGGAAACTGCCAGCCCGCCGAAGACCGGGTCGGTCACCATGATGGCAGAGCCGAACATGATGGCCAGCGCTGTCAGGAGAATGGGGCGGAAACGCACCGCACCGCCCTGTAGCACAGCCTCTTCCAGGGCGTAGCCCTGGCGCCGGTAGTCTATAATAAAGTCAATCAACAACAACGAGTTGCGCACAACGACACCGGCCAGGGCGATGACCCCGATCATGGAGGTGGCGTTAAACGGCGTGTTCAGCAGCCAGTGCCCGGGGAAAACCCCGATCAAGGTCATCGGAATGGCGCCCATGACGATCACCGGCATCATGAAAGACTGGTAGTAGGCCACCAGCATCAGGTAGATGAACACCAGAGCAACGATAAAAGCAGCGCCGAGGTCACGGAAGACGTCAAGAGTCAGACGCATGTCACCGCCCCAGAGAATCTGGTAATGGGTAATATCATCGGGCTGCGCAGGCGAAAAACCCAAATTGGCGGTACTGAGATGCACACCGTCGATGCTCTTGCCGTCCAGCCAGTGATTCAGCGACAACACCGCGTAGACCGGGCTGGAACCCATCAGATCCCCGGTCACGTATACCACGGGATGTTGATCACGGTCATAAATTGGCTTGGCCTGCGTCGTCCGTTCGATCCGCACAATACTCGCCAGGGGCACCTGCTGCCCGCTTCGGCTCTGCACATGCAGGTCGAGTATCTGCTGCTGCCAGGCACGATCCGTCTGAGGTATGCGGAGGACGATATCCACCGGCTCGCGGGCATTTTTCACATGCAGGGCACCCAGTTTGGTACCTGCCACATAATCATGCACCAGCGCAGCTACCTGAGCCGGTGCGACCCCGGCCAACATGGCCTTCTGCCGATCCACATGCAGCAGGTATTCAGGTACCGTCGCCGTCACCGAGTCATCCACATTGATCATGTCGTAGACTTTACGGAAATATTGCTCGACCGAACCCGCTATCTGACGCAGCTTCCCATAGTTCGGCCCGTAAAGTTCCGCCACCACCTGAGCACGTACCGGGGGTCCCGGCGGCACCTCGAAAATCTTGATGACGGTGCCCGGAAAACGCTCCCTGACAGGTTGCAGCGCCTTATAGATTTCCACGGATACGGCATGGGACATGGGTCGCTCATCCCGCGGCACCATGTTGATCTGGATTTGGGCGTAATTGCTGCCTTCGCGCATCATGTCACCGCGCACCAGTCCGGCAAAGTCCACAGGTGCGGAACGGCCCAAATAGGTCTGAAAATTTTCGACATAACGATTGCGGCTGAGCACATTGCCGATCGCTTCCGTGACCTGTCCGGTCTCAGCCAGCGCAGTGCCCGCCGGGGTATCTACCTGTATCATGAAATCACTGACATTACCCTCCGGCAGCATCTTCAGGTTCACCCCAAGGGCACTCAGGGGACCATTCATGCCCTGAGGACGGATAAACTGCCACATCGGCATCAGCATCGCCAGCAGAAGTAGCACGACGACCACAATGAAAAAGATATTGCGGCGCACGGAGGATTTCAGCAGGGGCGTAAACACCCGGACGTATCCACGCTGCAGGGCGTCCGGCCGCATCGCATGCCCACCTTTCTCACCACCGCCGGCCTGCCGGTCGGCTTTGCCCCGCAGAAAGCGGTACGCCCCCCAGGGCACCACCGTATAGGCGAGCAGAACCGACGCAATCATGGCAATTGGCACAAAAATAGGGATGGGCAACATGAAGGGCCCCATCATCCCGGTCACAAAGGCCATCGGTACGAACGCAAGGATCACCGCCAGCGTCGCTATATTCGTCGGATTACCGATCTCATTGCTGGCAGTGATGATGCAGCGAGCGAAACCATCCTTGCCGCAGCCATGCAAATGGCGATGTATGTTTTCGATGACAACGATACCCCCATCCACCAGCAATCCCAGCGACAGAATGAGCGCGAACAGGGTGATCCGGTTGATGGTCTGCCCGAGCAGCCAGCCTATGCCCAGCACCATACCCAAGGTAAGCGGCACCGTCAAAATAACGATACCCGCCTCCCGCCAACCGAGGAATATCATCAGGATAACCGCGACGACCGCGACGGCGATGCTGAGGTGCTCGAAAAGGGTACTGACTGCATCGTCGGCACGGGCGCCGTAATCGCGGGTGACAGAAACATGCACACCTTCCGGCAGCGCCTCCCGCTCCAGACGATCCAGTTTCGCCTTGATCGCGTCCGCGACGGTCACGGCATTGGTCCCCGGGCGTTTGGCGAGGGTAATGGTAACCGCCGGCATGGTCGTGCCCGCCGGCAGGCCGACCCGGTTTGCACGCCCAAGGGTATTGCTGGTCGCAATGTGATTTTCCGCGGCACCTTCTTCCACCCGGGCCACATCCTTCAGAAATATCGGTTGCCCATCATGGCTGCCGATAATGAGGTCACCGACCCCCCGCGCCGAACCTATCGCCCCATTGATGCGCAGGGGAATTTCCTGATTGTCATGCACCAGGTGGCCACCCGGAAGAATGACATTGCTCCCCTTCAGCGCCTGCTGGATATCCTGCAGACTGAGGCCGACACCGGAGAGCTTGGCCGGATTCAGCCACACATTGATGGCCAGAGGACTGCCGCCGATCACTTCAGCGTTTGCCACATCCGGCACACTCTGCAGCCGGTTCATCAACCGCACACCGACCTGGCGCAATGCCAAAGGCGTCATCTGGCTGGAGCTCAGAGTCACCGACATGATCGGAACATCATTGATGCCTATGGATTTAACCAGGGGCTGTTCCGTACCGGGGGGCATTTTGTCCATATTTCGGCTGAGCTGGTTGTAGACTTCCAGCAGGCTTTTTTCTTCGTTGGCACCGACCTGAAACTCGACGGTGACCACCCCCATATCATTGATTGCGTAACCATAGGTGTGATGGACACCAGGCAAGGATGCCATCAGGCCTTCCAGGGGCCGTACCACCAGATGGTGAATTTCCTCGCTGTCAGAGCCGGGCCGCATGATGAAAATTTCAGCAGCGGGCACCACGATTTCCGGGTTATACAGACGCGGCGTGACAAGAACCGCCAGGGCCCCGAACAGGGCAATGGCCACCATGATCAACACCGTGATCTTGGACTGATAAAACGACTGAGCGAGCCGCCCTGCCAGATTTTGCCGCTGCTCGGACTCAGCCATGGGTAGCTCCCTCTGGCTCGATGTGATCTCCGTTATTCACGGCGGCAAGATTGCCCACGACCACCGTCTCTCCCGCACTCAGCCCCGAAAGAATTTCCACACCCTCCGGCGTGCTCGGACCCGGTCGCACCATGCGATAATGCGCGACACCTTGCGCGTCAACGACAAAAACACCGGGGATTCCAGCCCGATCCAGCAAGGCAGCCGCTGGCACCGTCATCACCTGCCGCTGGGTGACCGGCACTTCCACGCTGACATAGTCACCAGCCTGTAGCGTACTGTCGGCGGGCAGGCTGAGTTTGACCGTATGGGCATGGGTCATCGCGTCCGCAGCCCCGACCAAATCCAGAACCGTTGCGGGAACACGTTTTCCATCGACGAGGACCGCGATTTTCTGACCGATCTGGAGGCTGTGATACAGCGTCCCGCTGACACTGCACTGGACTTCCAGTCGGGAAGTGTCCGCTAGGGCCAGAATGGGCTGACCGGGTGACGCGAGGTCTCCGTTCTGCAGGAACTTGCGTGTGATGATCCCGGAGAAGGGCGCCGTTACCCGGGCATAGCGCAGTTGTGACTGTGCCGTGCCGACCCCACCGCGGGCGGCTGCAACACGGGCCTGCGCCATACCATAGGCCGACTTTACCTGGTCCCACTGTTGCTTGGGAATAGCCTTCTGAGCGTACAGGACCTTGAACCGCTCATAATTGGAGCGGGCGTCGGTGAGCGCCGCCTGAGCCTCAGCCAGTCCCGCCTGCGCCTGCTGCACCTGCCCCACGACATCCGTCGGATCTACCTCAAAAAGCAGTTGTCCCGCCCGTACCGACTGTCCATCACGCACACTCATGGAGTGGATGTAACCACTCAGACGCGAACTGAGCTGCACCTGCTGATGGGCAACGACCGTACCCGGCACACGGGCGTAGGCAGCCATACCTTGATTCCGTATCTGCAGGACGGGCGCAGAGACTTTACCCTGCGCCAGGGGCGCCTCGGGAGGCGATTTACTGCAGGCGGCGAGGCTTGCCACAGCGAATATCAGGGCCGCGATCCGCGCGGTTTGCTTCCAGGTGTTCATTGGGAGACTCCTTCTGCGGCGGGCGCGCTGCCCACACCGACGATTTCCTGAGGGTTCAGTTTGCCGATGGCCAGCAACAGGGCGCCACGCTCTGTCGCTTCGGCATAACGGGCGGAGACAAGCTCGGCACGCGTCTGATCCAGCTCCGCCTGTCCGCGCAGCAGGCCCGTCACCGTCTCTATACCGTTTTCGTAACGCAGGCGCACCATATGCTGCGCCTCCTCCATCTGCCGGACCGCAAGCTCCCGCATCCTGACACGCAACGCAGCCTCCTGCGCACTACGCCAAACCTGCGCCACCTCCAAACGCAACTTATCCTGCGCCTCCTGTAACGCGGCCAGAGTCTGCTCGCGCTTCGCTCGGGCGCGATCCAAACTGCCACCCCGCGCGAAGTCGAGCACATTCCAGGTTACTTCTCCACCTACCGTGTAGGACGGCGCCGCATTGCCGAGAGTGCGGCCATTCCATTCCTGATTGGCCATCGCGTTGATATGCGGCAGATAGGCGGCGCGGGCGATGCCGATACCTTCCTGCGCCGCTTTGACCTGATGGCGGAGGGCGACGATACCCGCATTCTGAGCCATCGCATCGCTCTGCAGGCTGCTGAGCGGCGCCGCAGGCAATATGGGCCGGACAGGACCGTCCACGGTGAGCGTCTTTTCTTCCGGCCAGCCGATCAACGTGGCAAGATTATCCAGGGCGTTGGCCCGAGCATTCCGCGCACTTTCGACGGCCAGTTCCGCCTTTTCCAGATAGACCTCCGCGGATAACAGATCGCTTTTTATCAGTACCCCGCGCGCGAGCAGGGAGCGGCTGGTCTTGACATACGAAGCGGCTGCCCGCTTGGCTTTATCCGCCACCTCAATAGCCGTGTCCGCGGCGACCACGCCGTCATAGGCCTTGAGGACAGCGTAAACCAGCTTCTGCCGGGCCATGGTATTTCCGCTCCGGGCAGCCTCGAGCATGGCCCGCGCCTGATCGATGCGCCCCCGGATTTCCCCGCCATTCCAGATCGGAATTTCCATTTGCAGCTTGGTACCGAAATTATGGTAGCCACCCGGTTGATCCAGCCCTGTCGGCGCCACACCCAGCGCATTCGGGGCGAATTGTCCCGCGCCAAAATCGTTGAACGTTGCCTGCCGCTGCGACAGCTTCATGCCGAACACCGTCAGGGCATTGTTCGACTGGCTGGCAGAGAAAGAGGCCGCGAGCTTAGGAAGCAAGTGACCACGCGCCTCGGAAACTGCGCCCCGGGCCTCTGCTTGTCGGGCATGCGCCACGAGCATCTCCGGGTTTTGTCTCAGGGCAAGATCAACGCACTGATTGAAGTCCAGGGCTGCGGCGGGTAGCGACGCACCGGTACCCATGAGCAGGACGATGAAAATGGAACGTGTTTTTTTATGAGGATGAAAGGGCATATCTTTCCTCGCCGCAACAGACGACACCGAAGCTTGGACAACCCAATGCTGCAAAGTCCGCGCAACACCAGCATGAATCCCCACTGCGGATGAACCGTCGATCCCGACCGGGCATCGATGGCTGCGTCCACAGTGGCGCACATAAGAACATCAGAATATTATTCTATAATGTATCTTACGCGCATTCAAGCGCTCTCTAAGGGCCGGGGTTCCACCCTTCCTGCCATCCGGTACTATGTGGCAGTGTTCAACGGACGCTGCAGAAAACATCGCTCATCATGGAAATCAGGCGCAGGGTACGGGGGTCACCTACACGGTAATACACCTTGTTGGCATCCTTGCGGGCACGAAGAATGTCTTTCTCACGCAAAATAGCGAGATGTTGGGAGATGTTGCTCTGGGTAGTGCCGACGGCGGACACGATATCCTGCACACTCATCTCTTCCGATCCCAGCACGCACAAAACCTTGAGACGCAACGGGTGCGCCATAGCCTTCAGGGAACGGGAGGCCTGTTCAATATCCTCTTCACGGGTTGGTAACTGTTCCATAATCATGCCTCTTGGTGTATAGTATCTTATTGACTTCGCTTATAATTACCAAAAACCGCGGTGCTTGCGGTCACCTTGCCTTTTGTTGTCCATCCGCATAGAATCCACCACAAGCGGGTGTAGTTCAATGGCAGAACCTGAGCTTCCCAAGCTCATGGCGTGGGTTCGATTCCCATCACCCGCTCCACTACAAATCAAGGGTTTAGGCTAACTGCTTAGGCCCTTTTTCTTTGCCGTGGGGCACTTGGTGGGACACCAAGCCATAACAAATCGTAACCACCTATAATGAACAATAACTCTATATGCTGATTTTGGGAAGCGAATAGAACCGACTTTTTCACCCTTCTACTGTCCCATGAGTGCCCCATATCATGCTTACTGGTGAACTTACAATAACTATTTCATCTTGTTACGTTATGCATGCTTGCGCTTGCCTAGCTCATGTTGCGCTTTCTGCCGTGTTGCCATAACCCTACAAAAGCAGTTACGGTCCGGCAAGGGCTGGGAAAGCCCCTGATAGCGACCATGGTTTTTGGTAATTTGCGCGATGATGTAGCCGACGAGAAGTATCCAGGGGGAGCGTCCAAGGTACTGCTCCGCAGTCTGGCGGGCTATCCGTAATCCTCTGCGAACATTCTCGATTCCGCGCTCCACCTTTTTTGAGCCGCATGCATGGGCGTCAGATAAATCTGGGTCTGGCCCGCATGTTTCGTGCTCCGGCCTAAGGTAACAGCGGCATGCCCAGCTCTTTCAGAAATTCGTTGTGTTTCGCAGTCGCTTGCTGGATGGCCTTCTCGATGTTCACCAAGTTTGCGTGCGTCGCCGTCAGGTCAATTTCCTCCTCGTCTACTGCTGTGCTGATATACCGCGAAATATTGAGATTGAAGTCGTTTTTCTCAATCTCCGCCATGTCCACGCGGCGGGCGTAGCGCGGTTCTTCCGTGCGGAACTGGTAGGTTTCGATGATCTTGGCGATGTGCTCGTCCGAAAGATGGTTCTGGCGTTTGCCTTTCACAAAGTGCTCTGCGGCGTTGATGAACAGCACGTCGTCGGGCTTCTTGCACTTCTTCAGCACGAGGATGCAGACCGGGATGCCGGTGGAATAAAACAGGTTCGCGGGCAAGCCGATGACGGTGTCGATATGGCCGTCCTTGAGCAGTTTGGTGCGGATGCGTTCCTCGGCCCCGCCCCGGAACAGCACCCCGTGCGGCAGGATGATCGCCATCACCCCTTCGTCTTTCAGATAATGGAAGCCGTGCAGCAGGAAGGCAAAGTCGGCGGCGGACTTGGGCGCGAGGCCGTGGCTTTTGAAGCGCACATCGTCGGCCAGCGCGTCGGTGGGCTCCCAGCGGTAGCTGAAAGGCGGGTTGGCGACGACGGCGTCGAAGCTCGGCTTCCTGGCCGGGTTCTGCTCGCGCAGCATGTCCCACTCGTTGAGCAGGGTGTCGCCGTGGAAGATCTCGAACTCGGTGTCCTTCACCCCGTGCAGCAGCATGTTCATGCGCGCGAGGTTGTAGGTGGTGATGTTCTTTTCCTGGCCGTAGATTTTGCCGATGCTGCCGCCCGCCTGGTTCACCTTCTTGCGCACATTCAGCAGCAGCGAGCCGGAGCCGCAGGCGAAGTCCAGCACGCTGTCCAGCCGCTTCTTCGTCCCGGTTTTCGGCTCCTGGCTGTCCAGCGTGACGATGGCGGAAAGAATGTCGGAAATCTGCTGCGGGGTGTAGAATTCGCCCGCCTTCTTGCCACTGCCTGCGGCAAACTGGCCGATCAGGTATTCGTAGGCATCGCCCAGCGCGTCGATGTTCGTGGAGAACGCCGCCAGCCCTTCGGCGATCTTCTGGATGATGGTGCAGAGCTTGGCGTTACGGTCGCTGTAGCTCTTGCCCAGCTTGGGCGAGCTCAGATCAATTTCGGAGAACAGCCCCTGGAAAGTGCTCTCAAAAGACTCTGTCTCTATGTATTTGAAGCCAGCCTGCAAGGTGTCTAGCAGGTCCGGGTTCTGAGTGCGAGCCAGGTTAGCGATGCTATTCCAGAGGTGCGCGGGCTGGATGACGTAATGCACCTTGCGCCGCATCTGCTTCTCGAAGGCCGGAATGTCGTCCACGTTGTTCGCATACCAGAGCGCCAGCGGCACCTTGCGCGCGTCGCCGCCCACATCCGGGTAATCGCGCCCCAGTTCCTTCTTCGCCGCCGTCTCGTAGTTGTCGGAGAGGTAGCGCAAAAAGAGGAAGGACAGCATGTAGTCGCGGAAGTCGTCCGCATCCATCGCCCCGCGCAGTTGGTCGGCGATGCTCCAGAGGGTGTTGCCCAATTGTTTTTGATTTTGTTCGGTCATGGTTTGAGCGTTTTCTCGGTGTTTGCCTGTTGGCGAAGTTCATCTGCCGAGATGCGCTGCATCCGCCCGTCCTTGACGATCACAAGGTTCGTCTCAGTCTGGATCGCTGTCTTGCGCGCATGTTGGGCGGCCCGCCGCAACGCTCCCAAGGATGCGCGCAGGTCGGGGTCTTTGGCATTGGAAATGTCTTTAGTGCTCATCGGTTTTCTCCCCATTGCAAGAGAGTCGGCTCTTCGCCGACATTGTCATCCTCGGGTGCTACAGGAAACAGTTTCGGATTGAAGGGGTAGCGATTCAGGAAGGCGCGGAAAATTCTCCGAAAGTGCGCTTTATTCTCTTCCATCATTTCTCGTGGCTCGTAAAGCGAATAATCGCCGTGACTCATAAGGTCAATCATCCGCTTGGACAGCGCTTCGTCTAGATCGCCTGCCACCCTGATACATTCGGCCCAGTCCTCAAGCCCCAAGAAGATGGAAGTCTGCTCCATCACTCTGCGCATCATGTTGAAGTGATGTGTATAGAGTGCACCACTCTTTTGTGCTTCATCTAACTCAATAATGCTCGCCAAATGGTGAAGGAATGGCGTGGCAGATGTATCTACTAGCGAATAACTGCCAGTGGGGGCATTTCTCAGAAAATATCGGAACGCCTTCCCTTTAAATTCGTTGCACAGCACGTTGAAGAACAAGGTATGGTGCGTCGAGATCACCGTCTTGAGCTTACTGCCCGGCCGTTTGAGCAATTGCGCTAGATGGTTGGCTACCGCAATTGCGTTGTGCTCATCCAACGATGAAATCGGGTCGTCGATGTAAACATATTTCACCCACTGATAAGCCTCCGCACCATCTAGCGCCAGTTGCACGATGGCGAGGAAGAAGCACCAGACAAAGATGTTTTCTTCACCGCGCGAGACCTTGATATGGGTCTTTTCCTCAAACGCAAACCTTTGCATGAGTTTTTTAGAGCCTGGAACATAGTTCTCATTTTTGACTCTTCGCGAAAAAACAACATCCCATTTCTCGTAGTCGATGCGGAAATCGAAATCCGCATAGCGTTGCAGCAGCGGGCGGATGCGGTTGTCCATTTCCAACTCGGCTAAGCCGGCGAAAAAGCGCGACGCCGCATTGAGTGTGAGCCTGTGGTCGTTATCGCCTTCAAAGTCATTCTCCCAATGGAACAGGTCTTCGGTGAAGGCGTTGAAGTAGAGTGTGTCGCGAGCATCACCTTGCTTGCCGATGTCCTTGAAGGCCATCGACAGCCGCGTCTTACCGGTGCCGTTGTAGGCATAAAGCAGGATGGCTTTCTTGTTCTCCAGCTCGCCGCGCAAATGGGCGGCCAGCTTTGGCAAGTCGGCGAAGGGCTGGCCCGGCTTCATGCGGGCACCTCGTCCAGCATCGGGAATAGCTGCTGCATCAGCCATTTTTTACAGGTCTTGAGCATGGCCAGTTTTGTAGGTTGGTCGGCCATCAGTCCAGTGTCCCGTCCATGATCTGCCAAGCCTTACGATAGGTGCCACCGACCGGCCCCAAGGCCTGAAGCCAGTCCCGTTCCGTCAGCGCGGAGAGTCGCTGACGAATTGTCGGCAGAGACGTCGTGGCATCCAGTTTCAACACCTTGGCCAGTGGCGTCGCCGCCTTGCGCGGCACTCCAAGCAAACGCAAGGCGATGGCTTCGTCCGTGGCCACCCCGTAAAACACCTGCGATGGCAGGTTGGCCAGCCGGGTGTGTTCGTCGTCGGAGAGGTTAGATGCGGTAATCGCTAGCAGTGCGTTCAGGCCCCAGGAAGATGTCTGCGCAAGCTTGCCGAAGAGGTTCTGCCCGCATTTGGTGAGTGCTGTCACTTCGTCGTAACCCTCTTTGCGGAAATGGCGGGCGGCGATGGTGGTGATTTCCTCACCATTGACCCAATCCTTGAGGATGAGCGCGAGCTTGTCCCCGTCCGGTGCCCTGCCGCCCAGAACAGTTTCCAAATTCTCACGCAGCTCAGGAACACGCAGAAGCACGCCCATCATGTCCTGCAAGGTACGGT
Organism: Acidithiobacillus ferrooxidans ATCC 23270; assembly: GCF_000021485.1. Lineage (NCBI taxonomy): Bacteria > Pseudomonadati > Pseudomonadota > Acidithiobacillia > Acidithiobacillales > Acidithiobacillaceae > Acidithiobacillus > Acidithiobacillus ferrooxidans. Next base: position 2,121,412 of record NC_011761.1, read on the forward strand.
CGCCCTCACGGAACAGCCGCTCCCGATTCCACGAATCCGGCCCGATGTCGCCTTTATGCGTGAGAACAGTCTTGATGCTCTGCAATGAAAAGCCAGTGCTGTCCACCAGCTTCAACGGTTGTTGCGGGCGGACCATGTCATCGACATAGGTTCGAATCCCGTCCAGCAGATGACGGGCAAGCTGACTATCAGCGGTGCGCAACTTCTCGAAGCCCAGTGTGCCGCGCAGCACCTGCTCGATCTGATCGGCAAAGTTGGACGGCGCACCCATTTGCCGATAGGTGTGAACGAGATATTGCAAGAAGCTCGACCACTCCGGGCGGCTATAAACAATTCTTCCAAGATCAGACAACTCACCAGATGCAGCCTGCGCCAATTGAATCAGGGCGGAATTCAGATCACCAGTGTTGCTGTTGATGAATTCGCGACGTTGTGCCACTTCGCTTTCATCTTTGGCCACCAACGCCACTACCCCCAGTTGCCCCTGAGACACACGACCGGCGCGGCCAGCGATGTTCCAGAAATCCTCCGGAGGCATGGTTTGCCCATAAGGGTATTGCGTGGCGGCCATCACCACCCCGCTGACAGGGAAGTTCACACCCTGAGCAATGGTCGTGGTTGCAGCCAGCACATCGAGCTGCCCTTTTTCGAACAACCACTCCATGAGCATACGGATTTCTTCAGGCAAACCGCCGTGGTGCATGCCGATGCGATGGGCGAGCAAATCGACCAAGGGGTACTGCGCCCCCAGTTCGGCTGCCACATATTCCTGCACGAAGCGCACATCGTCGGACATAGCCCCGGCCTGCCCGGATTTAAGTCTCTCGGCAAGCTTCCAGACGTAATCTGGCCGGCTGTGCATGGCGATAACAGGCCCCCGCACCATGAGCTTGCGCGCGGTAATTCCGGCCAAAGCGCCTACATCCCTCGCTTCTGAAAGCGTACCGGCCAGTGTCTCGTCCTTGCCCAGCGAAAAGGCTTCATCCAGCACTATGCTGGGGCGCGTGGTATGCACCGTTTCGAAATCCAGCCGGTAGTCACGGCTGCGCCCGTTCTTGCGGCCGTCGTCCACCGGGCTGACGATGCCGATGGCCCGGTCGTTGGGTTGCCAGTCCACGCCCAGACTGATGTCCTCCGAATTTTGGCCGCCGAGCCAGCGCGCCACCTCGCGTGCATTTTGAATGAAGGGCGTGAGCAGTAGGAATTGCGCGTCTCGGCACTCCCGGTTGATGGTGGCCAGCAACAACTCCAGGCGCAGGCCACGCACCTTGTCCTGAATGGTGTGCGCTTCATCCACTACCACCAGAGTCAGTGGGCGCCCGATCTTTTCCTCCCAGCCCTGGCGCAGCATCAAATCGAACTTCTCGGGCGTAGCCACGAGGATTCGGAAACGCACCTCGTCGTTCGCCTCCGCCAGCACGCCGGCCTCGATGCCGTCGATCTCCATGGCCGGGCTGATGCGCTCCACCATCAGCCCTAGTGGCTGGAAATCACGGCGCAGTTGCCGCGTGACCTGATTGACCAGCGCCCGACTGGGTGCGAGATAGGCCACCCAGCCTTTGCGATCCTCGAACTGATTCAGCGCCTGCAACATGCGGAACTGGGCAATGAGGGTCTTGCCGCTGGAGGTCGGCAGACTCACCACCACAGCCTGTCGACTGGAACCCAGCAGTCCACGCTCGGCCAAGGTGCGGCGTTGCGGGGGCAGCACATCGAACAAAGCACGGTCGCCGCGTCCACGTTTCACTAGCTCGCGCACAAAGTCGGTTACGCGGGAGTTCACTTTCCGAGTCACCGTCCACAGAGCGTTGTCCACCATTTGCGCAGAAGCGCGGGCCAGCAGTCGCGTCATCGGCCCCAACTCAACGAGCTGCGCAGCGTCACAAGCATCGATGGCTCGGTCGAAGTGACTATCCAACAAAGGCTGCACTTGGAAACTGCCGTCCACTACACCGTCGGTGATGTAGTGGGCCAGTACGTCCGCTGCCTTGGCCAGGTGGTAGATCCCGATCAGCTCAAGCGCAGTACGCTTGGCTTCCAGCGGTGCGAAGGTGTGCAGGTAATCGCGCTCGAACTCCTCCTGCGCGCTACGCAGCGCCGCCACGCGCTCAAGCACCGCATCGCGGTCACTCCAACCTCTTTTGCGCACCAGACGCAGCCAGACATCGGTAAGGGCGGCCCGACAGCGTTTGCCCCAGTTGCGTGCCTCCAGCGGCAAGGCGGGCCAATGCCCCGCCTCGTCCAGTGTGCGTAGCCAGCGCGCGGCATCGGCGCCGCGATCACCCAACACGGCCAGTACCGATGCGCGCAGCAGGTGCGAGCCCGCCACCATGGGGTCGGCAGGCAAGGGCAACATGCGCAAGAGCCGGAAGGCGTCCGCCGCCGCCTGGCGCGACAATGCCAACTGCTCAGGTTCATCGGCTAGGCGATCCACCTTCAGGTCGAGCACGGCGATTTCCAGCGCGGCCGCCGTCTCGCGCAGCAGCGCCTCATCAAAGGCGGGGACCTCGCGCCCCATTTCCTGATGGAACTGCACGCGATCGGCCTCACGCAGCGCATGGCTGCGTCGTTCTGCCATTGCATCGAGCAGCCAGTGGTTCATGCAGCACCTCCCTGGCTGATGGCCTGCGGCAGTTGCGCAATGGGCCAAGGCAGATAGAGGGCGATAAGGAGGCAACTCGCCGGGGCTTGCAGGCGATCCGCCAGTTGTTGGCCTCGCGCTTGCAAATCAGACTCACGCGCCTCCTGGTCACGCACCAAAATGCCGAACAGTGCCAGATCGCGCAGATCGGAATTAAAGAAGCGGGTACATGCCGTGTTAAAGGCAGGTTCATGCGCCGTGTGCTTCACGCGCGGCAACAGCCATTTGAGCAACTGGCAGATCGTGCCGAGATTGCTGGCGAGATTGTCGATCTGGTGAGTCAAACCACCGCTTCTGCCGCTCATCACCTGCGGCGGCGACTTCGCCTCGGACGAGCACTTGACTTCGCCCAGGGCCAGCCTGTGTGAGCCGCCATCGCGCTGAAAGCCCACGATGTCCGCTCCCGGCAGGGAGGCAAAGGGATTGCGCTTGTCGCGCTCGGTGTTCCAGGGCAACACCACATCATGGTGTGCTTCAAGCACCGCCTCGGCGAGCGCCTCGCCTGCCGCCCAGTCGCGCGTCTCCGGCACTTCGGCGGCAAGTACTTCTTCAAGCGCACCCTGACCCATGCCGGTCAGACTCAAACCCCGCAAGTATTTATTGAATGCCTCACCGCCCTCCGTGTCGTTAAGGCGTACGGCAACCGGCCCTTGCAGAAAGCCATTGAGTTCGTCGCCTTCGCACGCGTGCTCACCCTGCCACGAGACGCAACCTTGTGCCGATTGATAGGCCGTTTGCCAGGTCATCCCTGCACCTCGTTGAGTACTGGGAAAAGCTGCTGCATCAGCCCTTTCTTGTGGGTCTTGAGGGCTTCGAGCTTTTGGGTCTCCAGGGTGATCAGGGCGTCGAGGCTGCTCAGGCAGGAGGCGATGCGGTGTTGTTCTGGCGGTGATGGGAATGCAGTGTCCCAGCCCTCGATGGTTCCCTTCGTAATGTGCAGAAGTCCCAATCCATTTGCTGAGTTGGATTTCATCCTCTCAGTTTCATTTTCGAGTGTGATGAAAAGGAACTGTCGGTCTATTCCACTGTGTTGTTCGACCTTCCAGATGTGGTAGTGATAAATCACTTTTACCCCGTGCCACATACGCGGCCCGAACGACGCCGACCATGCGTAAAGCAAATCGCCTTTGTCACAATACTTTGTCTCATCCAGTTCAAGGTCTGAGTAATACCAATTGTTGTTGGTGAAGAAATTTCCAACGCGGAGAACTGGATACTTTCCGGATTCAAGCAGTTCTTCCTGTTTGTATGCTCGGCCGTTGAAGAATGTCGCTGCTTCACCCAAGGTCGTCTTGTTCCACTCCCCGGCGTTTTGGAATTCGGGGAAGCGCAGGCGGGGTTGGGTTTCGCCCTCCGTGGGGAAAAGCTGCTGCATCAGCCCTTTTTTATGGGTCTTGAGCGCGTCCACTTTCCGCGCTTGCGCGGCCATCAGCGCGTCCACCGAACTCAGGCACTCGGCGATTTTTTGTTGTTCCTTCGGTGTCGGAACAGGCAAAGGCATGGCCATGAAATCGTCGCTGGAGATGGCCATTCGATCATGCCGCGCGCCTGTACTGGATGCCTGCCGCATGTAGGTGTGCCAGCCGGTTGTCTTGAAGTAGTGCTCATAAAAGTCATTGCCACCGTCTTTGAACTTGAAGACGGTGTAGAGCGGCGACATGACGCCAGTGCCAACTTTGTTCTTAGAAATGGGGCCAACAGGTGCTGTTGCAGAGATGCGCGGGTTGTAAACATAGCTGCCCAGCTCAACTACGAAATAGCTCTCGAGATTGCCTTGCGTGGCAATTTCTTTGTCGAAGAAGTCGCGCTGGTCCATCACGCCAAACTCGGCTGAGTTCGTCAGCACGCGAGTAATTTTTTCATCGCGGTTTTTCTGTTTGGTGCGAGTTGCCAATTGACTCAGCGGCGCGAGCTTCCACCCATCCGCCCCCCGAAACGCCGGAAACCGCAGCTTCGGCACTCGCGCGGGCTTTGTTTCTGCTGTCAAAACAGTGCTTGGTGCTTTGGGGTTCATGCTTGCACCTCTTCGGTGTCGTTCTTGTCATCGGCATCCCACATCTCGCGGTAGGCGAGGACATAACTCGCGGTGGCCTGCTGGTCCAACGTCCAGTAATGGCGGCAGAGGGCTTTGAAGAGGGCCTGGCCCTCTGGCAAGCAGGCGTGGCCTAAAAGCTGGTCGAGTGTGTGCTCGATCCGCTGAACATCGCGGCTGCCGCTGCGCACCATCTCTTGAACGCTGAGCGCCAGTGCTTCGACGGCCTGCTGGTGCAGTGCTTGCAACAGGGCGATGGCCGCTGACAGCTCAGCGAGCAAGTTTTGGTAAACGGCCGCGCCCGGCGTTGTGGTTTGCTTGTGGGGGATGGTCATTTCAACAAGACCTTTCCTTGTGCGGTCAGGCGGTATTTTTGTGTGGGGCTGCGCGGTGAGTCTGGCTGGGTCAGTTCCACAAAACGCTGTTGGAGGGCCGGGTTCAGATAGTCTTCCAAAAAGCTCGGGCGGTGTTTGAGGTTGAGCGACTGCATCAGCTCCTTCGTTCCTTTGGCCTCTTGCCCCAGAGCCACGCACAGTCGGCGAACTTGTTCGGTTACTTGTTCGGTGACTGGGGCCTCGACTTGTTCGGTGGCTTGTTCGCCCGCCCCCGCCCACTGCGCCTTGGGCCGTTGCACCCGAGCGGTGAATTGGTTGCCGCTAACTTCGTCGATCAGTTCGATCTGCGACCATTCATCCAGCGCACGGGGGATACCACTGCCCAGTCCCCGGTAGGGCAGCATCCGGAAGGCGTGCTCGCTCAGGCCAGTGATGATGCCGTCATCGGTCACACCGATCAGCAGCGTGCCGCCGCCGCTGTTGGCAAAGGCAGCCAGCTCGGCGGCCAGGGCATCAGGGTTGTGGAAGCTGCGTTTGAACTGCTGGCGGGTGTGCTCGCCCAGGGCGATGCGCGCAAGCAAAGTGGCTTCAGCCAGCGGCTGCTCACTCATAGGCGCTAAGCCCTGAAATATCGCGGCCCCCGGCGCGTTGGGTCAGCAGCGGATACAAATCTTCCATCAGCGCGATTTCGGCCTGGCTGCGGGCTTTCCAGCCCAGATCGAGCGGGGCCATGAGGTCGCTCAAGCGTTCGCCGTCGAAGATCATGCGCTCAAAAATGCCGTCCACGAAGCTTTGCAGGGCGGCGGTGGCCAGATTGTGCTTTGCGGCAATGGTGGCGAGTTCCTGGGCGTTCTTCTCCGCCTTGAAGCGGGTGTAGCCGTCGCGGATGGCGGTTTCACTCAGCCCCTCGCCGGCCTGGAGCGTGCCGATATATTCGGCGATGTCGTCGCGCTCGTTGATGAACTTGGCGTCACTGCTGATGAGGCCGATGAGTTGTTCGCGGGTCATCTTGGCCTTGCCCGGCTCTTTGGCCGAGAAGCTGGTCATCAGCTTCATGATGTAGTCGTAATCAATGACGGCGGAGGCGAAGAGGACGAACTCGAAGTCGAGCTGATCGGCAGGCTTGTCGGCGCCGGGCTTGTCCGGCTTGTTGCGCCCGTCGCGGAGCTTTTTGGCGGTGTCCAGATACTGGCCCTTGAAGCCGCGCAGGGTTTCTTCGGGCAGCACCTGCTCGATGGCGGCTTTGTTTTCCCCGGTGAGGTCGGTGTATTGGTCGAGCTGGGTCTTGAGCCGCTGCACTTCCTTGAAGCGCTCGATGAAAACGGTCTTGGCGGCATCGCCTTTCAGGTTGGCCACGGTGGAGGGCGTGCAATCCAGCCCCTGGGACTGCATGAAGGCGTCGAGCTTTTGCACGGCGGCCTCCAGTTTCTGGATGACCACGGGCGCCTTTTCCACCAGCCAGATTTCGCGCGCCTGCTCGCCGGTCTTTTCGCCGGAGAACAGCGCGATGGCGGCATCGACGGCATCCTGCTGCTGGCGGAAGTCGAGGATGTTGCCGTAGGGCTTGGTGGCGTTGAGCACGCGGTTGGTGCGCGAGAAGGCCTGGATCAGGCCGTGGTGCTTGAGGTTCTTGTCCACGTAGAGCGTGTTCAGGAACTTGGAATCGAAGCCGGTGAGCAGCATGTCCACGACGATAGTGATGTCGATTTTCTGCGCCGGGGGGTAGTCGGCATTCGGCCACTGCTGGTCTTTGATCCGCTTTTGCACATCCTGGTAGTAAAGATCGAATTCGCTCAGGCGATGGTTGGTGCCGTAGCGGGCGTTGTAGTCGGCGAGGATGCCTTCAAGCGCCTGCTTCTTCGCTTCTGGCTCGACCTTGTTGTCTTCCTGCTCTTGCGGGAGGTCTTCGGAGAGCTGGTCGATGTCCTTTTTGCTTTCGGGATTCTCCGCGAGCTGCGCAGGCGGAGAGAAGACGCAGGCGATATTCAGCGGCTTGAACTCGGGATCGGCGGCCAGTTTCTCGGCTTGCATGGTCTTGAACAGCGCGTGGTATTCGATGGCATCGTTGATGGATGCGGTGGCAAAGAGGGCGTTGAAGCGGCGCCCGCCGGTGGCGGCATCGTGCTTGGCGAGGATGGCTTCGATGACCGCGCGCTTGGCGATGGGTTCGCCGGGTTTGGGTGGGTTCTTTCCTTCCGGCTTGAAGTAATCGACATGGAAGCGCAGCACATTGCCGTCTTCGATGGCGTGGGTGATGGTGTAGGCGTGCAGCTGTTTCTGGAAGAGGTCTGCCGTGGTGCGCATGGAGGCCGTGCTGTCCTCGATCTTCTGCAGGCTGGCATTGGCCTCGAAGATGGGCGTGCCGGTGAAGCCGAAGAGTTGGGCGCGGGGGAAGAAGGCTTTGATGGCCTTGTGGTTCTCACCGAACTGCGAGCGGTGGCATTCGTCGAAGATGAAGACGATGCGCTCGTCCTGCAGTGCTTCGAGCTGCTCCTTGTAGGTGGCCTGGCCGTTTTTGCTGCGTTGCTTGTTGCGGCGGCTCGTTTCGTCGAGCGCGAGGCCGAGCTTCTGGATGGTGGTGACGATGACCTTGTCGGCGTAGTCCTCGGACAGCAGGCGGCGCACGAGGGCGCCGGTGTGGGTGTTTTCTTCGACACAGCCTTCCTGGAAGCGGTTGAATTCCTCCCGCGTCTGGCGGTCGAGGTCCTTGCGGTCGACAACGAACACGCATTTATGGATGTGCTCGTTCTCCTTGAGCAGGGTGGCGGCCTTGAAGGAGGTGAGCGTCTTGCCGCTGCCGGTGGTGTGCCAGATGTAGCCGTTGCCGTTGTCTTCATCGATGCACTTGACCATGTGCTGCACGGCATAGACCTGATAGGGTCGCATCATCATGAGCTTTTGCTCGCCCGCCAGCAGCACCATGTAGCGGCTGAGGGTCTGGCCGAGGTTACACTTTTTCAGGAAGCGCTCGGCGAAGGCGTCGAGCTGTCTGATCTTGCTATTGTCCTCGTCCGCGAACTCATAGACGGGCAAAAAGCGCTCGTCGGCGTTGAAGGCGAAATGGCGGGCGTTGTTGTTGGCGAAGTAGTAAGTCTGGTCGCGGTTGCTGACGATGAAGAGCTGCATGAAGCAGAGCAGCGTCCGGGTGTAGCCGTTGCCGGGGTCGTGCTTGTATTCGACGATCTGCTCCATGGCCCGGCGCGGATGGACGCCGAGGGTTTTCAGCTCGATCTGCACGCAGGGCACACCGTTGATGAGCAGGATGACGTCGTAGCGGTGGTGGCTGTAGTCGGTATTGATGCGCAACTGGTGGATGACCTCGAAGGTGTTTTTGCACCAGTCCTTGAGGTTGACGAGGCTGTAGTTCAGCGGCGTGCCGTCGTCGCGGGTGAAGGCATTGATGCTGCGCAGGGTCTTGGCGGCGGTAAAAACATCCGGGGTGACGATCTCATCCAGCAGGCGGGCGAACTCGGCATCGGTGAGGCGGACGCGGTTGAGCGCTTCGAAGTGCTGGCGGAAATTGGCCTCCAGCGCGGCGCGGTCGCGGATGTCGGGGCGATATTCGTACTTGAGGTTTTGCAGGGTGCCGATGAAGCCGTATTCGATGGTGTCCTCGCGGACGGCGAAACTCGGACTATCAGCGGGCCGACTGTAGGTGTCTGGGGCGTCGATTTGTTTCCGGGTGCGGCCTTCCGGTTTCATGCGTTCTCCAGCGGAATATTTTTGTGCATTCTACGCTGCGGAGCTTACAGGACAAAATTTTGCCCCATTCCAGGTAAGATGTTAGCCGATCATCGTCTGTACCGCTGCCGGAATGGCCTTTTGCGGGTGTTTTTCTTCTTCACCCATAAGGTGAGCCCCCATTGTCTGGGTAAACCTAATCCTATCAGATGGATAATGTCATTTCAGCAGAGGTAACTGCCGAATTTAGGATAATGATTAAGAATAACCCCATATGAGTATTTAAGGAACCCCGCACCCCTTCGATGCGCATTTAGAACAGCGGCCGATCCAGCGCCAGCAACAGGTCATCCACTCGTTGGCGCACCACGGCGGTCATCTGGATGGGGCGGCCCCATTCCCGGGCAGTCTCTCCGGGCAGTTTATTGGTGGCGTCCATACCCACTTTACCACCAAGTCCGGCAACCGGCGAAGCAAAGTCGAGATAATCGATGGGTGTATTTTCGACGGGGGTAATGTCGCGCACCGGGTCCATCCGGGTGGTCATCGCCCAGATCACATCTTCCCAACGGCGCACATCGATGTCTTCGTCCACCACGATGATAAACTTGGTGTACATGAACTGTCGCAAAAAGCCCCAGATACCGAACATGACTCTTTTTGCATGACCGGGGTAACCCTTGCGGATACTGACAACGGCCAGACGGTAGGAACAGCCCTCCGGCGGCAGATAAAAATCCACGATTTCCGGGAATTGTTTCTGCAGCAGGGGCACGAAGACTTCGTTGAGGGCCGCACCCAGTATGGCCGGTTCATCGGGGGGCCGGCCGGTGTAGGTGCTGTGGTAAACAGGATTTTCGCGGTGGCTGATGGTTTCCACGGTGAATACCGGAAAACGCTCGGCCTCATTGTAGTAGCCGGTGTGGTCTCCAAAAGGACCTTCCACCGCCATGTCATCCGGGTAAATATGCCCTTCCAGGACGATTTCGGCGCGCGCGGGCACCTGTAGCGGAACGCTCAGGGCATTGGCGAGCTCAGTACGCCCGCCACGCAGCAGGCCGGCGAATTGGTGCTCGGAAATGGTATCGGGGATAGGAATGACCGCCGCCAGAATGGTTGCCGGATCGGCGCCGTAGGCCACGGCAACGGGGAATGGCTCGCCCGGCTGCGCTTTCTGGAATTCACGCAGGTCCTGGGCCCCCCCCCGGTGCGCCAACCAGCGCATGATCACCCGGTTACGACCGATGACCTGTTGCCGGTAGATACCCATGTTGGCCCGCCGCTTGTGTGGCCCCTTGGTCACGGTCAGGCCCCAGGTCATGAGCGGCGCAGCGTCTTCTGGCCAGCAGGTCTGCACCGGCAGGGCGGCAAGGTCGACCTCATCTCCGCGCAGGATGATTTCCTGGCAGGGAGGGCGACTCAGGGTGGTCGGTGCCATGTACAGGATCTTGCGCAGGGTGGGCAATTTGTCCCAGAGGTCGCGCAGCCCGCGGGGCGGGTCAGGTTCCTTGAGATAGGCCAGTAACTGACCGATCTGCCGGAGATCTGCCAGGGATTCGCCCCCCATCCCCAGCGCCACGCGTTCCGTCGTCCCGAACAGGTTGCCGAGCACCGGCATGTCGTAGCCGATGGGCTGGGTAAACAGAATGGCCGGCCCTGCCGCCCGCAAGGTTCGGTCACAGATTTCCGTCATCTCCAGTTTGGGAGAGACGGGCACGCTCAGCCGGCGCAATAGATCGCGCTTTTCGAGAACGGCCAAAAAGGCGCGAAGGTCACGGTAGCTCATGGATACATTGTAACCACAGCCAGATTAGTTTGTCCCGCTATCGGGATCCTCACGGGCAACGACAAAGGCACTGTCATCGATGGCCAGAGACGAAGTCGTGCGCAGATCGATGGCCTCGTGGCCGCTGATGTATTCTTCGGTAAGCATGGTCAGGCACGCCACTTCTTCGGCGCTTACCGGCACAAAACCGGAAAAACCGACATCCTGCAATAATACCTGCCCCCGCGTCTCCTGGTCCATTTGGCAAAGTATCCGGGTAAGCAGATCCCGCTGCGCGGATAATCGTGGGCCAACACAGAATGCATGGAACGCGAAGGCATCGTCAGAACGGTCTATGATGCGCAGATGATCACGAATCAGGCTGCTTGCACTGGTATAGACTTCGTCAAACAAAAAACCGACATCCGCCTGCCCCTGTAGTATGGCCTTGAGCACCCCCTGGTAACTGCCCGTAAAGACGAATTCCAGGCGTGCCCGGTCGATCTCCGCTTTATCCAGCAGAAACAACCCCACCATGTGAACTAGTGTGGCGGGATGGGCGGAGGCTATGCGGATACGCGGCGACAAATCCGCAATCTCCCGTACCGGACCGACCGCTGCGGTGCATAAGTATACTTCATCAAAATGATCCCGGGGTTTGGCGATGGGTATAAAATCCCTCTTTTGTACGTATTGCACCCAGTCGAATGGGTTGGCGTAAACCAGATCGTATTGGTTGTCGAGCACTGCGGCGCGACAGGCGTCAAAGCCGTCATACGGCTGGAAATGCATTATCTGACCCAGATGCCGCTGCAGATAGGTGTTCATCAAAAACCATCCCGGGAGATTCTTTCCGGAGTAATTCGGATCTACCGTAAAGTTCAGGGTGGCCTCACTGGAGATTTTAGGAGACGGCATACGTTATTATCCTCAGATATCAAAATCTACCGGTATCTCACCGAGAATATTGAGGTGGATATTGAACGGCGTCATATATTTCATGGCCGTCATCATGGATCCCTTAAACTTGAGTCTTCGAGTCATCAAGGCCGATTTCCCGCTGATCTCTCCCGACAGGATCTTCTGCCAGTGGTCCATGCTTGTCCACATGATGAAGTCACGGCGCCGCCCGTCGGAAGGTCCGGCATAGATAACCTTCCCCGCCTTGCAGAACAACATGACGTGAGGGATATCAGGGCGATCTTCGATATAATACTCCCAGGTGGCATTGAAGTTTTTCAGATCTTTCTGAATTTCCGGGTGGGTATCCCATTGCTTGCCGACGAGACGAATCCACTCTGTACTCATAAATTTTGCTACCATAATCAGAGTCCCCGCGCTCAATACCTTGACCATCAAAGCATCCGATGACATCATCACTTTCCTAATATTAGGAAATATGAATTTCCCGGATGACCCCTACTGATTCCTATTTAGACGCCATTGGGGTTTTCGCCAGTTGCCAGCAAATGCTGGAGAACGATGCCGGACAATACTACCCCGAAGAGCGCGGGCATGAAGGAAATGGTGCCGTTGACCGTTTTTGCCCGCCCGCCCGCACTGGATACTTCCACGGGAGGGGCTTCCCGGCGCGGGGATTCATCGGAAAAGACGGTCTGCACGTCGAGGGACGCGCCATTCTTGCGCAGCAGCGCGCGCAATTCTCGGGCCAGGGGGCATTTTTCCGTCTGGTTGAGTCTTGCGACACGAACCCGGCGGGGATCGAGACGATTGCCCGCCCCCATGCTGGAAAAAACCGGTAAACCCAGAGTCTGCGCCGTCTGGATAAGAATCGCTTTGCAGGCGATGGCATCAATGCAATCCACGACCATTTCCGCACCACTGTCCGCCAGCAGGCGTGTGGCATTGTCCGCGCTGATGAACTCCTGACGGGTTTCAAGCACACAGTCGGGGAAAATATCCCGAATCCGCGCCGCCATGACCGCCACCTTGGGCTGATCCAGCGTGGAATGCAGGGCGACGATTTGCCGGTTGATATTGGAAATGCCGACCACGTCGTGGTCAATGAGCGTGATATGCCCTATCCCGGCACGGGCAAGGTTTTCCGCGACATAACCGCCAACGCCACCGACGCCGGCAAGGAGCACGTGGCGGTCACGCAGATTCGCGACAGCGGAAGCGCCCAGGAGAATTTCGGTACGAGCAAAAGGATGGGGCATTATGACACGTCCTGAAGATGAAATAAGCTAAGGGCATTTTGCGCGGTAATCCGGGCAATTTCCTGAACCGAAGTATGGCGCAACTGCGCTATATCAGCGATGATTTCGCGAAGATATGCGGGTTCATTGCGAGCGCCGGGATGCGCATGGGGCGGTTGCCACGGGGCATCCGTCTCTGCGAGCAGAAATTCCGCCGGCAGTGTGGCCGCTATCGCCCGCAGACGCCGGGCGCGGGGATGCGTAAGGGCACCACCGAGTCCCAATAAAAACCCCATATCCGTCAATCGCCGAGCCTGAACGGGGCTGCCTGAGAAGCTGTGCAACACCCCGCGCAACCGGGGGAAACGGCGCAAGATCAGGATCATTTCTTCCAGGTTCTGCCGCGCATGCAGAATGACAGGCAAGCCCAGTTGCTGTGCCATGGCGAGTTGGGTCGTGAAACCGGCACGCTGGCATGCAGCGTCAGGTGTGCCCGCGCTGGCGTCGAGTCCGATTTCCCCCAAGGCGACCGCATCGGCAAGAAAACTCGCCAGAGTCGCTTCCCATTGGCCATCCCGATCCTCCAGATAGAGGGGATGCACACCATAGGCCGGATAAAGCCCGGGCCAGCGGCGGCAGGTTTCCCTGAGCCGGCCCCAATACTTGGGAGTATAGGCAGGGAGGACCATTTTGCGGACCCCGGCCATACCCGCGCGGCACAGGACCGCATCACGATCATCGTCGAAGGCTGCGTCATCCAAGTGGCAATGACTGTCTATCAGTCCATGCATGGACAGGTCCGCGAACTTTTCGGCGCCAGCATCAGGGGAAGACATTTGCCGATCTTACGGTGGCAGAACTCGGGAGTAAATGTGCCCCTTTCTGGACCAGGAAATTCAGTACTTGCTGCAAAGGGCATCTTGGTCTTAAATGGCTGGATAAAGTAGAGACCATGCAGGGGGGGAATGATGCGTACGTTGACGGCAGACCTGGCCATTCTGGGTAACGGTCCAGTGGCGCGCAGTCTGGTTCTGGCCCTGGCGGACAGCCCGCTGCGGGTGCTGATGCTGGATACCTATCCTCTTGCCCAGGCACGACCGCGGCTGACGGAGCGAACCATCGCCCTGGCCCTGGGCAGTCACCGCCTGCTCCGCCGTCTGGGGGTGGCCATGCCTCTGGCCGATGCCGCCGCTATCCGGACCGTGCAGATCACCCAACAGGGCATCAGTGGACGGGTACTCCTGGAACACAGCCTGCTGCACGCGCCGGAGCAAAGGTTGGGGGAAGTGGTCGGTCTGGAGATCCTGACTGACGCACTGGCCATGCCACTGGCAACTTGTCGCACCCTTCAGCAGGAATCGCCGGGGCCGTTGCAGGCCCTACAGTGGTTTCCGGACCGGGTCCAACTGGACTGGCCGGATTTGCGGGTAGAGGCGGCACTGACGGTGGTTGCGGATGGCGGCCATAGCGATCTCGCACGGCTGGCCGGTCTGCGGCGCATGGGCTGGGATCACAACCGCCACGCCATCATCGCCACGGTGACTCCGCAGCAGCCCCTGCCCGGCATCGCGTTCGAGCATTTTCTGGAGAGCGGACCGCTGGCTTTCCTGCCCATCGGCAAGGACCAGTTCTCCATCGTCTGGAGTCTGCGCCCTGGGGATGCCAGTCGCATCCTGGACCTCTCCGATGCAGATTTCCTGGAGGCCCTGAACCGCCAGCGGCCTTCGTCACTACCGCCACTGGTCACAACCGGTCCGCGCAGTGTCTATCCTCTGTTTTTCCAGCGGTTCTGGGCCGATCCCGGCCAGCGTCTGGCATTGGCGGGGAATGCCGCACAAACCCTGCATCCTTTGGCCGGGCAAGGCTATAACCTGGGATTGCGGGATGTGCTGACTTTGGGCGCCCTGTTACGGGAGGCGGCTGAACGTGGTGACGACCCGGGGAGCAGGTCCCTGCTGGCCGATTACTCCCGTACCCGTCGCCGCGACCGGCTGGAGACCATTGCCTTTACCGAGACCATGAACCGTCTATTCAGCAGTCCACGTCTGCCGCTGCGCTTGGCACGGGCCGCGGCTCTGACTCTGCTGGACCAGACATCGCTGGGTAAGCGGGAACTGGCAGCGCGGCTGGCTGGCATTCATCTCCCGGTACAAAGCGCCATACCGGATCTGGTTACGGATGGCTACCATGTCCGATAATGCTCGTTATGATCTTGTCATTTCCGGCGCCGGCATGGTCGGTGCCAGCCTGGCCCTGGCCGCCCAGCAGGCGGGCTTGCGCATCGCCGTGTTTGAAAAGCGCAGCGCTGCGGCATGTGCCGCGGCGGACCCCTTCGACCGCGCCAGCTTGATCGCCACCGGGTCCGTGCGTTTTCTGACCAGCCTGGGTATTGATCCCGCGTTGCTCGGCAGTGCCGTGGAACGCATGCGGGTATGGGATGCGGAAGACTCCGGTGGTATTCATCTGGACGCCGAGGAAGGTGGGGAAGATCTGCTTGGGTATATTGTCGAGAATCGTCGCCTGGAGCAGGCCCTGCATACGGCGCTGAAAGAAGCCGGGCTATATATTCACTACGGGCAGGAAATCACCGGCGCTGCCCCCGATGGCAAGGCCATGTATATCACCGATGCCTCTGGAACACAGTCCCGCAGCACTCTGCTGGCCATTGCGGAGGGTCGGCAGTCGCCGTTACGCAAGGCGCTCATTCAGGCGCCGGTATTCCGGGAAAGCTATGGACAGGACGCCATCACCGCCACCGTCTGGATTGAAAAGCCTCATCGCCACATCGCCTATCAACGATTCCTCTCCACGGGCCCGCTGGCGGTACTACCTTTCAGTGACGACGCCCAGGGACGTGCCCGCGCTTCCATCGTCTGGAGTGCCAAACAGGCCCATGCACGCCACCTGATGGCCCTGAATGATGCGCGGTTTCTGCGCGAACTGCATGAGGCGTTTGGACCGCAACTGGGGCATTTCCAGGAGATCGGACGACGCAGCAGTTATCCCCTTTCTGGCCTGCACAGCAGCCGTTATATCGGGGAGCGCAGCGTATTGCTGGGGGATACCGCCCACGGTGTTCATCCATTGGCGGGTTTGGGGGTAAATCTGGGATTTCGTGATGCGGAACAACTGATAGCGGCCATCACCACCGCCCGTCAACATCACCAGGACTGGGGCGAAACCCCCGTACTGCGCCGCTATCAAAGCGTTCGGCGGCCTGATAATCTCGTCACTGTACTGGCTTGTGGCGCCCTCAGTCACCTCTTCTCCAACCGCAGTCGCGGCCTCGCCCGACTACGCGACCTGGGGATGCTGGGAACTGGTGTCATCTCTCCGGTCAAACGTTTTCTCATCCGTCAGGCCATGGGCCTTTAAGGAGATTGCAGATGCAACACCGTATTGCCGACGATATCGCCGCCGCCATTGGCGACACCATTGCCCGACTGGGGACCGTCAAGGAAGACGTGGACAAGCAGGCACGTGCCATGCTTGCCAATGCGCTGGATCGTCTGGATCTGGTCACCCGTGACGAATTTGATGTGCAGCGGGAACTGCTCTCCCGCCTCGCCGCGCGGGTTGCCGCGCTGGAAGCTCGCCTCGACGCCCTGGCACCCAAGGCCGCTTTGGACGAAGACGCCAGCAAGGATTGAGCCTTGCCGCTGGCGATAGTCCACAGCCGCGCCCTGACCGGGGTACAGGCAGCAGGCGTCGCCGTGGAATGCGATCTGGGCCCCGGCCTACCGACCTTTGCCGTTGTCGGTCTCGCTGAAACGGCGGTCAAGGAAGCCCGGGACCGGGTGCGTTCAGCCATTCAAAACAGCGGCTTCGAGTTTCCGGCACGACGGATGGTCGTCAATCTGGCCCCTGCCGACCTGCCCAAGGAAGGTGGCCGCTTCGATCTGCCCATGGCCATCGGCATTCTCGCCGCCAGCGGGCAACTTCCTGCGGCCGCACTGGAAAAGCTGGAGATGATCGGTGAATTGGCACTGGATGGGAGCCTACGTCCGGTGACAGGCACGCTCTCCAGCGCACTGGCCGCTGGACAGGCGGGACACGCCATTCTGGTGCCGCAAGGCAATGCCCGGGAAGCCGCTTTTGCCCAAAGTACGCCGGTCTTTGCCTGCGCGAACCTGGCACAGGCCGCCGCCCACCTGCGTGGTACGGATCGCCTACCTGAAGTCGTCTGCGATGCGGAAAGCCCCGAATCGGCCTTTCCGTACCTCGATCTGCGCGATGTGCGTGGTCAGGAATCGACCAAGCGGGCACTGATTGTTGCGGCGGTGGGTGGTCATCACCTACTCCTGTCGGGCCCGCCCGGCACCGGGAAAAGCATGCTGGCGGCACGACTACCCGGCCTGTTACCGCCCCTGCACCGCAGCGAGGCGCTGGAAGTAGCCGCCATCCACAGCCTTGCAAGGGAACGGTTTCGATATCCGTCAGTGGGGCAGACGTCCGTTCCGCAGCCCCCACCATAGTGCTTCTTCAGCGGCGCTGGTGGGCGGTGGTTGTGATTTCCACCAATTGTTGCAACATTCCATCAAATAATGCTACAAACATATACGGTGAGGCTGTCCCACGGCAGAAACTAAAGATTAGTAACAGAAGACAATCAAAGTATGAAAATTTTCGACTTCGAACCCATCGAGCCTCAATCAGATCTACTTGTGATGGATTCGCTAAGAGGTCATCCGTTCGCCGATCGTCAAAGAGCGGTTATGTGGTATGGTGCCATTCACCAAAATAAAAATGACCGTTCACAGCCCCTGGCAACTGTTCTTTTCCATGATGTTAATGATGGCAGATTCTATGGTGAATTCCGCTGCCGCAAAGTATCCGCACTGAATTTAGGGCTTCTCCCCATTGGTAGTGTTTGGTATGAAGGAAGGATGGTTTCACAGGCTAGATTCATGACAAAGCAATTCAAGGTTGATTTTTCACATCGCGGGTGGGAATACTACACCTTAAATGGAGACAAAGAGCCTTTAGTTCCACCCAATGTTTATCCTCTGTTCTACCCCTGCAAGAATGATCTTGCCGGAAGTTGGATGCTAAAGTTCTTCCTTGGCAACGATCAAATCCTTCTCATTCCATCTCTGGTGTTTTTTACGCGTTGCTATGGCAGTTCGGCTTTGCGCCGTCACTTCCTGACATTACCGTGGGCGGAGATAGAAAACAGACTGTTCTCTAAATCTGAAGAACTAAACGGTGAAGAAGCAAATAATAATTGGGCAATTTTCTTACCCAGCACAGCGCACAAGTCTGATGTTCACATTCTTGCTCATATCAAGTATGACAACTATGCTGCGCTTCAGGTAAAACATATTGCTGCACAGGCTTTATCAAGCGATGAAAACAATCGGATTTTTCTAAAGGTAGCACCCTGGTTAACCCAAAAAGGTAAAATAAGTGTTTCAGGTTTTTACATTAGGGAAACAAAAACATTTCTTGCATTAAACATACTTGGTATTGGCCCTGACAGATATCCGCCGTATCTAGTTTACAAGTACCACACAAAAACTACCAACTTACCAGAAGATGAATTTTCTTACCCATCTTCCTCGACCCAGACACCAAACGATGAATATTCAGATCCAGAACTACTTGATAACAAATCACCGAGCATAAATAGCAGGTTAAAGAAGTTTTCAGAGCCAGATTTTGAATGGATCAATGAACCAATTATTAAATCAAAAAAACTAGCGCGCGAACGTTTATCAAGGAAAAATAACAGCAAATCGGAAGATAAAAAATTAACAAACTTAGAAACTCCAACATCCGATGACACGTTTTCAACTAGCGAAGCTTACGGTTCTAGTGGCAATACCACAGAAGCACTAACACACAGCAAGCAACCAACAGAATCCATTGATAAATTATGGTCATTATGGAAAGCTATCAATGATATTGCTGAAAAAAACAAAGAACACATCACAGCCGTATATCACTACGACATCACAAACGGATTTTGCAATTCAGGTATCCCGAGACTCATAAATTTTCCTCTTAAAAGAGAAAATAATAATACCGCAAAAAACAACAACACCAAAGAACAGCACAACAGAACGCTCCCTCGTCGATTTCCGTTAACATATGGGAACCCCGAAAAAAGAAGAGGTTTATTGCTGATTAAATTATCATTAGCTAACACTGATATATATGTCATTGACATTCAACATCGCACGGATGTGTCCGGAGAATCATTTGCAGGTTTGGCTTTCACACTTACGTCAACCGAGAACCTTGACGATTTTTTGCGTTTGCTTATTGATAGTATCATAGCTAATAACGGACATGTAAGATCAATAGCTAAGAATTGGAGAAACGGGAAAGCATTTGCCTATTATCACGTAGATTCACCAGGGAAGAAGGTTACAATGCCAGAAAACACGGTGAGAATTATTTTAGTAAAAATGATGAAATTTCTTGGGATTAATTTACCTCTTAAATTCAGGAACAATTGAGCAGAAGATCCATGCAAGAGCAATACTAACAGTGAAACATACAATCCCTGCAGAAGGTCTGTACTGTCGGCGTTCAGGGATTATTCCCCCCCCGGTGTCAGGGTAGTTGTCGCCTCTCTGAAATGGAGCAAGGCATAGGCCGGGGGCGGAAAGTTGGTCGATATGAAGCATTATTCAGCAGAACGTAAGGCTGCTGTATTGCAGAAGATGTTGCCGCCCACCAGTTTGTCCGTGGCGGAACTGGCCAAACAGGAAGGGATTTCTGATGTTACGCTGTACCATTGGCGCAAGCAGGCCATAGCGAGTGGGGCGATGAGTGCAGTGACCAAGAAGACAGCAGAGGGTTGGTCTGCCGAGTCCAAGTTGGCAGCGGTGGTGGAAACGGCCCTGCTGTCCGAGGTGGAGTTGAGCCAGTATTGCCGGGAGAAAGGGCTGTATCCAGACCAGGTAAAAGCGTGGAAACAGGCATGTATCGTTGGACAGCAGACCGCCACCCAACAGAAACAGACAGCGGGTGCGCAAGCCCGTGCAGACCAGAAACGGATTCGTGAGCTGGAGCGGGAACTGCGTCGCAAAGACAAGGCCTTAGCCGAGGCGGCTGCGCTGTTGATCTTGCGAAAAAAATTGAACGCCCTCTGGGGGGACGACGCCGGGGAAGATTAACCCCGGTCCCGGAGCGGCAACAATTGGTCGCCTGGATACAGGAAGCTGCTGACGGCGGCGCCCGCCGGTCGCGGGCCTGCGCAGAAGCGGGCTTATCATTACGTACCGTCCAGCGATGGACAGAGGAGCAGGGAATGGTGAAGGCGGATGCCCGCACGACGGTCGAACGACCGGCACCCAGCAACAAGCTGAGTGAAGCCGAGGTGCAGGAGGTGCTGGACGCCTGTCATCGTCCGGATACCGCACACCTGCCACCGACCCAGATTGTGCCACGGCTGGCGGATGAGGGGGTTTATCTGGCATCGGAGTCCACCTTCTACCGGATCCTCAAGGCCGAAGGTATGGACGCACGACGGGGTCGTGCACACCCGCCCCGCAAGGAGAAGTTACCCACCACCCATACGGCCACCGCAGTCAACACCGTCTGGTCTTGGGACATCACGTACTGTACGCCCAGCCAGCGTAGCCCGCCCTTTTGGGGGTAAAGCTGCTTGAGCATGTTTGGAATGCAGAACTCAGTATGTTTTCTTTTGTAACTGGGCCTGCCCTTTCTCTGCTGCGAGAGGAAGTGAGCCGAAGCGGCGGTGACTTGCCGACACTGGCAAGGTGACGAAGTCCGTGGGAAACGGGGCTTGCGGCGAAGCGGTTACGCCAAGATGAGCTTCTAGGCTGAGCATGGGACGGTTGAGGAACACGAACCTGTTTACACGCATCTGAGGGTTGAAATGTCACCACTGCCTACACCGCTTATGAGGCAGGGCGTGGGCTGTCGCTGGGCACAAGTATGGCTCAGCGATGCGAATGCTGGCTGGACATGTAAGCCGGACAGCACGGAACCACGGGGAGCGCGCAGCTAGACCGTGGTGCCCGCGACGACTTGCGGCAAGCAAGGATAAAGACTGCGACAGGCAACCTCGCCCATGCGTTGAGTCCGGCATGTGAACTGGGGAAGGTCTGTACAGATGCCAAGGGAGTAGGTCCCCGATGCTGTGCAGATTGGCGGAGCCCCTGTAGTAGTCCGAGATCGGGAAAGCCGGTCACATGGCGAAGGGGGGCAGTTGAAGTGGTTTGCTGGGTGGATTAACTGATCATAGTGAGGTGAAGACCTTTGATAATCAGTGAAATGCAAAGCAAACTGGCGACATGGTCGACGGAGAACAAAGAGCGCAAGTTCAATCGACTCCTGAGACTGATTGCTGGCCAGGATTGGCTGAGTGAAGCGGCTCGCATTACGCTGGCCTCCAGCGGAGCCCGCACGCCGGGTGTGGATGGGGTCGATAAGCGCATGATGGAGCGGAATCTGTTAACGAACAATAGAGTTTCATCCCGGATAAAGTATCATCCTGGAGTGCGGCAAAAATGGGGCAGTAAGCATGCAACAAACGAATAATCAACGGCGTGAGTTATTATCAGGGTGGCACTTTATTGTTCTGCGCCCCGTCAGTGGCGCGTTTAGCGGGCAACTCAGGATGATACTTGCCCCGCTAGGCCGCCAAAGCGGCGAAGCATAATCAATAAGTTGCGTGCGAATCAGGATGATACTTTATTGTCCGTGAACAGAATCTCCAGCAGGAGCTGACGGCGATACGCGAAGAGCTGATGATGGGCACCTATAGCCCGCTACCGGCACGGCGCGTATATATCCCCAAAGCAAACGGCAAGCTCAGACCGCTCGGCATCCCGAGTCTCAGGGATCGCATCGTGCAACGGGCCATGCTGATGGCGATGGAGCCGATCTGGGAGAGCGACTTCCACCCGGCGTCATATGGCTTCAGACCAGCCCGAAGCGTACACCACGCGATCCGTACGGTGAAGCTGCAATTACAGGACGGTGATGAACAGAGTACCGCCGGACGGTGGGTCATTGAAGGTGACCTCTCCAGCTACTTCGACACAGTTCACCACCGTTTGCTAATGAGTGGAATCCGCAAACGGATTGCCGATCAGCGCTTCCTTGCCCTGCTCTGGAAGTTCATCAAAGCAGGTTGCGTTGATCGCGGTTTATTTCGTGCTGCCAGTGAAGGTGTTCCGCAAGGCGGTGTCATCTCACCGCTATTATCCAACATCATGCTGCATGAATTCGATGCGTGGATGGAAGCGAACTATCTGAACAAGAAGGTGCGGAAGGACCGGTGGGCGTGGAACTTCGGCATTCTCAAGCAACGGCCCATCGCTGCGAGAGAGAACCGGCAGTGGAAACCAGCAGTCTCCTACTGTCGGTATGCAGATGACTTTGTCATCGTGGTCAAGGGAACTCGAGCACATGCCGAAACCATACGTGAGGCATGCCGGGAATTCCTCGAAGGCGGATTGAAGCTCACGCTGAATATGGAAAAGACCCATATAACGCATGTGAACGATGGTTTCGTCTTTCTTGGCCACCGAATTATCCGCAAGCGCGGACCACGCGGCCGCATGCGGCCTGTGACGACCATTCCGTGGGAGAAGTATCGGGGTTTTGCCGCGCGGTTAACCAAACAACTGTCGGGCAATTACAGCATGAACCGGATGGATCTAGTGGAAAGCCTGAATCGGCAACTTGTCGGTTGGGCTGCCTTTTACCAATATACCGTAAACGTTTAGCCAACCCACCCTTGCAGCTTGTCTCAGATCAAGCTAATGCGGTTTTTTTCCAGTTCCACGGCAAGAGTTCGTGGAGTTTTTTGTTGGGCCAGCGGGGTGGTGCCGATCTCGCTGTGCCTACTACGATGATATTCCCGCTCCACCCAGGCCTGCGTCGCCCGGTTCAGGGCACCCAGAGTAAGCCCTTCCTCTCCCTCCAGCATCGGCAGCAGGCGGCCTTCGATCTGGCCCCAGAAGCACTCCTGCTTCCCATTCTGGTATTTATGTGGCCGACCACATAAATACCATTATGTGGCGCTTTAAAATATGTGGCGACCAATGAAAGTCCCCATATAGGTCAAGGCCTCATGTCAAATCTACGCCACATAATTTTGTCGACTTCATGGGATGATGACCGTCCATTTTGTTGAAAAAGGCGGTCGATCATGATGGAAGTACTTATCAAGCGCCCCACTACGTTGGCGCGTTATCTGGGGGCTCCGCTCGCAGAAGAGAGGGATAATTTTCTCAAACACTGTGCGCAGGTAGGTTACTCGCCCTCCATGCTCAAGAAGATTTCTTGGGTGATCTGGGCTGTCGCAGAGTACATTGGCATTGATCATGGCAAGGTGACTATGCAAGACATTAGGATTGCTGTAGATCACCGGACGCGCTTTAAACGCCAATCAACCCAGACCAAGGAATCGAAGAGCACTCGCCAGATGTTTATCCATTTCGCGACGGAATGGGCGCGACATATGGGTTGTCTTGGACAAGCTGCGAAACCTCAGGATAGTTTCGCGGTACAAATAGGGATTTTTGCTCGCCACATGCGCGAAGAACGGGGACTATCTCCCGTGACTATTGCAACCCGTTGTGAACGGCTTGGCTGGTTTTTCGCCGGATTAAATCCGCCACGAGGCACGCTGGATGCAATCACCATTTGCGATCTCGATGCCTTCGTCGAACTGAAGGGCCAACAAGGCTGGACGCGCGCCTCACTGGGCTCATTGGCCAGCTCCTTACGCAGCTTTTTTGCTTTTGCTGAAGCTCGCGGCTGGTGTGCCAAAGGGTTAACGGCGACCATTGAATCGCCGCGACTATATACCCGCGAGGGAATCCCGGAGGGCCCGGGTTGGGAAGATGTACAGCGTCTCTTGGTCAGTACTGCTGGCGATCATCCTGTAGATATTCGCGATCGCGCCATTTTGATGTTGCTGGCATTGTACGGATTGCGCCGTGGCGAGGTCGCAGCACTTCAACTCGAGCATTTGGATTGGGACGGGGATAAAATTTGCGTGGTACGACCTAAACAGCGCATCGCTCAGCGTTATCCCTTACTGCCCAGTGTGGGCGAAGCCATTGTGCGCTATCTGCGCGATGTACGTCCTCAGTGTGAACATCGGGCGTTATTCCTCACGATCGGTGCCCCCATGCGCCCACTTTCGGCGGAGAGTATCTCGCATGTCGCCCGCGCACGCTTAAACCAGCTTGGTCTCACGCTCTCTCCTCGCGGGGCGCACTGCCTGCGTCACGCCTGTGCCAGTCATCTCCTCTCTTCGGGTTTTTCACTAAAGCAAATTGGTGATCACCTTGGTCATCGCAACGCCAATTCGGCGCTGAGCTATACCAAGGTTGATCTGACGGGGTTGCGACAGGTCGCCGAATTCGAC
This sequence comes from Acidithiobacillus ferrooxidans ATCC 23270, assembly GCF_000021485.1. Taxonomy (NCBI): domain Bacteria; kingdom Pseudomonadati; phylum Pseudomonadota; class Acidithiobacillia; order Acidithiobacillales; family Acidithiobacillaceae; genus Acidithiobacillus; species Acidithiobacillus ferrooxidans. The sequence continues at coordinate 2,145,384 of NC_011761.1, forward strand.
TTGGGGGGTTTACTGTGAACCTCTCAGAACTGATTTCTCTCTACATCGCCCATAAACGTGCGCTCGGATATCGGTTTCTAACAGAGGACCACTTGTTGAGATCTTTTTGCCGGGCAGTCGGTGATAGGCCAATAGAAACTATCGGTGCAGACGCCGTATCTATTTTTTTAAATGGCAAGGGGTCCGTTACGGCCTACTGGTACAAGAAATATCATGTGTTAACCGGATGTTACCGATTCGCATTGGCACGCGGGATGGTCACTGCAATCCCGCTGCCTCGCAGTGTACCAAAGCAGGACGGGCCCATATTTGTGCCTTATATTTATTCCCACGCAGAGTTGAAAAGACTGATTGATGTCCTTCCCGCTCTTTGCGCCGGACGCTCCAGAATCGACGATTACGTCTTCAAAGCCCTTCTGTTACTGATGTATGGTGCAGGACTTAGAATCAGTGAAGCGCTATCGCTCCATATCCATGACGTCGACCTGCAACAGACCATTCTATATGTTCGCGAGACGAAGTTTTACAAGACCCGCATAGTCCCATTAGGCAAGGATTTAACCCAAATTCTGAATGAATATATCGCCAAACGGAATAACCGCTACTCAGCAGCTACAGATGCGCCGTTCTTCTGCTTCCGTGACGGCACACCACTGAGTAGATCCGCCGCCCATGGTCTGTTTCGGCGCGTACGCGCTAAAGCTGACGTCCTCAAAGAGGGTGGCCCGAGGCATCAGCCACGCCTTCACGATCTTCGCCACTCAGCCGCTGTGCATCGCCTTATTGCCTGGTATCGCTGCGGTGCAGATTTGCGCGATTTGTTGCCCAAGTTGGCAACCTATCTTGGGCACGTCGATCTTTCGGCAACACAACGTTATTTGACCATGACACCAGAGTTACTTCACGAGGCGAGCCTGCGCTTCGCACACTATGCATTGGAGAAAGACCATGACTGACGTGACCCTGCTTGGCCCCTGGATACGGCGATTTCTACTGGAGTATCTGGTACGAGAGCGCAATCTTTCGATAAATACCCAGCGCAGCTATCGAGATATGCTGTCCCTTTTTCTGCCCCACGTGAGTAAACAACTCAACAAATCCGTGGACCGATTAACGGTATCTGATCTGTCGGCAGACCTTATCCGTCAATTCCTTAGTGATATTGAGGAAAGCCGCCACTGTCTCGCCGCCACCCGCAATCAGCGCCTCGGCGGCCTGCACGCGTTGGCTCGATTCATTGGTGAAAATAGTCCTGAGCATATCGAGTGGTGTTCACAAATCCGGCTGATTCCTTTTAAAAAAACGGCATATCCAGGCATTACCTATCTCGAAAAGCCAGAAATGGACGCCCTTTTAGAATCTCCAGATCGCCAGACCCCTCAAGGCCAACGTGATTACGCCTTATTACTGTTTCTCTACAACACTGGGGCGCGTGCCAGTGAAGCTGCCGATCTCAGGATCGTTGATGTGGATTGGCATGCTCAATGCGCCCACATTATCGGCAAAGGTAACAAGCGGCGTACCTGTCCATTGTGGCCGACCACTCTGGATCAATTGCGTGCGCTAGCAACGCAACGTGGGTTGGATCAACGAGTTTTTTTAAATCGCAACGGCCAACCCATCACACGCTTTGGTATCCATACGATGGTCGAACGACATGCTGCTAGGGCTTGTGTGCAAGTGCCATCAATGAGTACGAAGCAGGTCAGTCCACATGTGATCCGCCACAGCACGGCAACCCACCTTTTACGTGCTGGCGTGGACATCAATACCGTCCGAGCCTGGCTGGGACACGTTTCGCTCACTACGACCAACATCTACGCTGAGACTGACCTCGAGACTAAAACTCGTGCGTTGGCGACATGTGCTCCGCCCACAGCAGAGGGGATGGCAACGAAACATTGGCGTCAGCAGCCGGACCTGATGGCCTTCCTCCACGGCTTATAGCTGAATACTTATGTGGCGTTAATTTGATCCTCAGGCAGGTGGTATGCGGGTTTTAAATCCAATAGCCACATATTTTAAAGCGCCACATAATGGTATGGACTATAAGGCAGTGTCGTCTGATGCAGCACCCCCAGCAGGGCCAGTCCGTTGGTGGTTTCCTCGGCCACCATGGCGGCGCCATTGTCGGTCATCAGCGCCCGTGGCAGGCCGCGCTTCATAAAGGCCTGGCAGAGGCCGTGGATGAGGCTCTCGGCGGTTTCGTCCAGATACCATTGCAGGTGGCAGAGCAGCCGCGAGTGATCGTCGATGATCCCCAGCAGCATGGGTGTCTCCCAGGCGCCAGCACGGGTCAGCACCTGGCGGGAGCCATGGTGGAAATCCAGATGCCAGAGGGCGGCGGTATGTTCTACCTCATAGCTGCGCACTTCCAGGCGTTCCAGACGATCACGGGCGGCGATAGCGCCGGCGGTGGCGCGTTTCGGTCGCGACTGCCGGAACAGGCCCTGTGCCTGGAGATAGCGGCGGATCGTCGGGTAGGACGGAAGCGTCACATCCTGCCCCTGCAGGGCAGCCTTCAGATTGTCGTAGTGCAACTGGGCTGTCCAGCCCGGATGCTCCCGATATTGGATGGTCAGCGTCTCGATCGCCAGCGGCGTCAGACTCGGGAACTGGCCGACGTTACTGCGTAACCGGTTGCGCAGGGGGAGGACCGGATTCTCTGCCGCGCGTACCCGGTAATACCAGCGCTCCAGGGTGGAGAATCCAAACTGGACCGGTTCCCCGGTGAGCGGATGGCGCCAGATCCGGGCGGCCAGCGCCTCCAGTGCCGGAGCGAGTTCTCCCGGAGCGGGTGGTGCCGCCAGCAAGGGGCCAATGATCGCAAAGCGCAATAGCGCCCAGCGATCCCGTTGGGGGGAGTCGATACGGGTCTTCATCATTCAGTCTCCAGAGGGGGTGCTGCCCAGGGCAACACGGGAGACCCAGCTTACAAACCCTCAGTCAGGGTGACACTTGCCAAGTTCTGCGGGAAATCTGCAACCCTCATTCCGTTTGATGTTTACCCCTGGTTTACCTCTGGCGGATCGTCAGCGGCGTGAGCAGCGCCAAACCGTCCAGCACGGCGGCTATGGGTGGACCCGCAAACCGGGCCAGCAGGCTGAGTGGCAGATCTTCCCGGTGGACCGGCGGCAGATAGCAGGCGACTTCCGCCTTCCAGAGGGAGGTCAGCGGGAAGTCCTGCTTCCACCAGTCTCGCCAGCGTCGCAGGGTGCGGCCGGGCACGTCGAGCAAAGCGCAAACCTCCTGGGCACCCGGTGTTCTGGCGGTCAGCCGTCCGGCCATCAGCAGGATCACCAGGGCCAAATAGACCCGGCGCCCGAGAAACCGCACGGAGGGTGACGTTCTGCGCTTGCGGCAGTGGCTACAGCAGAAGCTGAAGCGCGAGGCGTACGGCATTCTGAAATCCCGTAAACAGCCTCTGGGCTTGCGAGGGTAGTCCGCCCGATGCCACTTCCCACCACAGACACACCGAATGCCCCTGGATTCTTCGGCAAGGGCTTCATCAACGCGGTACAACCACTGAAATATTTTGGGATCATGCAGAAGGTTATGGCACACTGACGGGGTCCTTTTCTTGGTCGGAAAGTGACACTCCCCCAACAGGCGCGTTTGTTCAAGTTCTTCGAGGGGGTTTACCCCCAGCCCCTCACGCTACGTGACCGTCAGCGTATCCAAAGCCATCAATATCTCTGACCGTACTCAATAACCCCGTGCAGCCATAGCCTCGGTTTGCTCTCGATCGGCAGGATGACCGTCTGAATGCCATTGCCCTGCCGCAACTCGCGCAAGTGGTAAGCATCCTCCAGCTTTGCCGCTTCCACCTGCTGAAGAAATGCGATTTCAGGCCAGGCCGGAGGAGGCGTAGGTCGCATCGCCAAAACCTCCTCACGATGTTCCTTCCAGAGCAGTCGGACCCGCGCGTATAGCGGCGACTTTCCCATGGCTTGAAGTTGGTAAACGGCATCCGGTTCGAAGGGGTCCTTGACCTGGGGAAGACGAAACCCGGATCCCGCCAGTTCGCGTTCTATACGTTCCGCGAACTCCTTGCGGCCGACTTGTCGAAGCGACGCTACCACACGGCTTATCCCCAGCCCACTGGTCTCTACCAACACCGCGATGGCCCCGGGATCTGCAAGCGTACCGAGCACAATCTGAATTTCTTTTTGCCAGGTTTGATAAAGCCTGGGTGGGAGCTTGATCAGACAGTAAGGTAGGGACATACATCGCAGGCCATCGATCAGGACAACCTGTTCTTCGGTGGGCATGGATTTTTGTCCGGGATACATCACCAAGCTATGCCCAAAGACCAGATCCTGAATCTGACTTTGGTTGACACCCAGAAGCACTTGGATCTGCCGTGGGATAACATTGCATTGGGAATGCCGTAGCAAGGAGGATTCCGCTGATAAGCAATATTGAGCGCCAAATCGATCTTCCAGGTAGTACGCCAGATATTCCCAGAAGTTTGCGTAAAACAGCGTGCTGTCGCCCTGGTGAGCACCCGGGTCTGAAACGAAGTACCACCCCTTGAGGATTTCCCGCAGAAAGCCCTTCTCTAGGAGTAAAACTCGCGTGGCATTCTTGATCTGTTGGCCGCGAACGACACCTTGGGTTGGCCCGATCTTGGCGTGCAGCTCTTCCAAGGCTAGGGCCAACTTTGTTGCTTCGCTTCGTTTCGGTCGCGCCATTCGATCGTCCCATATGTTTTGGTTAATTTAATATACATGTTTTATTTAATTTAATAAAGAGTTTTTCAGTTGAAACAGGGGTTAACTCCCATATTCTACCTCGTAGTAACCCCTTCCTGAACGGTCCACAGGGCCACCCACCCCCTGGCGAGCCGGGCATGAGCTGTACTGCAGGGGCACACAGCGGGGGGGGGGGGGGGGGCGCCTCGGATTTATGCTTAATTATCCATCGTTGCGTAATTTATCGGTTTGGCGATAATTGTGCGTAAGGTGGTTCAAGATCGCAGCGAAACCCAATGGTTCCCGCCGAATTGCCCCAGAGTTGGCCTACCGGGCACTGCTCGTGCCAGACGTTGAGGAGGTCAGGGTCACTCATCCTAAATTCGGCAGTTACCTCTGCTGATTTGACAGGATTCCTTTGATAGGATTGGTTTTTCCCTGTAATGGAGGCTCACCCTGTGGGTGATGACGAAAATCGGCCGCAAAAGGCCATTCCTGCGACAGTAAAGGCCATGGTCGTGGACACCCGGAGTGGTCGTATTCAGGTGTATCCTGGGATCAAGAATCGGCAGCCACCCCCTTTGGTCAGCTGGTATTCTTTGCCGAGTTTCAGGAAATCAGCGGTTTGTTTTCTGCTGCTGGATGTGGAAGTCACGGCTGGCAACACCACGGCCTCCAACCATGCCCAACCAGGGCTGAACCGCGTACTGGACTCCCTAAGTGCTGAACAGCGCCCTTATCTGGTACGTGGCGACTGTGGTCTTGGCAATGATGCCGTCATTCGCGAGATGGAGACCCGGCAGCAGCCCTACCTCTTCAAATTGCGTCAAACGCCTATTGCAGCGAGCATTTACCCGCCGCGACTGGATGAACGCCGGACAAAGCTGGGAAGACCGCAAGGACAGCATTCAACTTGCCGGGTGGCAGCAGAGCCATCGGGTGGTTATTCTCCGGCGTTTGCTGAAGCAAAACCTGATTGCCACCCAGGAACAGCAGGGCCAACTGGAATTTGCTTTCGTGGACCGGCGCCAGACCAAAGTCTACGAATACGCCGTGCTGGTGACGGATCTCACAGAAAGTATTCTGGGCATCGCGCAGCTGTACCGGGACCGGGCGGATGCGGAGAACGGTTTTGACGAGCTGAAGAATCAGTGGGGCTGGGCGGGTACAGCACCCGTGATCTGGCGCGTTGCCGACTCTCCGCCCGCGCCGTGGGGCTGATCTACAATTGGTGGAGCTGGTATACCCGACTGGCCTTTCCGGAATCCCGGCGAGAGGCCATCACCAGCCGTCCATTGCTGCTGTCCGCCATAGGCCGAAGCACGAAACACGCTGGACAGGCCCAGCTTTACCTGACGCCCATGCATGCCGCGCAGAAAAAGGTTGAACGCGGAATTGAGAATATCCGCCGAGGCTTACGGGCTGTTCGCCAGACTGCGGAGCGGTTGCTGGGGCACCAGCCATGGGACCTCCTCGTGCGCTACATCGTCGCCCAATTACCCAATCACCGTGGTTACCAGATGGGGCGATTCCTGTTCTGGCCGGGCCGTAACTGCTTTTTTAGGTTCAACAGCCTGCACAGGCCGCGCCGCCGATGCGTCTGCGCCCAATCCCGACCACGGACGGCATCGTAGCTTTGCCTGGTGCCGCCACGACGGCACTCCCTACTCAGAGTGCCGGGACTACGATTCATGATCCTGGACAAGGCTCTCAAGCTCTGCCCAGCATTCAGTCCTCTCTGCAGATGATTCCGCTCATCCACACTCAACTGATGGTACCTTTCGCCCATCTTCCACCTCCGGCCCCATTGGACCATAGGTGTTGCATGTATGAACGTCCCCGGTTTTGCAAGATGCCGTAGATGTAGGTTTGGTTCGACTGCAAACATGTATCCGGCCTGTTGATGGGCTTAGTGTCCTGGCCCCAATGGACTATCCGCGTATCTGGTCCTCATCACTTCACAGGCTTTTTTACTTCATTCTTGAGCGCGCCCCGGATGTTTACAATTATGCCGATATTTGCTACGCTACCTCATATTATCTTTATGATTATATTGATTAACTATAGTTGTTTACACATTTTTCCATACACAAGAGTTCATGTCATGAAAAGCCCGCTCGCTTTATATCGCGCCTTCAGGGCGGCCAATGTCCCTGACGACATCGCCAGGGACGCTGCCTATGCTGTGAGCGCTGATCTAAAAGCCATGATCGGTCAGTTCGTAATCGAGCAGAATCTTGATGTTGCCAATGCCAGGATTGGCCTGGCAGGGAAAAGCCGCTCCGCGGATGCATGAGTTCAAAAACCTTGCAAAAGCGACACATGAGATACGGGCTCCCAGGGTTCAAGGAGGACCGCTAAAAAATACGGAAACGTCACCTATTCTGATAGGCTTTCTGGCCAAACTTGAGGCGGTGGGATTCTGACTACCCTGCCGCAGCAGTCGCGATACCAATTGCGAACGCATGGCAACATCGCTTTTTTTCGCATTGATTGCGGCAATAGCGGAACAGCAGCCAGTCCTGGGGTAAAAAGACCTGCTATTATACCAACCCCCCATTTTCCCCTTTGCAAAGGAGGCCATGTCGGCGCAAAAAGTCCGCCGCCGCCATTGACCCCCGTTTTTCATGTTACTACAATAAGTTCGATAGTGAGACGCATATGTTGGGATGAGCGGAGACGCCAATCCAATCTACTGGCTCAAAAGCCATTCTCCGACGCGGGGCTCCTGATCATGTCATCGGCTGAATACAACTTGAGCATGCCAAGTTCCACGGTGGTCTTGTGACCGTGTTTTCCCCCATGACCGATGCAGACCTCAGGATAACGCCCGAGGACAAGGAGACCCGGCTCATTGGGCTAGGCGCAGAACACTTGGCGAGGTCCCTTGTGCTCATGGCTGCGGAGAACCCTTCGGTCAGCGAGTGGGTGGAATGCCTGATTGCCACCCCCACCGAGGCGTTGCAAAAATACCGGAGTAAGCTCAAGCAGATGAAGGACTTTGACGGCTTCATCCCTTGGTCTGAAGCTTCGGCTTTCGCCCACGAGGTGGGCGCGGTACTGGACCTTCTGCGGCAAGGGGCACCTGATCCCTGTAGTGGCGCTGCTCTGGTGGGCGAATTTTTTGCTTTGGACAAGGTGCTCATCGAGCGATGCGACGATTCGAATGGCTCCCTTGGTGACGTTTTCCGCGAGGATGCCACGCAACTCTTCGTCGAATATGCCCGCGATTGTTCTCATAAGGAGGCTATGGCGGATTTAACCGCGAAAATTCTCAAAGAAGATGACTACGGCGTACGGGGTGAGTTGCTCCAGACGGCCAGCCAGTTCTTGCCCGCTGATCAACTGCGGAAGCTGATCGCGCGGTATCAGGCCCAGGCGGACACAGCAGTTGACGAATACCGTCGCCGCGATCACCTGCGCGGGGTGGAATCCCTGGCGCGCCAGTTGGGTGACGCCCCTTTGTTTGAAAAAACCCGCATCGCCGCCTGGGGGGACCCTTCTCCCGCCGCGTGTCTGGACATCGGCCGGGTGTACTTCAAATGCGATGATCTCGACAATGCCCGTTCGTGGCTGGAGCGGGTCCCTCCAGATGAGTGTAGGGAATCCGTTCAGCGGGATGAACTGCTTCTCACGATCTATCCACGTCAAGGATGCGGAAATCTTGCGATTCCTGTGGCTTGGCGGGTTTTTCGAAGACACCGCAATACCAACACCCTGGATGTGCTGATCGCCCTTCTCGGGGAATCAGAGCGGGGGAATGTTATCGCCGAAGAGACGGCCAAGCTATTGGCAAGTCCCCAGTTCATTCTCGACAATGCGCAATTTTTGCTGCAGGTTGGGAGCCTGGACGACGCGGAGCAGTATGTGCTCACCCACGTCACAGCGATCAACGGTGATCACTACTGGGGGTTGCAGGATCTCGCTGAGGAACTTTTGGCAGCGGATCGTAACCTTGCCGCCTGCGTGATTTACCGTGCTCTGGTGGAATCCATCCTTCACCGCGGCAAACCCAAAACCTACCACCATGGCGTCCACTATTTACAGAAACTGGATCTTTTAGCAGCGCGCGTTTCTCGCTGGGGCGATTGGGAAGATCACACGGCCTATAAGCAACGCCTTTATCAGGAACACCAGAGAAAATACAAGTTTTGGGGGACCTATACCGGTAAATACGGATCATAGGCATCGCCCATGAAATCCTCGACGCCACAAAATCCTCACCTTGACGCTCCAGCCAGTACGATAGGCGAACAGGATTCGTTCGCGGCGTTAGGGGAGGAAAACGCCCGCCTGGTCGCGTTGCTGGAATCGCATGGTATCGCGTGGCGTCTACCGCCTGAGCCAACGCCGCCCGTGCCGGAGTCAGCCCCCTCCCATTTTTCAGCCGAGGCAAAGGTGGCGCTGTTTCGTCGGCTATTTCGTGGGCGAACAGATGTCTATCCCGTCCGCTGGGAGAGCAAGAGTACGGGTAAGTCGGGATACGCGCCGGCCTGCGCCAATGAGTGGCGCCCCGGAGTGTGCGACAAGCCGCGCATCAAGTGCGGGGAATGTGGTAATCGGCGGCTGTCTCCGCTGTCCGATTCGGTCATCTACGGTCATTTGCTCGGCAAGCATACGGTCGGCGTCTATTCCTTGCTGGAAGATGACACGTGCACCTTTCTCGCCGTCGATTTCGATGAGGCCGAGTGGCAGGACGATGCCCGCGCTTTCGTGCATTCTTGCGAAGCACTCAGCGTCCCAGCGGCCCTGGAGATTTCGCGTTCCGGGCAGGGCGCACATGTCTGGGTATTTTTTGCCCACAAGGTGGCCGCACGAGACGCACGTCGCCTGGGTACGGCCATCATCAGCCATACCTGTGCGCGCACTCGGCAACTGAAGCTGAATTCCTATGACCGACTGTTTCCCAATCAGGACACGATGCCCAAGGGTGGTTTTGGTAACCTGATCGCCCTGCCGCTGCAGAAAAAGCCGCGCGAGACGGGCTGTAGCGTATTCGTCGATACCGACCTGCGTCCGTACCCTGATCAATGGGCTTTCCTGGCATCCATCCAGCCGATGGCGCCGCAGGATATCGAGCCCACCATCCTACGCGCCACGGATGGGACCCATCCGTTGGACGTCACCTTTATTGATGAAGAAGACCTGGCGACGCCGTGGACGCGTTCAACGCCAGCAATAACGAAGTTATCCGGGGCAATGCCAAAGACGCTCAGGTTAACATTGGGCAATCTCCTCTACTTCGAGAAAGCCCAATTGCCCCCGCCACTGGCCAACCGCTTGATTCGCCTTGCCGCGTTCCAGAATCCAGAGTTCTACAAGGCGCAGGCGATGCGGATGTCGGTGTGGGACAAACCGCGCGTCATCGGCTGTGCAGAAAACTATCCGCAGCACATCGCCCTGCCGCGCGGCTGCCTCGACGCCGCGCAGGAATTGCTACGCGACAACGGCATCCGCTGCGAACTGCGTGACAAGCGGGTTCCCGGTGAACCCATCGACGTACATTTCGTTGGCACATTGCGCCTTGATCAAGAGGCGGCTATCACCGCGATGCTGAGCCACGACGCGGGCGTATTGTGTGCGCCCACCGCCTTCGGCAAAACCGTCGTGGCGGCCGCAATGATCGCCCGGCATGGCGTAAACACCCTGGTGCTGGTACATCGCACCGAATTGCTCAAGCAGTGGCAGGAGCGGCTGCAGTCGTTCCTCGGCGTGAGCAAGGGCGTGGTTGGCACAATTGGTGGTGGTAAAGCCAAGTCCACCGGCCAGATCGACATTGCCGTCATGCAGTCGCTGTCACGCCATGGTGAGGTAAATCCCATCGTCGAGAACTACGGTCACATCGTTGTGGATGAATGTCACCACGTCGGCGCGGCGTCTTTTGACGCCATCCTGAAGCGGGTCAAAGCGAAATATGTGCTCGGCCTGACCGCCACGCCGATTCGCCGTGATGGTCAGCAGCCCATCATCTTCATGCAGTGCGGACCGATTCGATATACGGCCGCGAAACCAGCCAGTGCCCCACATGATCTCGCGGTGATACCACGATTTTTTCATTCGCGCATCGACCTGCTGCCCGAAGCCGGGATTCAGGAGGTGTTCCGGCACCTTGCCAATGACCAGGCCCGGACGGGTGCCATTGCGACTGCGATCAAAAACGCTATCGTCCAAGGCCGCAAAGTGCTTGTGCTAACTGAGCGCAGTGAACATCTCGACGCCATTCGTGCGGCTTTGGGCGGGAAAGTGTCGCCACTATTCGTTCTGCACGGTCGGATGCCCAAAAAGGAGCGTGCTTTGGTCATCGCGGAGCTTGGCGCGCTGCCACCGCATGCCCCTCGTGTACTGCTCGCCACCGGCAAGTTGGTCGGGGAAGGATTCGACCATCCGCCACTGGATACGCTGGCCCTGGCAATGCCGGTGTCGTGGAAAGGCACGTTGCAGCAGTACGCCGGCCGGCTGCACCGGGAGCATGCCACCAAGACCCATGTGCGCATTCTTGACTTCATTGATACCGGGCACCCGGCACTATTGCGGATGTGGGATAAACGTCAGCGCGGTTACCGGGCGATGGGTTATCGAATAATGGATGAGGGTGCCACTGATTTGTCCATGCCGACACCATGATGAGTGGTCAGTGGAACGTCAGAATGGCAGCGTTATTCTGTCTTCGAAATCAATCGCTTCCATGCTTATACTATTGGTTGACAACGGCAGCTAATAAGCTGATTCGATGCCACTTTCTCGATCGTTTCGGTATTGGGTTCCGGGCAGGTCACGGGCTCAAATAAAGCCTTTTGGCCAGCGCAGGGACTCTAGGTACGAGGCGCAGGCCGCTTCATCTGGAAAGACACGCTGAAATTCTGGTAATGCCGTCGGAAAACCACGTTCATCCATAGGCCACGAATATGCGATCATCGGAGGCTTGTCAACTAATAGTATAAGCATGATTGCTTCACTAGTTTTTTTCGCCGGGTCGTTATGGAGACAGCATGAAATAACGCTATCGAACACTCCCACCATCCCATAAAAATCAGGACCGGAATCGTCCTGATACGTGGTCTTAAGAGCGCATTGGCTTAATTATTATTTTAACCAGTAAATGTGCTACCAATATGAACCGAAATTTTATTTTCACTATCGGCCACGTACTTTTTTCTCACCTAACATTGGTTGCGACCAATGCTCTTGGTCATGCGTACGCAATCGATGGCAAAGCCTCTAGGCGACGGATAGGTGCTAACGGCTTCCCCATTGAATCCGCACTTTCGGTAGAATGGGGCTGCATTAAGCGTGGAATCAAGAAAGATCTCGGTGAGTCCCGTCGAAAGTACTAACCCCTCAAGATGTGCCATCATTCTTCGCCCAATTCCATGGCCCATGTAATCGGGATGGATAAATACACCATCGATTTGTCCAGACTCTATATTTATGGCACCGCTGCCAACTATCGCAACATCATCCATAGCCACATAGAATGAAGATTCAACCCAGGCCATAAACTGATCTGAAATATCGCCCTTAAGGTCATCCGTCCATGCTTCTATAACTTCTCTCTCATAGAATCCATTGCACTGTGCGCGGATTGCCGCAATGCGAACATCCCATATCTTTTTTGTGTCCATCCTATTTGCTTTCCGTATTACCATATTAAGCTCCATATTAATACAAAATGTGTGGGGGTTTAGTGGTTTTTATTATCTACATTTACTGATAATAATAAGGCATTATGTATCATAATATCGCATAGTTTATGCTTACCTATAAAGACTTGTTTTGTGCGCCGCGTAAACTCACCACGCTCCGGATGGGCGCTGCTCAGTGTCCCCCGAGCTCTTGCGCCCGGATGCGTGCGCAAATTGTCGAGTACGTCGGCCATAGATCACCTGGCTATCGTATTAGTGCGACGGATTTTTTTCTGTAGCTGTATCAGGCCAAAAATCAACGCTTCCGCCGTCGGCGGACAGCCCGGCACGTAAATATCAACGGGAACGATGCGGTCACAGCCACGCACTACGCTGTAAGAATAGTGGTAATAACCACCGCCATTGGCACAGGATCCCATGGAAACGACCCAGCGCGGTTCCGGCATCTGATCGTAGACCTTACGCAAAGCCGGAGCCATTTTGTTGACCAAGGTCCCGGCCACAATCATCAGATCAGACTGGCGCGGACTGGGGCGAAAAAGCAAGCCGAAACGATCCAGGTCATAACGCGCAGCACCGGCATGCATCATTTCGACTGCGCAACAGGCGAGCCCAAAAGTCATGGGCCAGAGCGAGCCGGTGCGGCTCCAGTTGACTACTGTATCAATACTGGTGGTAACAAAACCTTTTTCGAGGATGCCTTCTATTCCCATTTCAGCCCCTTATTGACCTGTAAGATTCATATGCGATGCCGTCACTGTCCCCTGCCAAGAACTATATGTGACATTTTTAATGTGTGTCTTCACGTTCTAGGCAAATTACGGTGCCCTTCTGGCCATCCACTTCCAACAAGTCCCCGTCATTAAGCTTTAGAAAGACTCCTGGGAGATTCATTACCGCAGGGATACCAAACTCTCGCGCGACAATGGCACCATGAGACAGATATCCGCCTGTTTCCACTACCAGTCCGCCAGCTTTGAGGAATAGCGGTGTCCACCCGGGGTCCGTGGATGGGGCCACTAGAATTTCA